>JAZNOI010000097.1:0-51125 GCA_045580755.1 Eubacteriales bacterium | reverse complement strand
TATATTTCAAAAATTGCAACAACCTTTAATACTTTGTAGTTAATTATTTATGTTATACATTTCTGATTTTTTACTTAAAAAGAGGCCTATATGAGAGCAAGAAAAAAGAAACACGGCGCAGAACGACTTGAAGCTGTATCGGATATATTTACCAAGGCGCCGAAGCTTGAGAGCAATAAAAAAACATATCTTGAAATAGGATGCGGAAAAGGGAAGTTTATAGTCGAAAACGCTATAAAAAACCCTGATATAAATTACTATGCGGTCGAGAAAGTCCCCGACGTTATATTATTGGCTGCCGAAAAAGCTAAGGAAAACAACGTAGATAATATCAATTACATAATCTGTGATGCAAAAGAACTTGCCGAAATGTTCGGAGAACATTCAATCGACAGAATATATTTGAATTTTTCCGACCCTTGGCCCAAAGCCAAACATTATAAACGCAGATTAACGTACAAAACTTTTCTCGACGTTTACAGACAGATCTTGAAGCCCGACGGCGCGATATTTTTTAAAACCGACAATATAGGTTTGTTTGAATTCTCGCTCGAACAATTCAGAGAGGATAATTGGGTCTTAAAAAATCTTACTTATGATCTTCATAACAGCGAATATGCTTCCGAGAATATAATGACCGAATACGAAAAGAATTTTTCCGAAAAGGGTTTCAAGATCAACAGAGTTGAAGCTTATCTGAAATAAAATATACGCCGATATATTATTATATGTCGGCGTTTTTATTTTTAAACAAAACAAAGGACACGTTTTAAACGTGTCCTTAAATTGTGTTTGTTATATGTTCTTTGCGTTTTCAAGAACGTATTTTTCAGCTTCGGCACACCAGAGACCGTTGTTACCCGAGATGATCTTGGCAAGATCGGCATAGAAGGGATCGTTCTTTCCGAGTTCAGCAAAATCGGCAAGAGCAACGAGAGGCATAGATTTATGTGTGTAAATAAGCTTCTTTGCTCCGGGGATCTTAGGAAGATTGAGAGTCGTTTCTACAACAGCATCAAGACCGCCGATGTGTGTGATCATGCACGAGGGATCGATAATACCCTGATGAGCAAGCGTGTTGGATTCATTCATATCATCAGTGTTTCCGCCGCTCGTACCAACAATGTGTGTTGAGGTGTAGTGAACGTTATAGAAGTTGAAATTAGCGGAGAATTTAGGATCAACGGGGCCTGCAAAGAAGTTCAAGCAACCGTCTCTGCCGAGAAGTCTGTCGCCCATTTCAACGACGGGTTTAACGGGAGCGAATACGAATATATCGTCAAATCCTGTTCCACCTGTGAGTTCCATAAGATATGCGTCGGCATCTTCGCATTCGTTTGTGTTAACGTATACGAGTTTAACACCGTTTTTAGCGGCATCTTCGACAGTGATGATCTCAGCAGCTCTGTTGAGTCTTGCTGTATCAATATCTGTTACAACGACCAAAGAAGGACGGGGGTCAACGTGGATGGCATAGTCTATAGCGCCCATGCCCATAGGTCCTGCACCTGCCATTATAGCAAGCTTTCCGCCTTTTTTGATTCCCATATCGTGAACGTAGACGCCGTTTGTCGTATGATACTGAGCGTGGTATGCGCCGATAATACAAGACATGGGCTCAGCCAGCGAACCGTAGAAATATGCTTCGCCTTCGTAGGGAAGGAGACAATCCATTTCCATTACTTCATGAGGAAGAATAACGTACTGGGATGCACCGCCGCAGTACTGATAAGAATAGCCGGGAGCATCAAGCTTGCCCTGGTAGTTGATAGCGGGCTGAATTGTAAATTTATCGCCTGCTTTATATTTATCTGCCCATTTGGAGCCGACCTCAACGATCTTTCCGCAGAATTCATGACCGATAATAATAGGATTTTCAGCAACGTCGTTAGGGACTCTCTTGTGGTTAGCGCCCTGAATAGCAGCTTTGTACGACGACATACAAATACTGTCCGAAACTATCTCAACAAGAACCTCATCATCCTTGATTTTAGGTAATTCAAATTCTTCAAGACGCAAGTCGTTTACGCCATAAAGTCTGACTGCTTTTGTTTTCATTATAAAACGCCTCTTTCTTTGTAATAATTATTGCAAATTGAGTTACTTTATGGTATTATTATAACAGATTATTTTTGCATTGTCAACGCAAAACAGGCGTATAATTATATTTGTTAATGATATTTCACCTTATTTATCGATTAAAACAGGAGGGGTTAATTAATATTATGAACAGACTCGAGGAAAGAGTTGAATATTTGCGTAAAACGTTGGAATATCACAGCCGTAAATATTACGTAGAAGATAACCCCGAGATATCCGATTATGAGTACGATATGCTTTTCAGGGAACTCGAAGATATAGAAAACGAACATCCTGATCTAAAGTCCGAAAATTCTCCTACACAAAGAGTGGGGGGCTCTGCTTTAGACAAATTCGAAAAAGTTAAGCACGACGTCCCTATGGGCAGCTTAACAGATGTTTTCTCGTATGATGAGCTTGAAAGATTTTTAGATAAAAATGATAAACTTGTTTATTCTGTTGAACCGAAAATAGACGGACTTTCTGTATCGCTTGTTTACGACAACGGTGTTTTTGTCAGAGGAGCTACAAGGGGGGACGGTTTAGTCGGCGAGGACGTTACTTCCAATCTTAAAACCATAAGATCCATTCCGCTTTCAATTGATTATAAAGGGCATCTTGAAGTTCGCGGCGAGGTATTTATGCCGAGAGAAGCCTTTGAAAAGATCAACGCTTCCAGAAATGAAAAAGATCGTTTTGCCAATCCGAGAAATGCGGCTGCGGGTTCGCTTCGCCAGCTTGATTCAAAAATCACGGCACAGAGAATGCTCGATATATTTGTATTTAACGTTCAAAAAGCTGATAAGATATTTTCGTCCCACTCCGAGTCGTTGGCATTTTTGAAAGAACTCGGTTTTAAGGTATTGCCATACACTATTACAAGCGATGAGATAAAGACTATCGAGGACCACATCACTCTAATCGGCAATATAAGAGACGATCTTTCTTTTGATATTGACGGAGCTGTAGTAAAGGCAGATAATATAGATGTGCGTGCCGAACTCGGCGAAGTCGGCGGACGACCAAAATGGGCAGTTGCATATAAGTATCCGCCCGAAGAAAAAGAAACAAAACTTCTTGATATAGTAATTCAAGTCGGCAGAACGGGCGTTCTGACCCCGAACGCAGTGCTTGAACCCGTCAAACTTGCAGGTTCAACCGTCAGCCGTGCAACGTTGCATAATTTAAATTATATTCGTGAAAAGGACATCAGAATAGGCGATACTGTCTTTGTCCATAAAGCGGGAGACATAATTCCCGAGGTCGACAGGGTGAACGTTGACAAACGAAAACACGATTCCGAAGTTTATGAAATGCCAAAAAAATGTCCATCTTGCGGAGAGAATGTTTTTCACGAAGAATCGGAAGCCGACCACAGATGCACGAATCCCGAGTGTCCGGCACAGCTTTTGCGAAACATAGAGCATTTTGCATCAAAGAGCGCAATGAATATCGACGGTATGGGCCCGCAGATAATCGAGTTGTTTTATAAAAACGGCTTAATAAACGGAATAGCGGACATTTATTTCTTGAAAAAAAGCGATATAGCTTCGCTTGAACGAATGGGAGAAAAGTCGGCGGACAATCTGTTGGAGTCGATCGAAAAATCAAAGCAGTCGGGTCTTGCAAGGCTTCTGTACGCTCTTGGTATAAGACAAGTCGGTGAAGTTGCCGCCACAGCCCTTGCGAAGAAATATAAACAAATTGAATCCTTTTATACACTGACAAAGGAAGAACTTATTGAGATAGACGACATAGGAGATATTTCAGCAGATTATATTATCGATTATTTTTCGCGCAAAAAAAACAGAGAAGTTATCGATCGACTGAAGGAGTGCGGAGTATCTACCGAATATGAAGCAGAAGAATCGAAAGGTAATATTCTTGACGGTCTGACGTTTGTTCTGACAGGCAAATTGCCGACTATGTCCAGAGACGAGGCCGGGGCGCTTATCGAAAGCTACGGTGGAAAAACGTCATCCTCTGTTTCAAAGAAAACAGATTTTGTTCTCGCAGGTGATGATGCAGGAAGCAAATTGACAAAGGCGCAGACCCTCGGTGTAAAAATAATCGATGAACAACAGCTTAAAGATATGCTTGGAATATAACAGCAAGTAGGTGATAGATATGATAATAGATAAAGTTAAATTATACGTCAAAGCCGGCGACGGAGGAAACGGAGCCGTATCGTTCAGACGTGAAAAATACGTTTCACACGGCGGGCCTGACGGCGGCGACGGAGGAAACGGCGGCAATGTCGTCGTAGAGATAGATGAGGGTGAAAACACACTTCTCAGATACAAATATCATAAGAAGTTTATTGCCGAAAACGGCGGCGACGGTATGAAGTCGAAATTTCACGGAAAGACGGCTGACGATTTGATTCTAAAAGTACCGGCGGGTACGGTCATTCGCGATGCTGAAAGCGGTAAGATCATCAAAGATATGTCCGATTCCGAACCGTTTGTTTTGTGCAGAGGCGGCAGAGGAGGGTGGGGAAACAGACATTTTTCGACACCCACACGCCAGATACCGAGATTTGCCAAAAGCGGAATCAAAGGCGAAGAAAAAGAAGTAGTCTTCGAGCTTAAGATGCTTGCAGATGTCGGCCTCGTAGGTTTTCCGAACGTCGGAAAATCGATGCTTTTGTCAAAGATAAGCGCCGCGAGACCAAAAATCGCAAATTATGAATTTACTACACTTTCGCCCAATCTCGGCGTGGTCGATGCGGGTGAAGAGCGCAGCTTCGTTGCAGCTGATATTCCCGGAATTATCGAAGGGGCTGCCGAAGGGGCAGGACTTGGACATGATTTTCTCAGACACATTGATAGGTGCAGACTGCTTATACACGTCGTAGACGTTTCGGGAATGAGCGGAAGAGATCCGATCGATGATATAGAAAAGATAAACTCTGAATTGGCTGAATACAGCGAAGATCTCGCAAATCGCCCCCAGATCATCGCAGCGAACAAGTTTGATATGTCAGAAGAAGGCGAATTTGACAAAAATGCCTTCGAGGAATATACAAAGAATAACGGATATGACTTGATCTACATATCCGCATTGACAGGCATGAACGTAAAAGAACTTGTGCATAAAACTGCGACTAAGTTAAAGGATCTGCCTCCTCTCACTATATATGAGGCTGATTACACCCCCGAAGACGAATTTACTTCCGATAAGTCAGGCCACGATATACTTATCAAGAACGTAAACGGCACCTATTTTGTGGAAGCTGATTGGATATACAAGCTTATGGGATCAATTAATTTTGACGATTACGAATCCCTTATGTACTTCCAGAAGGTTCTTAAAAATGCAGGTGTTTTCGAAAAACTTGAAGCCAAAGGCGTAAAGGACGGAGACACTGTCAGTATGTATGATTTTGAATTCGATTTTGTTAAATAAAAAAACGGCTTAAAATAAGCCGTTTTTTTGTTGTAATTTTAATAATCGCTCGAGGTTGCATTTCTTGCAGTTCCACACACGGGACAGAACTTTTTATCGCCGATTATTGCTCCGCAGTTTATACATACTGTTTTAGAAACTGTTTGCTCCGCCACAGGAGTTGTCTGGAATGGAGGCTGGTATGTAAAATCATTTGAGTTATAAAATCCGGCGTTATTATTCTGAAAATTATTTTGTTGCGGATAAAATTGTTCTTCGAGCATTAAAACGATATTGTGTGTGTTGTCAGCAATTTTTTGGGTATTCTCAACTAATTCACCATACGCGTAAATATAGATCGCGCCCATCCACATAAAAAAGAATCCAATAGCGAAAATAACAAGGGAGAGGATCATCATACTCAGCCCTATAACTCCGCCCAATTCAGCTGCCGAAGCCAACGCTCCAATAAAACCAATACCAATAAAAATAATTCCAATTACAAAAAAGGTTACTGCTAACGTTTTGATCTTTCTGCCTACGTTATTAAACATTTTATACTCTCCTTAATTGATTTATACGATCATTGCGAGGAACGCAAATACGGCACCGATAATACCGAGAGTCAATCCCCAGTAGGTTTTCGTTTTTCTATAACCTTTGCTGAGCGCAACTCCTGCGAATGATATTGCAAGAATGTCAACGGCTAAAAACATCATAATAGACGGAATCATACCGGATTTAAAACTAAAATCCAAAGCTGAAGTAAACATAATAAAACTGTATACAAGACCGCATATACCGAGTACAAGGGCAGTGATTCCCATTCCTCTTCCGGGAACCTTGGGTTTGTTTACAACGACGTAATAGGGAACTTGCTGAGGCTGCTGTACGTAGGGAGTTGAGGGTGTGGGCACGTCGTTTCGTGCACCGCATTTGTTACAATAATTTGAATCGGCGGGGAGGGGATTTCCGCAATTTCTGCAATAAACATAATTCATAATGATATACCTCGCTTTTTGTTTTTATTTTATAAAAGTTTTTCCCATTTGTCAAATTCGAAACAAATATTCTCTGCGCTGTGGCTGTCGCTTGACATAATAAAGCTTCCGCCTTTTTCTTTTATATACCGTAAGATAGGCAGGGATGGATAGGGAGTCGTTCTGTATCCTCTCGAGATAGCCCCTGTGTTTATCTCGAACGGTTTATTGTAAGGGATCAACCTATCGACAGCGTTTTTCCAGGCTTTTACATACCGAGGATCATTCTCGTCGAATTGCTTAAAACCTTCGTTGAACTTTGTTACAAGGTCGAAGTGACCGATAATATCGGCGTTCGTTTTTTCGACCACCTCGCCTACCAGTTTATAATAATCATCTGCGTATGCGTAAAAATCTCCGTTGTAATGCTTGTTAACGTTATCGAGTGTTATTTTCTGCGCATGGTCAACAGACAGATACTCTCCGTTTTTGTAAACGTAGTGCACACTTCCGATAACGTAATCAAAATCAAAAGAGGGAAGACCTGCAAAATAGTCTTGCTCTATTCCGCACAAAACTTCGATCTTATCCTTATATTTTTCTTTGAGAGCTTTTAAATGCTCCATATATTCTTTTATGTTATCCGGACTCATGCAATAACTGCTGTCAAAACACGTACTTGAATGACCTGAAAAACCGATAGTTTTAAGACCTTTTCTTATACCTGAAAGGATCATTTCTTCCGGAGTGTTTTTTCCGTCGCAAAAAGTTGTATGCATATGAAGATCGTATGAGATCATTTTGTCATTTTCTCCTGTTTAATCTTCTTGTCGATAACGTGTCTCGATGCAAGCTCGTCATGAATTTCTTCAAGAGATATTCCCATTTCGATCATAAGAACCATAACGTGATATGTGAGATCTGCGATTTCGTATATAGTCTCTTTTTTATCGTTGTTCTTTGCTCCGATGATAACCTCGGTACATTCTTCGCCAACTTTTTTCAGTATCTTGTCTAATCCTTTTTCGAAAAGATATGTTGTATAAGACCCTTCTTTTTTCTCAGTCTTTCTGCCTTCGATAAGTTTCATAAGCCCTTCAAGAGAAAACTCATGCAGTTCATCGCTTTCCCAAACGGGATTTTCAAAGCACGATGTGGTTCCGAGGTGGCAGGCAGGTCCGTCGGGTTCAACCATAACGGTCAATGCGTCTTTGTCACAATCGGCGGTAATCGAAACAATGTGTTGATAGTTACCGCTCGTTTCTCCTTTAAGCCACAAACACTGTCTTGAACGGCTGTAAAAACATGTCAATCCCTTTTCTATAGAGATTTCGAGACTTTCGCGGTTCATATAAGCAAGAGTCAATACTTTTTTTGTTTTAGCATCGACGACGATTGCGGGTATAAGGCCTTTTTCATCAAATTTAAGTTCATCAAGATTTATCATAATCGTTTAGTCCTTTCTATCTTTTCGAGAATTAGATTCTCATGCAAATTCCGTTATCGTTTAATTGTTTTTTAAGGTCATTTATTTTTACTTCTCCGAAATGGAATATCGATGCGGCAAGACCGGCATCAACTTTCGGAAGCGTTTTAAACAGTTTAACAAAATGTCCAATTGAACCGGCACCGCCCGAAGCTATAACGGGAACTGATACGGCGTTGCATACTTTATCGAGCATTTCAAGATCAAACCCTTGTTTTACTCCGTCTGTATCGATCGAATTAACTACTATCTCTCCCGCGCCGTTTGAGACGCACTTTTTGATCCATTCGATCGCTTCCATGCCTGTATTTTCGCGCCCGCCCTTTGCAAATACTCTGAAAACACCGTCAACTCTTTTTACGTCGACCGAGAGCACTACGCACTGATCACCGTATAATTTAGCTGCTTCATATATAAGAGAGGGATTTTTTATAGCTCCGGAGTTTACGGATACTTTATCAGCACCGCATTTCAATACTCTGTCAAAGTCTTCAACTGTGTTTATACCGCCACCGACCGTCAATGGAATGAATATCGTACTTGCGACCTCGCAAAGTATGTCGGAAAACAGCTTTCTCTGTTCAAAAGACGCTGTAATATCGTAGAAAACAAGCTCATCGGCGCCGTTTTCGCTATAGTATTTCGCAAGCTCAACAGGAGATGACACGTCGTTAAGTCCTTCGAAATTTACACCCTTTACAACTCTGCCGTTCTTTACGTCAAGGCAGGGAATGATTCTTTTTGTAGTCATTTTGCCACCTCGATTGCTTCTTTAAGATCAATAGCTTTTGTGTAGTATGCTTTTCCGATTATTGCTCCGTAAATGTTCCTTTTTGCAAGTCTCTTAACGTCATCGATCGAAGAAACGCCGCCCGATGCAACGATCTGCATATCGAATCTATCGGAAAGTCGGTTGTATAATTCGTGGTTAGTACCTTTCATTGCGCCGTCTTTTGAAATATCGGTACAAATAAGAGTTTTTACTCCCAATGCCTGCATTTTTTCGCAAAAACCAAAAGCATCGAGATCCGATTTTTCAGTCCAACCTTTTACAGCAACATAGCCGTCTTTTATATCAACACCGATCGCAACTTTTTCGCCGTATTTTTTTATAGCACTTTCAGCAAAATCGGGATTGGTTACAGCCGCCGTGCCGAGTATAACTCTGTCAAGACCGGCGTTAATATATTTATCTACTACATCCATTGTTCTTACACCGCCGCCTATCTCACAGAAAAGGCCGGTGTGCTTTTTAATTCTGCAAACGATTTCCAGATTTGGAGTAGTACCTTCCTTAGCACCCTCAAGGTCAACAAGGTGTATATGTGTAGCTCCCGATGAAACAAAATCTTTTGCTATTTCAAGCGGATCATCGCTGTACACTGTCATTTGATTATAATCGCCTTTATAAAGCCTGACCGCCTTGCCGTCATACAGATCTATAGCAGGGAAGATGATCATAGATTAAATTCCGCCTTTCTCGCAAAACGCGCGCAAAATATTCAGTCCGACGTTTCCGCTCTTTTCCGGGTGGAACTGACATCCGTATATATTTCCTTTGCCTACCGCGGCTGTAATATCACAGCTGTATTCAGCAGAAGCAATGAGCGAATCATCACATCCGTCGGCATAAAAAGAATGAACGAAATAGACGAAATCGCCTTCACTAATATATTTAAACAACGGAGATCTTCCATTATGAAATTTTAAAGAGTTCCAGCCTATATGCGGCACTTTCAGATCCTTATCGATCTTATCTTTCAAGGGCATTATCTGACCTTTCAAAAGACCTAATCCTTTAGTTTCGCCGTATTCGTAGCTTTTTTCAAAAAGCATTTGCATTCCGAGACAAATACCAAGTAAAGGTTTACCTTTCTTTGCTTCGGAAATAACAACTTCGGCAAGTCCGGAACCGAAAAGTTTGTCCGAAGCGTCTTTGAACGCACCTACACCGGGAAGTATTATTTTTTCGGCTGATTCGAGAACTTTTTTATCATTTGTAACAACGGCGTCAGCACCAACGCAGGAGAGGGAACTTTTCAGCGAAAAGAGATTACCAACTCCGTAGTCAACTATAGCGATCATCAGAGAATTCCTTTCGTTGAGGGGATTTCATTAAAAAGCATAGGGTCTTTTCTCGCAGCATAACCGAGAGCTCTGCCGACGGCTTTAAACGCACCCTCAATAATGTGGTGTGAGTTTGTGCCGGCAAGTTTATTTATATGAAGCGTAATTCTTGCATTTCTGACAAATCCGAGCCAGAATTCTTCTATAAGCTCGGTGTCGAGGTCGCCTACCTTTTGTGTGGGTATATCAAGTTTATATCCAAGATAGTCTCTGCCGGAAATATCGACCGCAGTAAGTATGAGCGCTTCGTCCATGGGAAGTGTGATATCGCCGTACCGTCTGATACCTCTTTTATCGCCTATAGCGTCACAGAATGCCATACCGAGACAAATACCTATATCCTCGACTGAATGGTGGTAGTCTACGTTCGTATCGCCTTTACACGTGATCTCCATGTCAAAACGGCTGTGTTTCGCAAACAGAGTAAGCATGTGGTCCATAAAACCGCATCCCGTATCGATCTTTGATTCACCTTTTCCGTCAAGTCTTATTTTTAAATAAATATCTGTTTCGGCGGTTTTTCTTTTTATCTCTGCAACTCTGATCATTTATTTCAATTCCTCCAAGATCTTTTTCAGAGCAAATACGAGCGCTGTCATCTGTGCGCCGTTACCTACGGTTATACGAACGTATTCGCTTATAAGCGGCTTCGAAAAATGACGGACCAATATGCCCTTTGTCTTTAATTTTTCATATATATCCTTGCCGTCAATATCGGGGTGTTTTGCGAATATAAAATTAGCTTTTGAATCGGTCGTAACAAAACCGAGTTCTTTTAGCTTTTTAATAGTATTTTTTCTGTTTCTGATTATCTCTTCGCAGTTTTCTCTTGTATAAGACTCATCAGACAACACTCCTATTCCGGCAGCCATGGTCATTCTGTTAATGTTGTATGGGTTAGTAGAATATTTAATTGTGTTAAGGTCGTTGATTATTTCTTTGCTTGCAATGCCGAAACCAAGTCTTGCCCCGGCCATCGAGCGTGATTTTGAGAACGTCTGGCACACAAGAAGATTGTCATACTTCTTTATAAGAGGTATACAGCTTTCTGCGCCGAAATCGACGTAAGCCTCATCAATGACAACTACTTTATTTTTGTTGTTCAAAAGAATCGACTCGATCTGCTGAACAGAGAGCGTCATTCCCGTGGGAGCATTGGGGTTGGCTATAACGACCATTCCGTTTGCATTATAATAATCTTCGGGATCTATTGAAAAGTCATCTTTCAGCGGGATCTCTCTGTAGGGGATATTGTTAAGTTGGGCAAACACCGGATAGAATCCGTAAGAAATATTAGGGAAAACAGCAGGCGAATCACCGTCACAAAATGCCATAAAGGCAAAATTGAGAATTTCATCCGAACCGTTCGTCATAAGAACGTTCTCGTATTCGACCCCAAAACGCTCTGCAACAGCCTCGGTCAATGTTCTGCATTCCGGATCAGGATAAAGCTGAAGTTTTTGAGCTTCTTCCATTGATGCAATTATAGCTTTCTCGGAAGGCGGAAAAGGGGATTCGTTTGTATTCAATTTAATGTACTGAGTATCTTTAGGTTGTTCGCCGGGAGTGTAGGGAACAATATCTTTATATTTTTTGCTGAAAAATCTGCTCATAATAATTCTTCCTATATAACCTGTTGTTCTTTTTTGTTATTCAAATCTGATGGTTGCACTTTTCGCGTGCGCTGTCAAGCCTTCTTTGGTTGCAAAATATGCAACGTCATCTGCAACCTTGCTCAATGCTTCTTTTGTATAATAAGTGAATTGAGTCTTCTTAATAAAGTCGTCAACCGAAAGAGGATTGGAAAACTTTGCAGTCCCGCTTGTCGGGAGAGTATGATTGGGTCCCGCATAATAATCGCCGAGAGCTTCGGGACAGTATCTACCCATAAAGACCGAACCGGCGTGTCTGATCTTATCTAAGTAATCGAACGGGTTGTCTACACACAATTCAAGGTGTTCGGGCGCTATCTCGTTTGCTATTTCAATAGCCGTTTCAAGCGTATCGGCAACGATTATTTTGCCGTTATTGTCGATAGACTCTCTTGCGATCTCGCATCTCTCAAGCATAGGTATCTGTTTTTCTATTTCTTCTCTGACTTTGACCGCAAAATCATAAGAATCGGTTACGAGGACGGCGCTTGCAAGCTTATCGTGCTCAGCTTGCGAGAGAAGATCTGCTGCAATGTGAGAAGGTTCGCTTTTGTTGTCTGACAATACGAGTATTTCCGACGGCCCTGCAATCATGTCGATAGAAACCAAGCCAAACACCTGTTTTTTCGCTTCTGCAACGAATGCGTTGCCGGGGCCCACGATCTTATCGACCTTAGGGATAGATTCCGTTCCGTATGCAAGAGCAGCGATGGCCTGAGCTCCGCCTACCTTAAATATTCTGTCAACGCCCGCGATTTTTGCGGCAGCAAGAATATAGGGATTTATCTTCCCGTCTTTTGATGGCGGTGTTGTAATTACGATCTCTTTTACGCCCGCAATTTTCGCAGGAATCGAATCCATAAGAACGGTAGAAGGATATGCAGCAGTACCACCGGGAACGTATAATCCTGCCTTGTCAACAGGTATTATTTTCTGTCCGACTATTATTCCGTCGTCCCCTTCGATCTCAAACCCTTGGCGAACCTGCTTCTCGTGGAATCTCTTTATGTTTGCCGCTGCCTTCTTTAGTATTTCGATAAATTCTGCCGGCACGGCTTCAAAAGCTTCTTCTATTTCTTCGGGAGAGACCTCAAGTGATGCTAGTTTAGCCTTATCAAACTGTTCGCAATATTTATAAAGAGCTGAATCACCGTTTTCTCTAACGTTTTTTATAATATCTTCTACAATCGAAGTAACGTCGACCTTAGGCTCGACTCTCGCGAATATATCTTTGTTGTCAACTTGACCGTATTTAAGAATTTTAATCATTTATCTGCCTCAACCTGCAATGTTAATTCGTGCAGGATCTTTTCAATCTGTGTGTTTTTAAACTTAAAGCTCGATTTATTAGCGATCAGTCTTGCACTGATAGGGAAAATTGTTTCCTTGACTTCTAGATTATTTTCTTTTAAAGTCGTACCCGTTTCAACTATATCAACGATTACATCAGACAGTCCGAGTATAGGAGCAATTTCTATAGATCCGTTAAGGTGTATCATATCGATCTCGCGCCCCTTGGATGTATAAAAATCTTGTGCAATGTTCGTGAATTTCGTTGCAACTCGAAGTGTTTTTTGCGGGTCATCACGAAAATCCGATTTAGCGGCAACAGCCATTCTGCATTTTCCTATATTAAGATCGAGCAATTCGTATACGTCGGGTTTGTATTCGAGCAGTATATCTTTTCCCGCAACGCCGATATCGGCAGCGCCTCTTTCAACGTAGATAGCGGAATCAGAAGGTTTTACCCAGAAATATCTGACACAAAGTTCTTCGTTTTCAAAAATAAGCTTTCTGTTATTTTCCTTGATAGAAGGACATTCGAAGCCAGCTTTTTCAAACATAGCGTATACTTTTTCGCCCAACCGACCTTTAGGAAGAGCAATATTAAGCATTGTTTTCAAGTATGATCACTCCCTCGTCCTTCATTTTAAGCAGCTGTTTGTATTTGATGTCATTTGGAACAGCTCTTTGAGCCATAACGCTTTTACCGTTATCTGTCAGCATTTTGATTGTGTTATTCAGTGCAGATAAACTATCTGTATCTTTATATAATATGATCGTGTCAACATCAAACGATCTCTCGCTTTCATTGAAACGTTCAAGCAGATCAAGGTACACAGCAAAACCGATAGCACCTGTTTTTCTGCCCATCTTCTGCATAAGTTTATCGTACTGACCACCCGATAAAACGCCGGTAGGGATCGTGTTGATAAATCCCTTGAAAACAATTCCGTTATAGTAATTCATATCGTTTATAACCGAGAAATCAATTCTTATCATATCTCCGTAGCCGTTTTCGGAAAGGGAAGAAACGATCGTTTTTAATTCGTCTATCTTATCTTTTGAAACGTAATCGGAAATAAGAGGCAGAAGCTCGGATATAACGTAAGCGGGAAGTCCGTACGTAGAAATAACTTTTTTCAAAAGTTCACACTTTTCGGAAGAAATGTTGTCGTTTTGGCAAATTTCATTTATCTCGTGCGTGTTCTTTTCGGAAGCACATTTAAGTATACGCGACTTGTTTTCGTTTTTGATTCCGATATTATCGATCAGATCGGACAAAATACCAAGGTGCGAAATATCAAGCACGCTTTCGTCGGAAATCGAACGAAGGCTTTCGCATGCAAGCATAAGAACTTCATAAATATTGTATAGGTCGATATCTCCTACGCATTCAAGTCCGGATTGCATGATCTCTTTAAATGAATGAGCCCCTTTTGAAACACGGTAAACGTTTTCGTCATAAAAAACTTTTTTTACGCATCCTTTTTCATCTTTAGTATTCTTGATGATCGAGAGGGTAACGTCGGGTTTCAGTGCGAGCAATTTCCCGTTCGTATCGGTAAAAGTGATAACGCTGTCGGAAATAAGAAAATCTTTATTTCTGACGTAAAGGTCGTATTCCTCAAATTTGCTCATTTTATATTGAGAATATCCGTATTTGCCATAGAGCTGGCGAAGCCTGAATATAGCTTTTTCCTCGTTTTTTAGGGTAGAATAATTGAATTCCATTATTAGTCCTCTTTAGTGTTAAATTTATCGATGGCTTCCTTGTATCCGCCGCTTCCGTAATTGAGACATTTATTTACACGGCTTATGGTTGCAGTGCTCACGCCGGTTTTTGCAAGAACTTCTTGATAGCTCATTCCGTCGTTTAAAAGAAATGCAACCTCAAATCTCTGGGACATGTCCTGGATCTCCTTGATCGTACAAACGTCTTCAAAAAATCTACGGCATTCGTCTTCATCTTTCAGATTCATGATCGCCTTGAAAAACTTTTCGGTAAGCTCATTGTGTATGCTTTTCATAAATTTACCACCTTTTCATCCTATTGCATCAATAATGCAACATATATTAAACAACAACGTATTAGAGTTTACCACACTAAAGCGTTAAAGTCAATACCTTTCGACAAAAATATATATTATTTTATTATGTATTATTTGTGAGAGTGTAAACAAAAAAAAGAAGCAACGAATCGTTGCCTCTTTTTGTTTTTGATAAATTACTGAGCGTTGTTAACGATTACAGCAAAATCTGCGGGTTTGAGGGAAGCGCCGCCGATAAGTCCGCCGTCAACGTTTACCTTCGAAAGAAGTTCGGCAGAGTTGCCTGCATTCATAGAACCGCCGTACTGGATGGTCGTAGCTTCAGCAACGTTCTTTCCGTATTTTGCTTCAAGAACATTACGGATTATTCCGCACACTTCGTCAGCCTGGTCAGCTGTTGCTGTCTTGCCTGTACCTATTGCCCAAACGGGTTCGTATGCAATAATTACGTTCTTCATCATCTCTTCATCAACACCGAGAAGAGCAACCTTTGTCTGAAGAGAAACGATTTCTGCAGTGATATCCTGCTCGCGTTCTTCAAGAACTTCACCTACGCAGAGAATAACTTTAAGACCTGCTTTAAGTGCTGCGAGAACTCTCTTATTTACTGTTTCGTTGGTTTCTCCGAAGTACTGTCTACGTTCGCTGTGTCCGATTATAACGTACTCAGCGCCGATTTCAAGAAGCATATCTGCGGCGATCTCGCCTGTAAATGCGCCCTTTTCTTCGAAGTGAACGTTCTGTGCACCGATCTTGATATTAGATCCCTTGGCTGCTTCAACAGCAGTAGCGATATCAACAAAGGGAACGCAAAGAATAGTCGTGCAGTTATCCTTTCCTGCAACAAGGGGCTTAAGTTCTTCTATGACTGCCTTCGCCTTGGAAGGAGTGAGGTTCATCTTCCAGTTTCCGGCAATTACTGTATTTCTTGTCTGTCTGTTCATAATAGTCTACCTTCTGTCTTTAAGTTTATCTATAACTTATTTATCGTTGAGACATGAAATTCCGGGGAGATCCTTGCCTTCGAGGAACTCGAGGGAAGCGCCTCCGCCTGTGGAAATGTGTGTCATCTTGTCAGCGAAACCGAGCTGCTCAACAGCTGCTGCGGAGTCACCGCCGCCGATGATGGAAATAGCGTTGCTTTCAGCAACAGCTTTTGCAACGGATTTTGTGCCGCCTGCAAAATTTTCGAATTCAAATACGCCCATAGGTCCGTTCCAAATAACAGTTCCTGCACTCTTGATAGCATCAGCAAAGAGTTTTTCTGTCTTGGGTCCGATATCAAGACCCATAAAACCTGCGGGGAGGTCATCAGAATCAACAACACGGAGATCGCAATCGTTTTCAAACTTATCGCCTACACGGTTGTCAACGGGAAGAAGGAATTTAACACCTTTTTCTTCAGCCTTCTTCATAAGCTCAAGAGCGAGCTCGAGTTTATCTTCTTCGTATCTCGAATCAGCTATCTCATGTCCGAGAGCTTTGTTGAAGGTGTATGCCATAGCGCCGCCAACGATAAGTGTATCTACTTTGTTGATAAGGTTTTCGATAACACCGATCTTATCGGATACCTTGGCACCGCCGAGAATAGCAACGAAGGGTCTCTTGGGTTCAGCAAGCGCTCCGCCCATTACGGATATTTCTTTCTGGATAAGATATCCGCAAACAGCGGGCATCTCGGGGCAGTACTGAGCTATACCTGCAGTTGTTGCGTGAGCTCTGTGAGCGGTACCGAATGCATCATTGACGTATACATCTGCCATAGAAGCAAGCTTCTTTGCAAAGTTTTCTTCGTTCTTTTCTTCTTCTTCATGGAAACGAACGTTTTCGAGAAGCATAATTTCTCCGGCTTTGAGAGCCTTAGCTTTTGCCATTGCATCTTCGCCTACAACGTCCTTAGCCATGATAACTTCTTTGCCGAGGAGTTCGGAGATCCTATTTGCAACGGGAGCAAGAGAGAGGGTAGTGAACTCATTCTTAGCTTTTTCGAGTATTTTTGCAGCTGCAGCTTCTCTTTCTTCTTTGGGAAGTGCGTCGATCTTCTTTTTGTCTTTTTTGCTCAACTTAAGAGTCTCGTTAAGAATATTGTGGGGACGTCCCATGTGGGAGCAGAGAATTACTGCTGCTCCGTTGTCAACGAGGTATTTGATCGTGGGGAGTGCGCCTACGATTCTCTTGTCGTCAGTGATTACTCCGTCCTGCATAGGTACGTTGAAATCGCATCTGGCGATAACCTTTTTGCCGGCAACAGCGATGTCTTCAATAGATTTCTTGTTGTACATTGTTTCACCTCATATAAGATAAATATATTTTTATTGCATAATAAAGACCGAATTATTTTCAATCCAAAGTATTATACCACATTTTATCAGATTTTACAATATTTTTTGTGAAAAAACGTAATATTTTTCGAATTTATATTATAAACAGGAACATATAGACAAATTTGAAATTGACTAATCGTGATTGTTCTGCTATAATTGTCAAAAAAAGTAATAATATTTCTTGAGGTAAAGTTAATATGAGCAGTATAAAAGATATAAATCTCGCAAAATCCGGTGAAGACAAGATCAGATGGGTCGAGAGTTATATGCCCGTTTTAAATAAGATCAAAAAGGAATTTGAACAAACTAAACCGTTTCTCGGAAAGAGAATATCGATGTCGATCCATCTTGAAGCAAAAACAGCTTTTCTTGCGAAGGTTTTGAAGGCTGGTGGCGCTGAAGTTTACGTTACCGGTTGTAATCCGCTGTCTACCCAGGATGACGTTGCAGCCGCTCTTGTAAAAGACGGCTTTGAAGTTAATGCATGGCGCGGAGTAAACGAAGATGAATATAAAGATCATCTAAAAAAGACACTCTCGCTTTATCCTCACGTTATGATCGACGACGGCGGAGACCTGATAAATCTTCTACAGGGAGAATGCAGAGAATACGGCCGGAATCTTATTGGAGGTTGCGAGGAAACAACTACCGGTATCCACAGACTAAAAGCTAAAGAAGCTCAAGGCAAGCTTGACTATACAATGATCAATATTAACGATGCCGACTGTAAACACTTGTTTGACAACAGATACGGTACCGGTCAGTCAACTCTCGACGGAATAATGAACAGTACCAACCTGATCATTGCGGGTAAAACAGTCGTTATCGCGGGATATGGATGGTGCGGTAAGGGAATCGCTATGCGTGTCAAAGGTATGGGCGGTATCCCGGTCATAACCGAGATAGACAACGTGAAGGCTATTGAAGCCGTGATGGACGGATTTACGGTTATGAAAATGGATGAAGCTGCAAAGATCGGTGATCTTTTTATAACAGTTACCGGCTGTTGCGACGTTATTAAAAAGAATCACTTTGAAGTTATGAAAGACGGCGTTTTAATTTCGAATTCAGGTCATTTTGACTGCGAGATCGACAAAAAAGCATTAAAAGAATGTGCAGTTGAAGTATTCGAAAGAAAGCCTAATATAGTTGGATACAAAATGAAAGACGGAAGAATACTTAACCTTATGGCTGAAGGAAGGCTTGTAAATCTTGCGGCGGGCAACGGCCACCCTGCAGAAATAATGGATATGAGCTTCAGCCTCCAGGCGAAATGTCTCGAATATCTTGTAAAAACAGAGGGAACATTAGAGAAAAAGCTTTACAGTGTTCCAACAGAGATCGACCAAAGGGTGGCACAACTTAAGCTCGATTCTCTCGGCGTTACGATAGATTCACTCACCGACGAGCAGGTCGCATATTTAAACAAGACTGAATAACACAAAAAAAGGACATACGATATTGGTTGTATGTCCTTCACTTTTTTCTTGCCGGCTGAATATTATGTTACTGTACTTTTACATAAAAAAGGAGTTTTATATGGTAATATACGTTGTACAACCGGGAGATACGCTTGAATCAATTGCTCGAGAATACGGCATCCCTTTATCGAGACTTATTTCGTTGAATGAATTAGACCCCTCTGATAAATTAACGATCGGTCAATCTCTTGTAATTCTTTATCCGGAGGAAATATACACTGTAAAAGAAGGAGACACTTTAAACTCGATCGCAAACGATTATGGCGTATCATTAAATCAGCTTTTGCGAAACAATCCCATTCTCAAAGGCAAAACCGATATCTACGTCGGCCAAAGCATCGTTATTTCGTATAACGATCAAAAAGAGGGAACAGTGGCGGTCAACGGCTATATTTACCCGTTTGTTAACAGAGACACTCTAATCAGAACGTTGCCGTACTTGACATATCTGACTATATTCACATACGGTTTTACTCCCGAAGGAGAGCTTGTTGACCGTGGGATAACCGAATACGGAATCAGCGAAAGCGAATTGATACAACTTTCCAAAACCTACGGAGTTGCCCCCGTTATGCACCTGTCAACACTGACGGATAACGGCAATTTCGACAGCACATTGGCAAATATGATCCTCAACAATGTTGAAGCACAGGGCGTTCTTATAGATAACATTATTCAACGAATGAACGAAATGGGGTATTACGGATTTGACGTCGATTTTGAATATCTGGACGCTGAGAATAGGGATGCATATACAACTTTTGTTGCTCGATTAAACAGAGCGTTGACACAAAATGGATATATACTTATAACTGCTTTGATCCCTAAAACCTCGGAAAATCAACCCGGAGACCTGTATGAATCACACGATTACGGCGGTATAGGCTCGGTGAGCGATTACGTACTTTTAATGACGTACGAATGGGGATATACGTTCGGTCCTCCTATGGCTGTTGCGCCGTCTAACGAAGTCGAAAGGGTAATAAGATATGCTATAACCGAGATCGATCCGTCAAAAATATTTCTCGGTGTTCCGAATTATGCGTACGACTGGCCGTTACCGTTTGTTATGGGCGAAACAAAAGCAACAAAATTATCAAACGTTCGGGCTATTGAACTTGCAGTAGAAAAAGGCGCTGTGATCATGTTCGACGAAATTGCACAAACGCCATATTTTAACTACAATGACGGAGAAAGAGAGCACGTCGTCTGGTTTGACGACGCGAGAAGCATAGATGCAAAACTCGGGCTTATCCGAAAATACGATCTGTACGGACCGTCATATTGGAATATAATGGACTGGTTTCCGCAAAACTGGCTCGTTCTTAATTCAAAATACAGCATCGAAAGAGTTTTATAAAACAAGAAAAAAGGATATACGGCTTATGTGCGTATATCCTTTTTATATTTTGTTAAATAATTGAATTAACTACGTCATCCATGCTGTATAATCCGCATGATTTGCCGACCATAAATCCGGCAGCACGAACTGCGCCTTCGGCAAAAACGTTTCTCGATGCAGCCGAATGAGAGAGTGTAATGACTTCATCCTTGCCCGCAAAAATAACCTCATGTTCACCGACGATCGTTCCGCCTCTTACTGCGTGAATTCCGATCTCTTTTTGCTGTCTTTTCTGTCTGACAAGGTGTCGGTCGTATACGTATTCGGTCTCTTCGGGGCGAACTTCTTTGATCGCGTCTGCAATCATAAGAGCAGTTCCGCTCGGAGCATCAAGTTTTTGGTTGTGGTGTTTTTCGATTATTTCTATATCAAAGGAAGGTCCAAGTGATAAACAAGCTTTTTTTGCAAGTGCAATTATCAAGTTAATGCCAAGAGACATATTTCTCGAATAGAAAACAGGGATCTTTTCAGCGGCATTTTTGATTGCGGCCGTCTCCTCGGGGGAATGGCCTGTCGTGCATATAACAACGGGTAAGTTATGTTCGATTGCATAATTCAAAATGCCTTCAGTTGCCGTATGATACGAGAAATCAACTATCACATCGCAACTGCCGCTGAATTCATCAATAGAAGCGAAAACGGGGAAGTCGGTCGCTGTCTTTGCTCCGTTGACATCAACGCCGCCAACTATCAAGTAACCTTCGTTTTCGGAAACAATATTCGTAACGGCATTTCCCATTCTGCCGTTACAGCCTGTAAGAAGAATGTTTATCATTTTAGAAAATCCTTTGTAAATATTATCAGGGTTAGATCAAATTCTGAGCTTTAAGTGCCGCAACAAGTCTTGCTCTGGTGTTGTCTTCCATGGTTGTGAGCGGAAGTCTGAGTTCTTCTTCACAAATTCCCATAAGAGCACATGCAGTCTTAACGGGGATGGGGTTTACTTCACAGAAGAGAGAATTGATGAGCTCAAGGAGCTTAAGCTGAAGCTGTGTAGCTTCTTTATTGCGTCCCTTGAAATAAAGATCGCAAATGTCGTGAGTTTCCTGGGGCATAATGTTCGAAAGAACGGAGATAACGCCCTTGCCGCCCAAAGAGAGAATGGGGAGGATCTGGTCGTCGTTACCGCTGTAGATCGAGAGATCGTCGCCAACCTCAGCAGCGATTTCGGCAATCTTGCTCAAATCACCCGATGCTTCTTTTACAGCAACGATTCTTTCGTGTTTTGCAAGTTCTTTATAAGTAGATGTAGCAATATTGCATCCCGTTCTTGAAGGAACGTTGTAAAGAATGATAGGCTTATCAACAACGTCGGCTACAGCCTTAAACGACTGAATAAGACCTTTCTGTGTTGCCTTATTATAATAGGGAGTTACGAGCAAAAGTGCATCCGCTCCAACTTCGCACGCGTATTTCGACAAATCGATTGCGTAGTCCGTGTCGTTACTACCCGTGCCTGCAATTATCGGAACTCTGCCTGCAGTCTTTTCAACCGCAAATTTAATACACGCGCGATGCTCTTCGTCCGTCAACGTTGAAGCCTCGCCAGTTGTTCCGCAGATAACAATACCGTCAATATTGTTCTTGATCTGACTTTCGATCAATTTTCCTAATGAATCGTAATCCACCGCGTTGTTCTTAAACGGGGTGATAATAGCTGTAGCTGCACCTTCAAAAATAACTTTTTTCATGGTAAAATCTCCTTTTTTTGATAAAAAATAAAAAAACCGGTTGAAAACCAGCTTACCATGTAATATAATATATGCGATGCAGACAAACAGTGCATCAAAGGATTATATATACATGATAGCCCTCCATCGCTGAACGATGACAGTCCGGCACTTGTTAAATGACGGACCAGCATATTGCATAACCGCTTATACACAATAAACTTCGGCGGATTCACCTTTCGGTATGCGTAAAACGGTAGCGGAACCTGTACATACCTAATAATTGAAGCCGCGCCTCTATCTGTACGTATGATACCACTATATGTTTATTTTGTCAATAGTTTTTTGTACATCGATTCGAAAGGATAAAAAAACGATAATATGATCACAAATAAACTTCATGATACAACTCTGAAAAAACAGGATTTCCAATACGACTTACCCGAAGAACTGATAGCCCAGACACCTCTGAAAAAAAGAGACTCGTCCAGGTTGCTCGTCCTCGACAAAAACACCGGTGAAATATGCCACAAAGTTTTTACGGATATCGTTGATTATTTAAACGAGGGAGACGTCCTTGTTATAAATGATTCGAAAGTTATTCCCGCAAGACTGATCGGAAAAAAGAGCGACAGCGGAATCGACGTCGAAGTTTTTCTTTTAAAAAGCATCGAGCTTGATACGTGGGAGGTTATGACGTATCCCGGACGGAGAACAAAACCCGGTACTGTTATAATATTCGCCGACGGAAAACTTTGTGCGGAAGTTATAGATATTACAGACGGCGGAAACAGAATAGTAAAATTCTCGTACGATAAAACAAAAACACTCATGGAGCTGATCGACGAGATCGGCAATATGCCGCTCCCTCCGTACATAAAAGAAAAACTCGAAGACAGATCAAGATACCAGACGGTATACGCCAAGCACGACGGATCGTCTGCTGCACCCACTGCAGGACTGCATTTCACAGAAGAGCTTTTTGATAAGCTGAAAAACAAAGGCGTAAAGGTAGCGCCCGTACTTTTACACGTCGGACTCGGAACATTTCGGCCTGTTAAAGAGGATAATATAAAAGATCACGTAATGCATACCGAGTATTTTTCCGTATCACAAGAAAGCGCAGATATTATAAACAATTGCAAGAAGAACGGCGGACGAGTTATAGCTGTAGGCACCACCTCGTGCAGAACCCTCGAAAGCGTTTCCGACGAACAGGGAATGGTCCATGCCATGTCGGGAGAAACGGGAATATTTATTTATCCCGGATACGATTTTAAAGTCGTTGATGCATTGATCACTAATTTTCATTTGCCCGAAAGCACGCTTATGATGCTTGTATCAGCCTTGTCAACGCGAGAGATGATACTTAGCGCATATAAAGCCGCCGTAGAAGAAAGATACCGCTTCTTTTCATTTGGAGACGCTATGTTTATTCACTGATCTTTAGGAGAGTATTACAATATGAAAACAAAAATCGCCGTTGTTGTCGGACCTACGGCATCAGGAAAAACATCGCTTTCGGTTGAATTGGCAAAACAACTGAATGGAGAAGTGATCTCCTGCGATTCTATGCAGATATATAAAAAAATGAATATCGGAACAGCAAAACCGACCTTGGATGAAATGCAAGGGATCCCCCACCATTTGATCAATTTTGTTGAACCGGCCGATGAGTTTTCATGCGCCGATTATCGTGATATTGCCACCTCAAAAATCACTGAAATTGTCTCTAAGGGGAAATTGCCGATTTTTTGCGGCGGAACAGGATTGTACGTCGACCACGTATTGAACAACACGTCTTTTTCCGAGGCGGGAAGAGATCTTGAATACAGAAAACAACTCGAAGGCGAAATTAATGATTTTGGTGTTGATTTCGTGTTCGAAAAATTAAAAAGAATTGATCCCAACTCCGCAGAAATCATCCATCCAAACAATATTAAGAGAGTTATCCGAGCTCTTGAAATATATCACGTTACGGGTAAAACCAAAACCGAATGGGACAGAGAATCCCAGGCAGTCGAATCCCCCTACGACGCAAGAGTTATTTTTCTTGATTATAAAGACAGAGAAAAGCTATACGAACGGATAGACAAGCGTGTTGATATAATGGTTGAAAACGGACTTTTGCAAGAAGTCAAAGAACTTATTTCCGAATACGAACATTTGTCTTCGACAGCATTACAAGCTATAGGGTATAAAGAGATAATCGAGCACCTCGAAAACAGATGCTCTTTTGAGGAAAGTATTGAAAATATAAAAAAGAACAGCCGAAACTATGCAAAACGCCAGTTGACCTGGTTTAGAAAAAAATACCGCAATAACGTTTTATATGTCGATGAACACGATAATTTTGACGAGATTGTTAATATTGCGAAAAATATAATATCCGATTGAAATTAAAAAGAAATTATGTTATAATATAATGTATTTTATTTTTACAAAGGAAAGGAGAGCCTGTTTTGACTAAATCTTTTATAAAAAATGTGGCAATTTACACATTCAGCGCAATTCTTTCCGTGCTGTTTATCTGGTATATCGCGTACCACCTGCTCAGCGGTCTCGAAAAAGGGGTGGAGACGACCCCTGCCGTAATTGCAACGAAAGCCAATAGCGTATTACTTGACGCTTACATCATGAGAGACGAGGAGATCGTGTATGCAAACACGAGAGGCGGCATCAACTATCTTTACGACGACGGCGAAAAGATAGGAGCCGGAGCGACCGTAGCAAACATTTACGCAGGAAGCGATGCCGAAGAAACAGCAAACAGAATTTTCGAAATAGACACAAAACTTGAACTTCTCGAAAGTAACGGGGCAGCCAACGAGTTTTCTCAGACCGATACAAACACTATTGACAAAAAGATCAATGAATTATACTACATAATACG
The DNA here is from genome assembly GCA_045580755.1 of Eubacteriales bacterium. GTDB lineage: Bacteria > Bacillota > Clostridia > Oscillospirales > CAG-272 > RGIG1995. Next base: position 26,312 of record JAZNOI010000097.1, on the reverse strand, counting down.
TGACAAGATCGAAGACGGCGACTATGAATATGCACTTTACAGAAAAAACGAACTTCTGACATACTTAAACAAAAGACTGTTAGTCACCCAAAATCTGACCGATCACACGGAACAGATCAATAAACTGAAAAACGAAAGAGCAACGCTTGCACAAAAACTCGTCGAACTGGAGGATTATGTAACGGTTGATCGTCCTGGTTATTTCTATTCAAAAGTTGACGGATATGAAGCAATATTTAATACAAACAATATCTCGGATTTGACACTTGCCTCATTCGAAGCAATGACAGATTCAGAGCCCGCCGATTATTCCGGAGAGTTTCCCGTCGGAAAGATTGTCCGCTCTACAGATTGGTATCTCGTATCCGAAACGACGAAGGACAACCTTAAGAAATTCACCGAAGGAAATACTTATGAAATAAAATTCCCGTACAATTCCGACGTATCAATTAAAATGAAACTCGAAAAGATCGTAAAGGAAGCATATTCAGATAAAACGGTGCTTGTTTTCAAAACGGATGTAATGCCTTCGGGATTTAACTATTTGCGCAAACAAAACGTTCAGATAATCGAAGAAAGTTACACGGGATATAAGGTGCCTTCGAATGCCGTTCGTGTTATTAACGGCAAAAAAGGTGTGTATATTCTTTCAGGTAACACTGTTAAATTTAAAGAAATTACCGTGCTCGTAGAACAGGACGGATACTTTATAGTTGAAGAAAGACCTTCATATTACGAAGATCCCGACTGTTACGATAAATTAGGACTGTATGATATGATCATCGTGTCGGGAAAGAACCTGTACGACGGCAAGATCATAAGCGCATCCGGAGGCAAATAAATGACGATTCAAGAGCTTAATACAGAAACAAAAAGCATTCTGAAAAATAACGTAAACTCCGTCAGAGAACGCATAAAAAAAACTCACGAAGTTTCAAACAAGCAAGACAGCGTTACATTCCTTGCAGCAACGAAAACCGTTCCCGCCGAAGTCATAAATTACGTAACCCAAGAGCTTGGAATAAAAGATATCGGAGAGAACAGAGTACAAGAGCTGATAGATAAATACGATAAATTGGATCTAAACGGCGTAAAGCTTCACTTTATCGGCAAGCTGCAAACGAACAAGGTAAAGTATATAATCGACAAGGTTGATATGATACATTCTGTCGACAGCATAAAGCTCGCAAAAGAGATCGACACGCGGGCGAAAAAGATTAACAAAACAATGGATGTTCTAGTCGAGATCAACAGCGGAAGAGAAGAGAATAAGTCCGGGATACTGCCCGAGGAAGTCGATTCATTTTTAGAGGAATTAAGTCGATTTGATAACATTCGTGTCAGAGGATTGATGACCATCGCTCCCGTTTGTGCCGAAAAAGAGGATTATAGAAAATATTTTAGAGAAACTTATTCATTTTTTATTGACAATTTGCAAAATAAATATCATAATATATGTATGGACTTTATGTCTATGGGTATGACTGACAGTTTCGAGGTCGCCATTGAAGAAGGCAGTAACATCGTAAGAGTCGGTTCTGCCGTCTTTGGATCACGGTATAATTAAGAATTTATATAATATATTTGGAGGATTACTATGGCAAGCGTATTTGACAAAATCAAGGGATTTGTAAACCCCGACAGCATCAATGACAATTATGATGAGGAGTATGAATTTATAGACGACGAAGAAACCGTTCAGAACAATTACAATGAACAGCCTTATCAGCCCCAGCCTTATCAGTCGAACGTAGGCGGAGCAGGCATGAGCCTTAACGGCAACGCACTCGAACTTAAGGTTATTCGCCCCGATCGTTTTGAAAGTGTTTCTCAGATCGCAGATCACCTTCTCAACAAGAGAACTGTCGTACTTAACCTTGAAGCTACAAACAAAGAGACAAGCAGAAGAATTATCGATTTCTTGAGCGGTGTTGCTTATTCTATCAGCGGCAACCTTAAGAGAGTTGCAAACAATACTTTTGTTATCACTCCTTGCAACGTTGACGTTTCGCACGATGTTCAGGAAACACAGAAGGCTCAGCCTAAGGCTCAGACCGCAGACATCTACGACAATATCTGATTTATATTGAATATTATGACGATATTCTACCCGATCTATTTTTAGGTCGGGTAGATAAAGTTATTTTTTGACATTTTTTCGGAGTCGTAAAGTTTGTACCATACGATGATTATTATTTTCGGTGTTATTCGTTGCGTTGTTTTGATAGTGAATTTTATGCTCTTGATAAGAGCTTTTTTGTCGTGGTTCCCGACGAATATCAACAGCGTTTTTTCACGTTTTATCGTATACACCACAAACGCTTTAACGACTTTTGTCAGGAAGATCATTTCCGACAATCGAAAATTAAGAGACTGTTCTATCGATCTATCGGTTTTATTTTCTTCAATTTTGTTGAACGTTCTCTTGATTTTTTTATAAAAAGTTTACGACCACTATAACGGAGGTGAAAATATGCTCCCGCCTTACGAGTTAAAAAATAAGGACTTTTCAAAGGTTATGCGAGGTTATAATACCTCAGAAGTAGACGAACACCTGGCATTTGTTATTGAAAAGTATACAGAACTTTACAGAGAAAACGACGAGCTTGAAAGAAAACTAAAAACAGCTTACGCCAAGCTTGATGAAATAAAAAACGAAGAAGAATCCATACGAAGTGCTATGGTCAACGCACAGCGCGCAAGCACCAAGATCATGACCGAGGCAAATGACAGGGCAGATATAATTATAAATACAGCCCGCAAGAGCTGTGATCGCATTTTGGCTGACTTCAAGGCGAAAATACAGGAAGAAAGAGCTGTTCTTCTCGCGTTGAATAAATCGATAACGGAATTTAAAGAAAAACTATTTAAGCTCTACAACGCACAGATCGCATCTGTCGAAGAGATCGAGTTATTGAACGAAAAAGATATAACCAAATACGCGCTGTCAGAAGACAGTTATACGTCTGCCGTTGTTCAGAATATTAAACAACAAATCATCGAATTGACAAAAGAGGTCGTTCCAGAGAACAACGAAAGCGACAAAAAAGGCTTTGTTGAAGCTGATATCGTTATACAGGAACCCAATATTCGTTTAAATAACGTAAAAGATACTATAAAAGAGTTAAACAAACGTTTTCTTGACGATAATAATTCGGAAACAGAGAAAGAAATTGCAAGCCCCCCAGCCGACCACAGGACCGATGCCGAAATAGAGGCAGAAAAAGAGTACGACGAAGTTCTAAAGCAGTTGGGTGCTGATAAATCGGTAGACCTGGATTCTGTTTTTGACGATGACGCTTCTTCAAAAAACAAGAAAAACAACGATTTCAATTCAGCGTATCGCACACCGGATAACTATGCTGAGACCTTTAAGAAGAAAAAACAGTGAGGAGTTAAATAAAAATGACTAAAGATTACACACAGACACTCAATTTGCCTTCAACAGAATTTTCTATGAGAGCAAATCTCCCCCAAAGAGAGCCCGGATTTATCGATGAATGGAAAGAAATGGGCTTGTATAGCGAGATGCTCAAGAGAAACGAAGGAAAGCCTTCATTTATTTTGCACGACGGACCTCCTTTCTCGAACGGTAACATTCACATGGGTACCGCACTCAACAAGATTCTTAAGGATTTCATTAATAAATATAAGTCAATGAACGGCTATTACGTTCCGTTTGTTCCCGGTTGGGACAACCACGGTATGCCTATCGAGAGTGCTATTATCAAAAAAAGCAAGCTCGACAGAAAAAAAATGAGCATTCCCGAGTTCAGAAGCGCTTGTCATGTGTTTGCACAGAACTTTGTTGATATTCAGATGAATCAGTTTAAGCGTCTCGGCGTTGTAGCGGATTGGGAGAACCCCTATCTCACAATGAACCCTTCTTTCGAAGCAAGAGAAGTAAAAGTTTTCGGCGAAATGTACAAGAAGGGATATATATATAAGGGACTAAAACCCGTTTATTGGTGTCCAGTTGACGAGACGGCACTCGCTGAAGCTGAAATCGAATATAAAGACGACGTATGTACGTCCATTTACGTTAAGTTCCTTATCGAGAACGATAACGGACTTCTGGCAGACGTATGCGATCTCTCCAAGACGTACTTTGTAATTTGGACCACAACGACCTGGACTCTTCCCGGAAACCTCGCGATCGCACTTCATCCCAGAGATTCTTATGCAGTGGTAAAAGCATCCGACGGCAATTACTATATTGTTGCAGAAGCACTCGTCGCAAAGACGATGGAGCAGGGCGGTATTACCGAATACGAGATCGTTAAGACAATGCCCGGTAACTCATTTGAATATATGACTGCTCGTCATCCTTTCATCGACCGTTCTTCCGTAGTTGTTAACGCTGATTATGTAACAATGGATAGCGGTACAGGCTGTGTACATACAGCTCCCGGTTTCGGTGCAGATGACTATGTAACGTGCAAGAGATACAAAATTGATATAATTGTTCCCGTTGATGACAGAGGTTATCAGACAGCAGAAGCCGGCAAATTTGCCGGTATGCACTACCTCGAATCAAACAAGGCTATACTTGACGATATGAAACAAAGCGGCGCTCTCTTTGCATCCGAAGAGTTCACTCACTCATATCCTCACTGCTGGAGATGCAAAAACCCCATTATCTTCAGAGCAACACCTCAGTGGTTCTGTTCGGTTGAGGCCTTCAAGAATGAAGCGGTAAAAGCTTGCGAGAACGTTGAATGGATACCTGCTTGGGGCGGAGACAGAATAACACAGATGGTCAAGGAACGCGCAGACTGGTGTATAAGTCGTCAGCGTCACTGGGGACTTCCTATTCCCGTTTTCTATTGTGCAGATTGCGGAAAGCCTATTTGCACAGATGAGACGATCGAAGCTGTTTCAAAGCTTTTTGCGGAAAAAGGCTCAAACGCTTGGTATGAAATCGACGCATCCGATATTCTTCCTAAAGATTTTGCTTGTCCTCATTGCGGCGGCAAGAAATTCACCAAAGAAACCGACACCCTCGACGGTTGGTTCGATTCCGGCTCGACTCATTTCGACGTACTTGAAAATAATGCTGATGCAAAATGGCCCGCCGATCTTTACCTTGAAGGTGCTGACCAGTACAGAGGTTGGTTCCAGTCATCACTCCTTACTGCTGTTGCGGCAAAAGGACAGGGAGCTCCTTATAAACAGGTTCTGACACACGGTTGGGTCGTTGACGGAGAAGGCAAGGCAATGCACAAGTCTCTCGGCAACTCGATCGCTCCCGAAGAAGTTATCGTTAAATACGGCGCAGACCTCGTTCGTTTGTGGGTTGCTTCCTCCGACTACCAGGTTGACGTTCGCGTATCCGATCCTATATTCAAACAGTTGTCCGAGGCATACCGCAAGATCAGAAATACTCTCCGTATTCTTATGGCAAACCTCTCCGACTTCGATCCCGATACGGATATGATTGATGCCGATAAGCTTTACGATATTGATAAATGGGCACTTTACCAGCTTAATTCGCTTGTAAAGACCGTTCACGAAGCATATAACAACTATTCGTTCCATATCGTATATCACGAGATCAACAATTTCTGCACTGTTGCTATGTCTAAGCTTTACGTAGATATAACAAAAGACCGTGTATATACCGAAAGCAAGACGGGTGTTGCAAGGCGTTCTGCTCAGACTGCAATGTATACGATACTCAGTTCACTCGTTCGTTTGATCGCACCCATTTTGGCATTCACTTCAAACGAGGCTTGGGCAGCAATGCCTCACAGCAAGAACGATGACGTACGCCACGTGCTCTTGAACGATATGCCTACATTTGATTCAAAATATGACTTTGCCGATATAAACGAACATTACAGCAAACTCTTCGATTTCAGAGACGACGTTATGAAGTCTCTCGAGGTTGCAAGAGCAAACAAAGTAATCGGTAAATCACTCGAGGCAAAGATCAAGATATATACAGAATCCGACGAACTCTTCGAAATCCTCAACAGTTTCGGCAGCGAGCTCAACACGCTCTTTATCGTTTCTCAGGTCGAGATCGTAAAAGGAAAGGCTCCCGAAGGCGTTGTTGTTGTTGAAGAAGGCAGTGCTATCGGTGTTGAAGTAATGAACGCAGAGGGAGAAAAGTGCGACAGATGCTGGATGTACACAACAGACGGCGAGACTGTTGACGGCTCTCATATCTGTGCTCGTTGTAAAGCTATTATAAACGGCTGATTATTGCTGATGATAAAGGATTAAAACGGTACCGTTTGTGTCATATTTGATTTATTTATTCTGTATAGCATTGGTTATCGTGCTTGATCAGATAACAAAATTCATTGCAGTTGAACAACTGTATCCCGCATCATCCTTTCCTATTATAAAAGATGTGTTACATTTCACTTATGTAGAGAACACAGGAGCCGCTTTCGGCATACTGAAAGACCATAGATGGATATTTATGGTTTTATCTACCGTAATGATTGCAGTTATGCTGTTTTTGATGTTCAAATTCAAAAAGTATATGCATCCCATTTTGCTTGTTGGACTTTCCTTTACCATAGGCGGCGGAATAGGAAATATGATCGACAGGATCTTTCTCGGATACGTTGTAGACTTCATAGATTTTACGTTGATAGATTTTCCTTCTTTTAACGTGGCTGACTCATTTATTTGCATCGGTGTCGGATTAATGGTTCTCGACATTCTGCTTGGAAAGAGCAACATTCCTTTCCTTGACAAAAAAGAAGAGAAAGAAACGGAAGATATTATAACAGGAGAAACAACAGACGATGAGACTGACTCCCGTTGACCCTACCGATATAAACAAACGTTTAGATGTATTTATGGCGGAACGTGGTGATATAACACGTTCCGCTTCTCAAAAGTTACTCAACGACGGTTTTGTTAGAGTAAACGGCAAGGTTATAACAAAAAGTTATAAGGTGAAAGAAAACGATGTCATTGAATTTGATATTCCATCCCCCGTTTACACCGAAACCGAGGCACAGGATATAAAACTCGATATCGTTTACGAAGACGATCACTTGTTGGTTATAAACAAACCCAAAGGAATGGTTGTTCACCCGGCTGCAGGCAACCCGGACAATACGTTAGTAAATGCGCTTTTGTATCATTGCGGTGACTCGTTATCGGGAATAAACGGCGTGATCAGACCGGGCATAGTACACAGAATAGATAAAGATACCAGCGGATTATTAGTTGTTGCCAAGAACGATAAAAGTCACGTTTCACTCGCTGAACAGATCAAAGAGCATAAATTTGACAGATTCTACGAAGCTATATGCTGCGGAAATTTTAAAGAAGAAAAGGGAACGATCAACGCGCCTATTTCACGTCACCCCAAAGACAGAAAGAAAATGGCAGTCGTACCCGGCGGACGCGAGGCAGTAACGCATTATGAAGTCATTGCCTCATACAAAGGATATTCGCACGTGCGGTTCAGACTTGAAACCGGAAGAACTCACCAAATCAGAGTTCATTCTTCGTTCAAGGGGCATCCTATTGCCGGCGATATAGTGTACGGCGCACGAGATAAATTTAAACTCGACGGGCAGTGCTTGCATGCAAAGACTATAGCGTTCAAACACCCTGTTACAAACGAGTTTATGAGTTTTAACAGCGAATTACCGACTTATTTCACAGATATCTTGGAAAAACTAAGGAGAATAGATAATGGCTGATCATTCCATAAAAAAAGACCTGTCAAATATTCTTATAGTATCCGATTTTGACGGAACTTTAAGAGGAGATTCGATGATTATTCCCGACAGAAACAAGATCGCGATCGAACGATTTAAAAAAGAAGGCGGTCTGTTTATGGTTGCATCAGGAAGGGCAGAGTTTGTGCTTGATGTAATCGAACCCTCAGTTATGACACTGGTAAACACACCTTGTATTCTTTCAAACGGTAGTTACCTTTTTGATTATGCTACGCGTGAGAGAAAAAACGAAAAATGCGTTCCCGAAGAAAAAATACGCGAAATGCTTTTCTTGATCAGAGATATTGCCCCTGAAGCAGGTGTAAGGATCGTAAGAGGCTCTGAGTATTTGACCCCTGATGAAAACGAAGAGATCAAAATTCAGATAGCACGCGGTTTTATGGAGAATATAAGAGTATATACATACGAAACTATACCGACGGACAAGATAAATAAGATCACAGTATGTGTGTCAGAAGAAAAAGTCCAAAGAATCAGACAGGAAATCGAAAATAGATATTCCGATATGGTTGACTTGAATCTTTCATGGAAAACAGTGCTTGAGATCCAGGCAAAAAACGTATCTAAAGGCTCGCTTCTTGATATTGTTCGCAAAAACTACAAAGAAAAAGGAAGAGAACTGAAAATATACGCTGTCGGCGATTATGAAAACGACCTCGATATGATGAAAAAAGCAGACTATGCTTGTTGTCCGTCAAATTCTCTCGACGTTGTAAAAGAATTCTGCACTATCCATCTTTGTTCAAACAACGAAGGCGCGATCGCCGACTTGATCGAAAAAATAGAAAACAATTTAGCTTAAAATAAAATACGATTGCCTCCATTCAGGCAGAAAGGTATTTAGGAATATGAAAGAAAAGTTTTATATCACAACTGCGATAGCATACGCTTCAAGAAAGCCTCATATAGGCAACACTTACGAGATTATTTTAACTGATGCTATTGCAAGATACAAAAGACAGCAGGGATATGACGTATTCTTTCTGACAGGTACTGATGAACACGGTCAGAAGATCGAGGACTGCGCGAAAGAAGCGGGAATTGCCCCCCAGGAATATGTCGACGGCGTTGCGGGTACCATCAGAAATATATGGGACCTCATGAATACAAGTTATGATAAGTTTATCAGAACTACCGACGATTACCACGAAAAAGTTGTCAGCCATATATTCAATAAGCTCTACGAAAAGGGCGACATCTACAAAAACGAATATGAAGGCTGGTACTGTGTTCCCTGTGAATCGTTCTTCACGGAAACGCAGGCCGTTGATGGCAAGTGCCCCGACTGCGGCAGAGAATTGAAAAGAACGAAAGAAGAAGCATATTTCTTCAGAATGAGTGCTTACGCCGATAGATTGATGAAATACATTGATGAACATCCCGAGTTTATCGAACCGGAATCCAGAAAGAAAGAAATGGTAAACAATTTCCTTAAGGCCGGATTACAGGATCTTTGTGTTTCAAGAACATCTTTCAAGTGGGGCGTGCCCGTTGAATTCGACCCCAAGCACGTAATTTACGTTTGGATAGACGCTTTGTCGAACTATATTACTGCTCTTGGATACGACGTAGACGAGCAGGGTGAGCTGTTCCAAAAATACTGGCCTGCAGACGTTCATATTATCGGAAAGGACATTTTGAGATTCCACACGATATACTGGCCCATTATGCTTATGGCACTTGACGTAGAACTTCCCAAGAAAGTATTCGGACATCCTTGGCTCAACTTCGGAACCGACAAGATGAGCAAATCAAAAGGAAATGTTATTTACGCAGACGATCTTGTTGATATGTTCGGTGTAGATGCTGTTCGTCACTACTGTTTAGCTGAAATGCCTTATGCGGCAGACGGTAGTATTTCTTACGAAAACATTATCGCTCGTTACAACAGTGACCTCGCAAATAATCTCGGAAACCTCGTAAACAGAACGATCGCTATGACCAAAAAGTATTTCGACGGAATAGTACCTACTCCCGAGAATACACAAAACAATATTGACGATGACTTAAAAAATGCATGCAAAGAAGCAGTTGAAAAAGTACGCGAGAATATGGATTCTTATCATGTTGCAGATGCTTCCGACTGTGTATTCAATCTTCTTCGCCGTGCAAACAAATATATAGACGAGACTACGCCCTGGGTACTTGCAAAAGACGAAGCAAATAAAGCAAGACTCGGTACAGTTATGTACAATCTTCTTGAAACGATCAGAATCGGGGCTGTACTCCTCAATCCATTCTTGACTCAGACGAGCGAAAAGATCTTCAAATTCATAAATACAGACGTTACCTCTTATGAATCCGTTTTGACATTCGGAAACCTCGTTCCAAATATGCCCGTTGGAGAAGCATCTGTTTTATTCGAGAGAATCGACGAAAAGAAGCTTCTTGAAGAAATTGCAGCAAAAAAAGCTGCAGCTGAAGAAAAGGTTGTAGAAAAACCCGCAGATGCAAACGTTACCGAGATCTCTTTCGACGACTTTATGAATGTTGAACTTCGCTGTGCCCAGATTATCGCTTGCGAACCCGTTCCGAAAGCAAAAAAACTGCTTAAAATGCAGGTTGACCTCGGATACGAAAAAAGACAAGTTGTTTCAGGAATAGCTAAATACTACAAACCTGAAGAACTTATCGGTAAAAAGGTTGCTCTTGTGGCAAACCTTAAACCCGCTGTTCTTTGCGGAGTAGAAAGCAACGGAATGATACTCGCTTCGGGAGAAGACGACGTTAAAGTATTGTTCCTTGACGAATCAACCGAAAACGGTGCAAGAATCAGATAACTCTATTTATGAAGAAAATGATTTTTGATTCACACGCTCACTATAACGACGATAAGTTCAGTGCGGAAGAGCGTAAAAAAACTATCGAATACGTATTTGAAAACGGCGTTAGGTTCATACTTAACGCCGGAACAAATATACAGACATCAAAAGAAAGTATAGAACTCGCCGAACAGTTCGACGGAATATATGCCGGTGTTGGATTTTATCCTCACGACACGGGTAACATTACGGACGAAAAATATGCAATAGATAAGCTCGAAAAATTGCTCGATCATCCAAAAGTCGTATCACTGGCAGAGATCGGACTTGATTACTATTACGATTTCACCCCAAAGGATATTCAAAGGAAATGGTTTGAAATACAACTTGATATATCCGAGAAAAGAAATATCCCCGTATGTATTCACGATCGCGATGCACACGGAGATACGCTCGATATATTAAAAAATCATCCAAACGCCAGAGGAATGTTGCACAGCTTTAGCGGAAGCAAAGAGATGGCAAGGGAACTGCTCAAGCTTGGATGGTATATCTCGATCTCCGGGGTAGTAACCTTCAAAAACGCTTCTAAAATCATACAAGTCGTTGAAGAACTACCGCTCGAGAAAATGCTTATAGAAACAGACACACCGTATCTCGCTCCTGTTCCGAACAGAGGAAAGATCAATAATTCGGCGAATCTGTGGTATACGGCTGAAAAGATTGCACAGATCAAACGCATGACGACAGAGCAGATTATAGAAATAACCTGCAGCAATGCTTGTAATTTGTTTAACGTAAAAAAATAACCCGTGATGACCACGGGTTTTTTTATATCTTATCAGCAAGCGTTTTCTTTTTCTCCCATCCGCCGAAAAGAAAATAGAGCATACTAGGTATTGCATATCCGTATGGTGCGAGCCCATATCCAAGCACAAACCCAAAGAATCCGAATCCGCAAACGATACCAAGCAACCAGCTCAATCCTATTCTGAGCACAACACCATCGAGCATAGCAAGGACCATACAAAGCTTTGTATTTCCTATTCCTTGTATAAAAGCTCCGCTTCCTCTCATCACGGCGAATGCAGGGAACATCCAAATAATAGCATAAATAAACTGACTTGAGAGGTTATGTACTTTTACGTCGTCTGAGAAAATTTTAAACAAAGCTTCTCCCGCAAGCAAATAAACCAAGATACAAAATACTGTAAAAATAATCGAGACAACACATGCTGTAAAAACTATTTTCTTTGTTCTCTTAATATTCTTCGCCCCGATATTCATACTGATCATAGGCATTGCGGCGTATTGGATTCCCTGTGATATTTTATTTATGATATCATCGATGCGGCAGCCGACACCAAACGTCGCTGACTCATCAAGACCTATGCTGTTGATCATAGAGTTTACACAAAGCATTGAGATATTTATAAAACCGGACTGGATAGCCATCGGCAAGCCGAGATCGAATATCATCTTTATATAATTCTTATCGGGTGAAAACATCTCTTTTGAAAACTCAAAACCGAATGCAAATCTATTTATATACAGATAAAAAATAGAAAAAGCAAAAGACACCGCTTGACCGATAACAGTTGCAAGGGCAGCACCTACTACGCCCCAGCCCAAAAATCCCGTAAACAATATATCCAGTACAAGATTTACGACCGACGCGATCAGAATAAACAAGAACGGGCGCTTTGAATCACCCATGCCGCGCAGAACGGCAGAAACCATATTATATCCCGCAGTAAAAACAAGGCCGCCGGCGCAAATCAATAAGTACTCAATCGCCATACCTCTTGCCTCGGAGGGAATATTCATCAGGTCGAGTATGATCGTGTGGAATGAAAGCATAAAGACGGTCATAACAAGGGCAACGAACAAAACAAACAGAAACAGCGTACCGATTATTTTGTTCATTTCTTTTTTCTTATTAGCCCCCAGAGCTTGTGCAACCAAAACCTGTCCGCCGTTAGAAAAACCGAGACAGATCATTGTTGCAAGGTTAACTATAAGACTGCTTTGAGAAACTGCGGACAATGCAGCCGTATTAACACATTGTCCTACGATGATCATATCAATTGCGCTGTATATTACCTGCAAGGCGTTCGATGCCATAAAAGGCAACGAAAAAAGTATTAGCTGTTTGGTTATATTTCCTTTTGTAAAATCTTTTGATAAAGCCGAACTACTCACAGAAGACATCTCCGTAAAAACAAAATAAAGCAATATGAATTGCACTATTGTATTATATAACAAAACACCTAAAAAAGCAACAAAACTATATTATTTATTAAAATAAAAACTTATTGACAATTATTTATTTGTATGGTATAATTTCAAAGTATTTTGGGATGTAGCCAAGCGGTAAGGCACCAGACTTTGACTCTGGCATTGGGCTGGTTCGAATCCAGCCCTCCCAGCCAAAAATCGACAAGTTTCGAAAGAAACTTGTCGATTTTACTTTTTCACTATTAACTCTTCAATCTTCTCATTAAAAATTTGTCGATTAGGTAATAAATAACAGCAAATAACGAAGAAGTAAAGGTAGACTCATCTAAATAAACTAAAGTTTTTTTCACTTATTTTTTAATTGACATAATATACTTAATTTGATATACTGTTTAACAGAAACAAAACACTTAATCGAGGTTGAATTTATGCTCACTTTTGAAAACGATTACAGCACAGGTGCTCATTCAGAAATACTCAAAAAACTTGTCGAAACAAATATGATTCCGCAGGCAGGATACGGAAATGACGAATACACCAAAAGCGCTTCGGATAAAATAAAAAAAGAATGTGATTGCCCCGATGCAGAGATCAGCTTTATCGTCGGAGGAACACTCACAAACGCAGTTGTAATATCTTCTTTATTACGTCCGCATGAAGGAGTTATTTCCGCAACAACGGGACACGTAAGCACCCATGAAGGCGGCGCTATTGAGCTCACGTCGCATAAAGTTATAACCCTTGAACAAAAAGAGGGCAAGATCAACGCATGTCAGCTTAATACATACCTCGAGGACTTCTATGCAGACGGAAACCACTATCAATCCGTTTATCCCGGAATGGTTTATATCTCTCATCCAACCGAATACGGAACTCTTTATTCAAAGAAAGAACTTGAAGATATATCGGATGTATGCCACAAATACAATTTACCGCTTTATCTCGACGGTGCAAGACTTGGTTACGGTCTCATGAGCAAGGGGGCTGATATGACCCTTAAAGACATCGCGAACCTCTGTGACGTCTTTTATATCGGCGGCACCAAAATAGGAGCATTATGCGGAGAGGCAGTTGTATTCACCAAAAACAATATGCCTGTTTATTTTAAAACACTTTTGAAACAACACGGAGCTCTTCTTGCAAAGGGAAGACTTACGGCAATACAGTTTGACGTTTTATTTGAAAACGATCTTTACTATAAAATAAGCAAGAATGCGATAGATATGGCAGAACGCCTTAAAAATATGTTTTTAGACAAAGGGTTTAAACTTTTTATCGATTCGCCCACAAACCAGCAATTTATCATACTCGAAAACGGTTATATGGAAAAGCTGAAGGAAAAAGTCGTATTCAGTTTCTGGGAGAAATACGACGATAACCACACTGTTGTCAGATTTGCAACAACGTGGTCTACTACGATCGAAGAGATCGAACAATTGGGTAATTTGTTATAAAACATAAGAGTGGATGCCTGCCACCCACTCTCTTGATATATTCAACGATCAAAAAATGATACGGCAATATTCCGTATCATTTTTTATATTTATTGGACTGTTTTGCAAACGTCGACCCAGCCTTTATAGCCGGAATACAGTTCGAGCTCGGGTATAGTCAACTCGATCGCACTGTTTGAACTTCCACAGGCAGGGAATACTGTCTCAAAACGTTTAAGAGACTCGTCAAGGTATACACCAACACCTTCGTTTATAGCAAACGGACAGACACCGCCGACCTTGTGTCCTATCATTGGCTCGACCTCTTCATATTTAAGCATAGTAGCTTTTGAGTGGAACGTTGCTTTGTATTTTGCATTATCGATCTTTACGTCGCCCGCAGCAACAACAATGATCGCTTCCTCGCCTACTTTAAAAGACATACTTTTTGCAATTCTGCACTCCTCGCACCCTAAAGCTTTAGCCGCGAGTTCGACCGTTGCACTTGAAATATCAAATTCACGTACTCTATCTTCCATATTCTTTTCCGAAAAGAATCTTTTAACCGCATCAATTGACATTTTTATACTCCTTTAAACATGTTTTACCTACACTATTATATACAAAGTATACAAATATTTCAAGTGTATTTTTTATATATGCAATCAAGTGTTGCAATCATCATAATATTGACACAACATTGCAAAAATGATATAATTAAATATCGTATTAATAAATTAAAAGAGGTTTAAATACCGTGAACAATAGACAACAGTATATTCTTGAACAGAGAAAAAGGGAATTACTCAAGAAAAAGAAAGCCAAAATGATCCGCAATCGGCTTATTATTCTTCAGATTATAGTTTTCGCTCTGCTTTTATCCCTGATATGTATGATAGTTTTTTTGCCGGGCAATTCAAAGCTCGCTGACATGGAGATCGAAGCTCCGCAAAAACTGTCCGAAGAAAAAGCATTACCCGCCTCAGCCAAGGCTGACAATTCTCAGTTCATAATAGAAATAAAGGACGAAATCAGCAGCACAAACGCTATTCTAATACATCTTGACTCGGGCGAGGTTATTGCACAGAAGGATCCTGATGAAGTGATCTATCCGGCATCTATGACAAAAATAATGACAGTTTTGGTTGCAATAGAGCACTATGAAAACTATGAAGATTATGTTGAGATCCCGTCCGATATTTTTGGATATTTGACAGAGCAAAACGCATCTGTTGCCGGCTTCAAGGCAGGGGAAAAAGTAAAGATCGAAGATTTGTTTTACGGTGCAATGCTTCCTTCGGGTGCTGACGCTTGTCTTGCTTTAGCAAAGAATATTTCGGGATCTGAGCAGGCTTTTGCAAAAAAAATGACCGAAAAGGCACACGAAATCGGTGCATCTGAAGCAACCAACTTTACGAACTGCACAGGACTTCACAGCAACGCACATACCTCAACCGTTCGTGATATGGCAAAAATACTCACTTATGCACTAAATAATAAAACATTCGAAAAAGTTTTCACAACAGAAACTCACACGACCGACTCAACAACACAACATCCGTACGGTATAAAGCTCTCCAGCACTACGTTTAAGGCTTTTAACCGTATAGGAAAAGATCCCCACAAACTTGTAGGAGTAAATCAAATTACAGGCGAACTCTTAGGAGGAAAAACAGGTTTTACGGGAGAAGCGAGACTATGCCTTGCTTCACTTGCATCAATGAACAACAGAGAATACATACTTGTTACAGCAGGAGCAGGCACTCCGACATCGTATTCAGGTACAAAGCACGCATCTGATGCACACTATATTTACACGCATTATATCGAAAATTAAATGACTGAAAACCGCAATAATTTGATCGAATTATCGCGGTTTTTCTTTATATTTTTCTATTGACCTATTGAAATTTACAGCATATTAATGTAATATATAGAAAGTATGATTTTGAAAGAGGATATATATGATTTACAACAACGTTCTTGACGCCATGGGCGAAACGCCTATGATACGTCTTAACAATATGGGTGATAAAGACGGAGCACAGATCCTTGTAAAATACGAAGGACTTAACGTCGGCGGTTCCATAAAAACCAGAACTGCTTACAATATGATACTCCAAGCCGAAAAAGACGGACTTTTGCATAAAGATTCGATCATTGTCGAACCGACAAGCGGAAACCAGGGAATCGGACTTGCTCTTGTCGGCGCAGTAAAAAAATACCGCACGATAATCGTTATGCCCGACTCGGTAAGCGAAGAGCGAAGAAAACTCGTTGAGCATTACGGGGCAGAAGTTATACTCGTCCACGACGCAGGTAATATAGGTGCTTGCATCCAGGCGTGCCTTGATACAGCTCTGGATATGGCAAAAAAAGATAAAAACGTATTTATCCCACAGCAATTCGAAAATCCCGCTAACCCGCTCGTCCACAAGAGATACACAGCACTCGAGATTCTCGAGCAAGTTGCAGGACCTATACACGGATTCTGCTCCGGAATAGGCACCGGCGGCACCATTACGGGAATCGGAGAGACACTCAAGGCTCTGAATCCTAATATTGAGATATGGGCAGTCGAGCCCGAAAACGCCGCAATACTCGCAGGCGGTACAATTGGAACACATCTTCAGATGGGAATCGGCGACGGGCTTATCCCGGACGTATTAAACACCGATATTTATAACGATATATGCGTTATTTCAGATGAAGAGGCCATTCAGACAGCAAAAGATCTTGCTCGCCTTGAAGGGCTTATGTGCGGCATTTCAAGCGGTACAAACGTTGCTGCGGCAATTAAGCTCGCAAGAAAGCTCGGAAAGGGCAAAACCGTAGTAACAGTCCTTCCCGATACGGCAGAAAGGTATTTTTCAACGCCCTTATTCAAAGAATAATTGTATCTGTCAAGCATCAAAAAAACTCCTCTATACGAGGAGTTTTTTATATTACATTTATAGGATCACATAAATGAGCGTCAGCACCAATGGATCTCAATTTATCCAAAGCCGACATAGCATCGGATTTGTTCAAAAATATTCCGAAAACGGATGGACCGCTTCCGCTCATCATAGCCGATAGAGCGCCACTCTCGTTCATCACTCTTTTTTGTTCATAAATCATAGGACGTATCGGTTCTACAACAGCTTCGAAAGCGTTGTAAAAATTATCAATGATCCCAAATAGGTTTTGTTTTTCTAATTCAGCGATCATATTATCGCTGTTTTTTGTTGCATATTTGCTGACAGCCCTCGAATTATCAATTTCGGAGTAAGCATAAGGTGTAGAAACCCCTTCTCCCATTTTAGAAACAAGTATATAACACTCCGGCATAGGAGAACATTTTCTCAAAACATCTCCAATACCTTTTGTCAAACAAGTTCCGCCGACAATGCAGAATGGAACGTCAGCACCTATTTTAGCGCCTATTTTACAAAGGGTATCAACACTAAGATGAGTGCTGTAAAGATCGTTTAACCCCCTCAGAACCGCCGCAGCGTCGGCGCTGCCGCCCGCCAGTCCCGCAGACATGGGAATGCTTTTTATAATGTCGATCTGAGCTCCGCATTTTATATCCGTATAATCGAAAAACGAGGTTGCGGCTTTATAAGCAAGGTTAGTTTTATCATTTGGCAAGCCAACGTTATTTGACAAAGTGATAACATCGGACTTATGTATGCTTATCAAATCAAAAAGTGAAACCGTCTGCATAATGCTGTCAATATTGTGATAGTTATCACTGCGCTTGTCGCACACTTCAAGGAACAGATTAATTTTTGCATAGGCTTTCAAAGAAATAGATTCCATATTATCACCCTTATTTTAACCACTATATTGAAAGCGGGTTTGCCGATAGTTGTTTTTTCTTAAACAAAATCAAGAATGCGATCAACTGGGCAATGAAAGTAAACAACCAAGAGATCGTGTACGAGAAGAAAAGGCATGACGGACTGTGATAAACGGCAAATACAGTCCAGATCCAAACAAGTCTTATACCGCAAACACCGAGTATCGAAATAACCATTGGAGCAACAGATGCCCCGAGACCTCTTAATGCACCCGTCGTAACATCCATTAATCCGCAAAGGAAATAGGGAATACAAATAAAAGCCATTCGGATCATCCCGTGATCGATTGCCTCAGGGGAATCATTAATATATATAGATAATATCTGTCTGCCGAAAAGAAAAACAACACCGCCAAGCACCAACCCAACTATACAAACACAAATCAAACAAGTCTTGAAAACGTCTTTAACCCTTTTATAATTACGCGCTCCCGTATTTTGCCCGATAAAATTTACTGCAGTTTGCTGAAATGCGTTAATACAAACGTATATAAAACCTTCAATGTTGGCAGCAGCCGAGTTACCGGAGATGAAAAGCTTATCATTAAAAGAGTTTACCGAAGTTTGGATCATAACGTTGGAAATAGAGAACAGCGAGCCTTGAATTCCGGCAGGCAGTCCTATCTTGATCATTCTCAAAAGCTCGTCTTTATAAAAGCGCAATTTCTTTAGTTCAAGCTTGCAGGGATCATCTCTTTTTTGGAGTGCGCGAAGAACGAGAAAAGCCGATATGGCTTGCGAAATGACCGTCGCCCATGCAACACCGTCAACGTCCATAGATAAAAATTTAACAAAGATTACATTCAGAACGACGTTTATCACACCCGCGATAGATAAGAATATTAAAGGACTTTTTGTGTCACCTGCGGCTCTTAAGATCGAGGCGCTGAAGTTATAAAGCATACTGAACGTTATACCGCAGAAATAAATCGTCATATATTTTGCTGAAAGATCAAGTAGTTCAGGATCGGTTCCCATTAATTCAAGAAAAAATTTGGAACATAATACACCGACGACAGTAAGAATAACACCACTTACCAAAGCTGCGGGAATTGCAGTATGAACAGTCCGGTGTACAGCAGTTTTGTTATCACAGCCTATAGCGTGAGCAACGGCAACGCCGCCACCGACAGATAGTCCGATAAACAGGTTAATGATCAAATTTGTGATAGCACTGGTCGAGCCGACCGCACCAACGTATATACTGCCTTTTTGACCGACAATAACAAGATCGGCAGCATTAAACAAAACCTGTAACAAGCTTGTCAATATTATAGGAATAGTATACTTGATGACAGAGGAAAGTATCGGTCCCTCGAGCAGCATATTATCTTTAGTTTTCATACCTCATACCCGATTACATATACTTATGTTCGATAGAATCTCTTAAAACACCTATAAGTTTAATAAATGCGAAGACCCACACGGATAATACCGCATAATCGACGAACTGGAACCATTCCATTCCGTATGTGTGTAATACAGATATTCTGATAATACCCGTAACACAAGACAGAACACCAAACACTAAGCAAAAGGTATTTTTCTTTTTTAAACTCTCGGTAGATTCACGGTGAAGAGCTGAAAAAGAATCGCCGAACGCACTGCCCGTATGTTCCCGTATTATGTCAATGATTACTTTATATAGTGCATACATCAAAACCGCAAGGGAAATATACTTAACAATATTGATCAAGTTTACCCAAGTAAACATCTCTGCTGCCTTATCATTTCTAAGTAAGGATACCCCCGGATACTTTGTCGCAAACAGCAATTGCAAAAACCAGGATACAGCGGCAATAAACGTAAATACGACAGAAGAATAGAGATAAAATTTATTTCGGTAATATTTTCTCAAATAAATGATCAAAAGAACAAAAAATATTCCTCCGAAAAAGTCGGGAATAATGTTTACCCAGTCGATCAAAAAATCATACATCAGACAAATAGCAAACATAAGAAAAACCAAAGCTTTATCAAATCTTCTTCTGATAAAGAGCCCCGGGTTATCATTTACTTTTTTCGTGTACGCACTTTCAAGATAATCAATAAGATTTTTGTCTTTTTTTATTCCGACAAAATATCTGACGGCATACGAAAACCAAAGTGTACCCACGATCGTTGTTACAAGAAAATTGATCGTTGTAAGCAATGTTCTGTAATTTGAGAGATAGAATGCGTTTTCAGGTCCGATAACGTTTGTTGACTCTGGAGAAGAAATATAAGAAAAGTCTGTCAACAAAGCAAGGGAAGCTCTGATGATCATAAATATCGTCGTCAGTGTGAGAAACTCACTCAGATTCACAAATAATGCTTTAGAATTAGTTCTATCCCCCAAATACGAAAAACCGTTCAATAGGGTTCTGAACGCAGGAAGAGTATAGATCATATCAAGCACTGCAAAAACAAACGTGAATACAAGGATATAGCCCGCATCAGTCTTGCTGAAAAAGGGAATAGAGAACATCAGCAGAAACTTTGCAATACTTAAATACAAAACCTTGTTAAATGCATTTTTCGCATCCATAAGCCCGGGAGTTAGATCAGAAAGCTTTTGGAGTCCCTTTAATATAAGAATACAACCGATAAAGTCGGGGAAAATATCGATTATATTGAAACTGGGCAGAAAAAAGAACGCAAAACCCGCAATAATATATGAAATATTCAAAATTACTCCTCGCTTTCTCCTTTTTTCTTAAAAAACTTTCTCTCTTTTTCGGGCATATCTTCGTCGCCCTCCTTACATATCCACATATAACACGAATAGATCAATACGAGGTTGAGGATAAACAAGATATCCTTTACGATAAACATAAACAAACCGAAAGCGAATTTTTGAATCAAAAATTCTTCGATCTTTCTGATTGATTCAGCAGGGAAGTCTAAGAATAAAACTATTGCATTGTAAATAACGAACAAGACCATATTTCTCTGAGCTTTTGCGGCTATCGAGTGTACTTCGGTGTCGTTTGCAATTCTATATATCGCAACCAACAACATAAGCGTGTAAACAAGTCTTATTGCAGTATATACGTAGCTCCAGATCTCATATATACCGAGATCGATCGAGTTAATAAGCAATATCTGCAATACAGAGTGAAACAGACTTAACGGAAACATCAGATACATATATCTTTTTAAATTATCAAATCCACATCCGTATGTCGACAATGTCAAAAGGCCGATAAAAACAAGTATCAGTCCGACAAAGTCGGGAAGTATGTCAAAGTCTTTGTAGTAGAAATCAGCAAAAAAGAAGTTTCCCAAAAACAAAAAGCCGAATCCCATAATTTCCCCTTAAAAATTTTATAATTAATCCTCTGCAGACTCATTCATTCCGCAGCATTTTTTATATTTCTTTCCGCTCCCGCAAGGGCAGGGATCGTTTCTGCCGACCTTTACGTCCTTTTTCACGGGTTTCTTGACGGTTTTTTCGCCCGAAGAACCAACAAAGCCTGCCGCGGTCACTTTTGCAACAGCCTCTCTCTTGATCTCTCTGTTTTTCGGAACGACCGAAAGGATGGCGCGAGCCGTATCCTCACGTATTGCGGAGATCATATCATCGAACATTTCTCCGCCGTAGATCTGATATTCTTTCAACGGATCACGCTGAGCATAAGCATGGAGTCCTACGCTGCCTTTAAGGTCATCCATATCGTCGATGTGGTCCATCCATCTTCTGTCAACGTTTCTGAGAAGAATAACGCGCTCAACCTCTCTCATTTGTTCTGCACCGAACAATGCTTCTTTTTCTTCGTAAACCTTGTCGGCCTTTTCTTCGAGGTATTCTGTTATTTCTCCCGCCGTTATGCCTTCAAGCTGCTCGGGGTCATATCTGAAATCATCGTTATCGCAAAGCGTACCGAAGAAGTAATTTCTGAGTTCATCGAAATTCCATTCGGATCTATCCTCGCCCTGGAGGCAATTAGCAACTGTCGAAGATATAATATTTGAGATCATGCCTCGGATCGTATTTTTCAGATCGCGCCCGTCAAGAACCTCGCCTCTCTGTTTATAAATAGTCATACGCTGCTGGTTCATAACGTCGTCGTATGTCAAAACGCTCTTGCGGCGTGCAAAGTTCTGCGCCTCAAGACGTTTCTGTGCAGATTCAATAGAGTTTGATATGATCTTAACGTCGATAGGCTGATCTTCTTCAAGCCCCAACGTTTCGACCATACCGATGATCCTGTCGCTTCCGAAAAGTCTCATAAGATCGTCTTCAAATGAAATGAAGAACCGTGATTCGCCGGGGTCTCCCTGACGTCCCGATCTACCTCTGAGCTGGTTGTCGATACGGCGGCTTTCGTGTCTCTCGGTTCCGATTATAAACAATCCACCTACGTCACACACTTTTTCTGCTTCGGGAGCGATCTGTTCTTTATATTTGGCAAAAAGGGACTTGTATACCTCACGGGCATTCAAAACGTCTTCGGAAACAGACATAGAAGTACCGACTGCAAGTCCTATCGTTTCCTCGTCATAGCCCTGCTTTGCCATCTCCTGTTTTGCCATAAACTCGGGGTTTCCGCCCAACATAATATCGGTACCACGGCCGGCCATATTAGTTGAAATGGTAACTCTGCCAAGCTTTCCGGCTTCGGCAACGATCTCCGCCTCTTTTTCGTGGTATTTAGCGTTAAGGACGGTGTGCTCTATGCCTTCCTTCTTCAGTCTTCTCGACAGTTCTTCCGATTTATCAACAGAAACGGTACCGACAAGAACCGGCTGACCTTTCTCGTGGCACTCAATGACCTGTTTAACTATCGCATCGTATTTACCCTTTGTATTCTTGTAAATAACGTCGTTGTGATCAATTCTGATCATGGGCTTATTGGTAGGAATAACGACTACGTCGAGGTTATAGATCTCACGGAATTCGACTTCTTCAGTCTGCGCCGTACCTGTCATACCCGATAGTTTCGTATAAAGTCTGAAATAGTTCTGGAAAGTAATCGTCGCAAGAGTTTTATTTTCCTTCTGGATCTGTACGTGTTCTTTTGCTTCAATGGCCTGATGCAACCCGTCGGAATATCTTCTGCCGAACATAAGTCTGCCCGTAAATGAGTCGACTATTATTACCTGTCCGTCCTTCATGACGTAGTCAACGTCTCTTTTCATTATACCGTGAGCCTTGACAGCCTGGTTGATATAGTGAGCAAGCTCGGAGTTTTCGGGATCGGAAAGGTTCTCGATGCCAAAAAACTTTTCTGCCTTTTCAATACCCGCAGCAGTCAAAAGGGTAGACCTCGCCTTTTCGTCAACGATATAATCTGCATCAATGTCATCGGTGCTTTCTTTCTGATCGACCTCTTTGATCCTGAACTCTCGCATCCCCTTTACAAGCTTGTCAGCTCGGTCGTACATGTCGGTCGATTTTTCTCCCTCGCCCGATATAATAAGAGGTGTTCTCGCTTCATCTATAAGAATAGAGTCAACCTCGTCTATAATAGCAAAAGAATGGCCTCTCTGTGTCATATTCTGCTTATAAACGACCATATTATCACGCAAATAATCAAATCCGAATTCGTTATTTGTTCCGTAGGTTATATCACAAGCATATGCCTTCTGTTTTTCAACTTTTGTCTGATCATGGCAAATAAGTCCCGTCGTAAGTCCCAAAAAGCCGTATACACGTCCCATTTCTTCAGCACCGAGTCTGGCAAGGTATTCGTTTACGGTTACGACGTGAACGCCTTTGCCGCTTAATGCGTTAAGATAGGCGGGAAGTGTAGCAACAAGCGTTTTACCCTCACCCGTTTTCATCTCAGCGATTCTGCCTTGATGAAGAATAATTCCACCCATAAGCTGAACACGGAAAGGACGCTTTCCGAGAACACGGTCATCAGCCTCACGAACGAGCGCAAATGCATCGACAAGAATATCGTCAAGCGTTTCACCGTTCGCCAATCTTTCTTTCAAAACAGGGGTACACGCCTTAAGTTCATCGTCGGTCATTCTTTCATATTTATCGGATAAACTTTCTATTGCATCAACGATCGAAGATATCTTCTTTATCTGTCTGTCGCTGTAACTTCCGAAAATCTTATTAAACAAGCCCATGTATATAATCCTCGTTTCAGAATAATATTTATAATAATACTATTATATTATACAATAAAAAAAATAAAAATCAAGCAATTAAGCCGGCAATATCCAATAATTTACATAAAAATAACAGCATATACACGGTAATGACGTATATATGCCGTTGTTTATTTAATTCAGGATCTTCAAGGCATCAAAAATACTTTTAACAGGTATGATCTCAACACCGTCGAGTTTAATATTTTTGTTGTGTACATTCCTGTATGGAACCATGATCTGAGTAAAACCAACTCTTGCCGCCTCGTTGATCCGTTGTTCGATAGAAGGAACGGCTCTGCATTCACCCGAAAGTCCCACCTCACCGATTGCAACAAGTTCGTCGGGAAGGGGGATATCTTTTATTCCCGAAATCAAAGCAAGCACTGCTCCGAGATCGGCTGCAGGCTCAATAAGCCTCAAACCTCCGACAACGTTCATATAAACGTCATTCATGGAAAAACGCAACCCCAGACGTTTTTCAAGTACAGCAAGCAACAAATAAATTCTGTTGTAGTCAAAACCGTTAGCCGTCCTTTTAGGCGAGGGAAATACGGTTTTCGAAACGAGCGCCTGAATCTCCGCAATAAGCGGGCGAGAGCCTTCCATAACGCATACCGCACAGCTTCCCGACACGTTTTGCGGTCTTCCCGCCAACATCGTCTCGGATGGGTTCTGTACTTCTTTCAAGCCCTCTCCCGTCATTTCAAACACACCGATCTCATCGGTAGATCCAAAACGGTTTTTTACAGCTCTTATAATTCTGTAGACCTGACGCCTATCTCCCTCAAAATACAAAACTGTATCAACAATATGTTCAAGAACCTTAGGTCCGGCGATGCCGCCTTCTTTATTGACGTGTCCGACAAGGAACACGGCAATGCCTTCGTTTTTTGCAACGGAAATAAATCTCATTGCACTTTCTCTTACCTGAGTAATACTTCCGGGAGCCGCAGGGAAGCGTCTGTCATAAACGGTCTGTACTGAGTCTACGATAATAACATCGGGAGCAACTCTTTTCGTTTCCGAAAGAATCCTGTCAATGTCCGTCTCGGTCAAAATAAACAGTTCGCCCGAGTTTATAGATAATCTCTGAGCTCGTAATTTAAGCTGTCCGGCCGATTCCTCGCCCGAAACATAGAGTACCTTTTTGTTTTGGTTGAGAGAGGAAGATATTTGAAGCAACAACGTAGATTTTCCGATTCCCGGTTCCCCCGACAGCAGAACAACAGAACCATGCACGAGGCCCCCGCCAAGTACGCGGTCAAGCTCACCCATACCGGTTTCGCTCCTCATATATTCAGGCAATTCAAGCTCATTTACCTTTTCCGCCGTACCGGAATAATCATTCGGAATAAGCTTAGACGACGATTTAACTTCGGGAACGTAATCCTGTTCCTCCATAGTGTCCCAACTTTTGCAAAGAGGGCACTGTCCCGTCCACCGAGATGCCTTGTGCCCGCATTCCGAGCAAATATAAAAACTCTTCTTCGCCATAAAAATTGACTTCCTTTTTCGTTTTTTACACCGTCTAATATTATATCATATATTTTCCAAAAATTCAACAATAGATAAATAAATAACAGATGATAATTCGCGCCTGTATTCTTCGTTGCAGAGTTTCTCACACTCTGCAGGGTTAGATAAGAAACCGCACTCCACAAGCACGCCCGTCGTATTTATTCTATCAAGTATGTAAATATTACTTTCAGCTTGCTTGATATCTCTGTTATTGTCTTTTTGAAGATAATTTTTTATACTTGACTGAATATTTTGTGCCAGAAGCTTGCTGTCGGGAGTGTTCTTTGAATAAAAAACCTGCAAGCCCGAGTATTTCGACTGGGAAAACTTATTCATGTGAATACTCACAAATACACAGTCTTTATTCTCCTGTGCAGTTGTCAGTCTGCTGTTAAGATCCTGCAGTTTAAGCGAGCCTTTTGTTTTATCTTTGTACAACATCGTATCGTCCGAGCGCGTGTAAACGACGTTATATCCGCTTGATTTAAGCATATCACCAACCATTAATGCAACGGATAGGTTAAGCTCTTTTTCGTACACTCCGTCGGCAGACGATGCTCCTCCGTCCTCGCCGCCGTGTCCTGCATCAATTACAACCGTTCTGGTACTTATTCCACCGATCGTTTCCAACGATTCCTTGTTCAAAAATTGAAACAATATATTTAATGCAACAGCTGTGAGAGATAGAATTATAAAGAAAATGCATATTCTGATGATC
>JAZNOI010000096.1:0-15045 GCA_045580755.1 Eubacteriales bacterium | reverse complement strand
TCTTTTTTTATTTCTTCTTTTTCTTCACCACGATAACCGCGATTGCTGCCGCTATTGCAACACCGACACATGCACCGATTATACCCAAAACCGTTCCGTCAAAAACTTTTGTATCGTTTTTCTCTTGTCCCGTCGTTTCGTTACCGTTCGCCGTCGGTTCTGCTTTATCTTCCCCGACCGTGACACTCTCCGCATCGGGCGCATCCGTCGTCACTTCGGTTGCAACCGTCGTTTCGGGCGGTGTCGTTCCCGGTTCGTATGTGTACGACGAATCGGTTACCGCAAAAGGCGTCTTAACGGCATTTTCCGCACACTCGACCACAAACGGCATAACCTTTGAACTCAACTTATTCGGCAAAGTCCTTAAATCTTCCAACGAATACCCCATAGACTTCATCCACGTAGCACCCACAATATATCTTCCGATATACAGATCCAAGTGATATCCGTCGCGCGTCAACGTATCTCCAAGATAACTCGTTCTGGCATTTTGTATAGCCGTTCCCGCAGGAATAATAAAATCTATTTTCTCATTCGGCACGATCTTCTTTTCCGCACACGACGCTATCTGCCCGTACATAAGCTTTTGATTGTTTCTGTAATTTGATCTGAACGAAGAAAGCGTGCAATCCGACTGATATGCCCAGGTCATATGCCAGCCTATCTTTGCATTCGGACAATAAGACTTAACGTAATCAATAAGATACTCAAGGTCAGCATTGTAAAAAGTTTCTATTCCGCTGTGCCCGCTTGAATGCTGGAGCGTAACAACGTCCCACTCTTCATCCTTCAAAGCCGTTTCAAGCGACACCCCGTTAGTATAAGGGCCTCTGCTCATCGGTATATTTCTTGTATTTTTATAGTACTTGTAATCCGCATTATTCTCTCTTGCGTTGGTTGCGTGTTTTTCGATCGTGCAACCGCCGATATACATATTTCCGACAATTATTTCTTTTATGCCGAGATCTTTTGCCATCGTAGGCAAATACTCGGTTGAGTCCTCGCTGAAGCTGTTGCCTATTGCCAATATTTTCAGAGAGTCTTTACTTCCTAATCCGCTAACGTCCGTCAAAGCATTCGCCGATATACACATCATAGCCCCCACCGCCAAAATAACCGTAATAGCCAATAATACAAATCTTTTCATAATACTCCCCCGCTTTGTTGAAAGGCAGTCCTTAATTATTATACAAAGCGCGGTCATTTTTGTCAACAAATGATACTTGATCCTTGCTCTCATCATATACACAATCATATACAAATAAAGACACTTTTTAGTCAAAATCCGTCCTTGAATGCACGTCCTATAAATGATAATATGTTATTGGAGAGTATATCGTTTTTTCGTTTGACATTGCGGTATATTTTTGGTATTATCTTTTTATACACTACTTTTCATTTTTTCAAGGAGTTTATTATGCTTTATCCAAAGAACAAAAGCAAAACTTTATCAAAAGAACTGTTCGCAAACCCCACTTGCGAATATAGGGGTACTCCCTTTTGGGCTTGGAACTGCAAGCTCACAAAAGAAGAACTTTTGGAACAGATAGACAATTTCAAAAAAATGGGTATGGGCGGTTTCCACATGCACGTCAGAACCGGTATGGCAAGTCCTTATCTCGATGATGAATTTATGGGATACATAAAGCTTTGTATCGACGAAGCAAAGAAAAAAGATATGCTCGCCTGGCTTTATGATGAAGACCGCTGGCCCTCGGGCTCTGCGGGCGGTTTAGTCTCACAGAATCCCGAATTCGTTATGAGAAACCTTCTCTTTACCACCCGTCCCTACAGTCCCGACTTCAAGAGCACGAAAAAGAACGTAACGGGAAGAGGCGGCACTCGTGAAGAAAACGGTTATCTCGTTGCCGTATACGACGTTGAACTGAACGCAGACGGCACTTTAAAGAGCTATAAGAGAATAAACGAAAACGATGAAGCTGCGGGAAGAAAATGGTATGCTTACAACGAAGCTGCCGTTGCAACCCCTTGGTTCAACAACGCCCCTTACGTTGACACTTTAAACAAAAAGGCTATTGACAAGTTCATCGAAACCACCCACGAAAAATACTACGAACGTTTCGGTGAAGATTTCGGCAAAACCGTTCCCGCGATATTCACGGACGAGCCCCAGTTTGCCGTCAAGGGTACTCTTTCATTTGCAGACGAAGTAAAAGACGTATTCCTTCCCTGGACAAACGAATTCCCCGAAAAATTCGAAGAATTCTGCGGTTTTGACATTCTCGACACTCTCCCCGAGGTATTCTGGGAGCTTGAGGGCGGAAAGCCGTCTTATGCAAGATATAAATTCCACGATTTCGTAACAGAACTCTTCGTTTCATCATACTGCGACAATATCGGAAAATGGTGCGACGAACACAATATAATGATAAGCGGACACCTTATGCACGAGGACACGCTCGGAAAACAAACCGAATACATCGGCGAAGCTATGAGAGGATACCGTGCGTTTAAGAATATGCCCGGTATGGACTTGTTGTGTAACAGACACGAGTTTAACACCGCAAAGCAGTGTGCCTCGGTCATGCACCAGCAAGGCGGCGAAGCAGTAATGTCAGAGCTTTACGGAGTAACCGGCTGGGACTGGGACTTCAGAGGACATAAGCTTCAGGGCAACTGGCAGGCAGCACTCGGCGTTACCGTTCGTGTTCCCCACTTGACTTGGATGAGCATGAAGGGCGAAGCAAAGAGAGACTATCCTGCTTGTATAGGTTATCAAAGTCCTTGGTGGGAAAAATACAACATCATTGAAAACCACTTTGCAAGACTCAACACTGCGCTCACAAGAGGAAAGCCCCTCGTAAACGTTGCCGTCATTCACCCCATCGAAAGCTATTGGATAAACTGGGGCCCCTCGAACCAGACGGATGCGATCAGAAACCAGCTTGAAAGCAACCACCGTATGTTGGGCGATGCTCTGATAATGGGTATGATCGACTTTGACTTCATCAGCGAATCACTCCTTCCCGATTTCTGCGAAAAGGGCGGCGCTCCTTTGAAAGTCGGTAAAATGGAATATGACACCATTATCGTTCCCGGCTGTCAGACGCTTCGTTCCACCACTCTTGAACGCCTCGAAGCATTTAAGGCAAACGGCGGTAACCTCATATTCCTCGGAGACTGTCCGAAATACGTCGATGCAAAAGAATCGGACAGACCCCAAAAACTTTACAACGAAAGCAAGATCGTCAGCTTCACAAAAGCGGACATTCTCGACGCTCTTGAAGACACGAGATTTATCGAATCGAGAATCGTGCGCACCATGGGCGGACTCGCATTCAGCGTACCGAACGGAACACGCACGTTTGATATGATACATCAGTTGCGTCAGGACGAGGACTGCAAGTGGCTGTTTATAACTCAGGCACTCGATCCCTCGACCCCCGACGTTGACCCCACCCGAATAATCAGATTTACGATCAACGGCACGTATTCACTCGAAGAGTACGACACCATGACGGGTGAGATCAAACCCTTGCAGGCAAAATACGAAAACGGCAAAACTATATTCGAAAGAATGTGGTATATGCACGACAGTCTTCTCCTCAGATTGACCGACGGTGAAAACCGCGGCGAAGAACCCATCAACTATCCCAAAACGAGAGGCAGGATCATCACAAAACGCGTTCCCGTTAAGCTCGACGAACCCAACGCGCTCCTTCTCGATATGGCGGAATATTCTTTTGACGGCGGCGAGCTTCACCCGATGGAAGAATTTCTCCGTTTGGATAACGAATGCAGAAAAGCGATCGGTATTCCGATTCGTATGAAAGAAATAACACAGCCGTACAAGATCGTTCCCACGCCCCCCGAGCACGAGATCTATCTCCGCATGACTTTTGATTCCGTGATCAACTACAAGGGCGCAAAACTCGCTATCGAGGAACCCGAAAATGCAAAGATAGTGTTCAACGGCAACGTTATTAAATCGAAACCGGACGGCTGGTACGTTGACAAAGCTATCGAAACGGTACCGCTTACCGATATAATCGAGGGCGAAAACGTCCTTGAAGTAACCGTTCCCCTCGGCGAAAGAACAAACCTCGAATGGTTCTATCTGCTCGGTGACTTTGGTGTCAGAGTTGACGGATGCTTAAAGACCGTTACGAAAAAGGTTGAACAGCTGGCGTTCGGCAACATCGTAAATCAGGGACTTCCCTTCTATACAGGCAATATCACATACGAATTTGACGTTGAAGTGGGCAATGACGGAAAACTTGCCGTACGAACTGAACAGTACAGAGGTGCATTGATCGACGTTTACGTTGACGATGAGCTGTCGGGCAACATAATCTTCTCGCCCTATACGTTCGAAAAGAACGGTCTTGCTCCCGGAAAACACAAGGTAGGCCTTAAACTCTACGGAACGAGACAAAACGGATTTGCTCAGGTACACCACACCCCCGGCGTTTACTTCTACCAGAGCCCGAACTCCTGGAGAGAATACGGTGCTATGTGGATGTACGAATACCAGTTCAAACCCGCCGGCATCTTGAAGAGTCCTCAAATATTCGAATAATCCAAAATATGAGAGAGTGTGTGCTATGTATACACTCTCTCTGTTGTATTCAACAAACAAAAAGGGTATATGGCAATCGCCATATACCCTTTTTATACATCTTAATTGATTACATAAGCTTGAGATAAAGCTCTTTGATCTCTTCAACGCTCGTTTCTCTGGGGTTACCGGGACGGCAAGCATCGTCATAAGCAGACTGCGCAAGGAAGTCGATATCCTCTTTCTTAACGATCTCTTTGAGGTCTGCGGGAATACCAACGTCAACAGAAAGCTGCTTAACTGCATCGATCGCAGCCTTTCTCGCTTCTTCGATCGTCATGCAGCATGTACCTTCAACGCCCATAGCCTTTGCGATATCTCGGTATTTTTCGCCTGTTGCGGGCGCGTTATATTCCATAACGGTAGGAAGAATGATTGCATTTGCAACGCCGTGAGGTGTATCGTAAAGCGCACCGAGAGGATGTGCCATCGAGTGTACGATTCCGAGACCAACGTTCGAGAAGCCCATGCCTGCAACGTACTGACCGAGCGCCATCATCTCTCTGCCCTCGGGAGTATTTTCAACAGCCCCTCTGAGAGACTTTGCAATTATTTCAATAGCTTTAATATGGAACATATCGCTGAGCTCCCATGCGCCCTTTGTAATATATCCCTCAATTGCGTGTGTCAAAGCATCCATACCCGTTGCCGCGGTAAGTCCCTTAGGCATCGTGCTCATCATATCGGGGTCAACAACAGCAACCACGGGAATATCGTGAACGTCAACGCAAACGAGCTTTCTGTTTGCCTTAGCGTCCGTAATAACGTAGTTGATCGTTACCTCTGCTGCCGTACCGGCGGTGGTGGGAACAGCTATTATGGGAACGCACTTATTCTTTGTTGGAGCCACACCCTCAAGCGACACAACGTCTGCAAATTCGGGGTTATTTATAATAATACCGACAGCCTTTGCCGTATCAATGG
Organism: Eubacteriales bacterium; assembly: GCA_045580755.1. Lineage (GTDB taxonomy): Bacteria > Bacillota > Clostridia > Oscillospirales > CAG-272 > RGIG1995. The sequence goes on along the minus strand of JAZNOI010000096.1, from coordinate 9,542 downwards.
AAGATCCGCCGCCGATCGCAATAAGGCAGTCGCTTCCGCTTGCCTTGTACGCCGCAACACCTGCCTGTACGTTTTCAACCGTAGGATTGGGTTTTATCTCGCTGAATATTTCGTATGCAATTCCGGCATTGTCAAGAACGTCCGTTACCTTTTTCGTTACGCCGAATTTGATAAGATCGGGGTCAGAGCATACGAGACATTTTTTAAAGCCTCTTGCCTTTACCTCGTTTGCAATCTCCAAAATTGCACCCTTGCCGTGATAGCTTGTTTCATTCAATACAAATCTGTTTGCCATAATTGCACTCCTTTATTATATTTAGTCTGTTTCGATACATCATATATCGAATAATATTATACCATATTATTGACCTAATGTCAACATTTTCATTCAAAAGCAAAACCGAAAAAAGCACGACACTTTTCGATATATTCCAAAAACAGAGGAAGGCAAAACCTTCCCCTGTTGTCATTTTACAGATTCAAAAAATCTTTTCTGTATTTAACACCGAAGAACTCGGCAAGCTCTACCATTTCGCTGTCTTTGATCGTATTAACTCTGGGGAGTCCGGCTGTCAGCATATAGATCTGTGCCGCCTTTTCAACGGTTTCGATAAGGCCGAAGGTCTCATCCATCGTCTTGCCCGCGCCGTAAATACCGTGCATGCCCCAAACTACCAAACGAAATTCCTTCATCTTTTCAGCAGTTGCTTCGCCGATCGTATTCGTTCCGCAAAGCATCCACGGAAGCACGCCGACACCGTCGGGGAAAACGACGATACATTCGGTACACATTTCCCAAAGTGTATGCGTAAACTTCTTTTCGTCAAGCTCGTGAACGTAGTTCATAGCAAGCGTATTCGTGGGATGGCTGTGCATTACGACTCTGTTTTCGGGATCGACCGAAAGTCTTGCCATATGGCTCATAAGGTGTGCGGGAAGCTCTGACGTAAACTTTCCGCCGTCCTTATATCCCCAAAGCAGCTCTGCCGTCTTGCCGTCGGCAGCAATTCTTATAATACCGAGGTTTGTTTCGGGATCATCTTCAACGTTCTTAAAATACTTTCCCGTGCCCGTTACTATAAATATCTTGCCGATAAGCGTCTTAGCCTCAAAGCCTATCGGAATATTTCTGATAACCTTCGTCAGATCAAGATACTGTGCAACTTCATTTTCATCGAGCATATAGCTGATGTTTCCGCCGTTTCTCTCGTCCCAGCCGAGTCTGTACATATTAGCCGTCGTCTTTTTCATTTCCTCCACAAAGGGGGCGGAAAAAATATCTTTCAATGTGCTCATTATCTGTTCACCAATACTTCCCTTTCATATTTTTTAACCTCGGACAAATAATCCGACTTCACGTTTTCTCTCTTCAAATATTCTTCCCAGATGTCTCCCATGGGCATAGTCTTCATATCTTCCATAACTACCATTACGTCGGTAAACTTGTTTTCTTCCTGCAAGGATTTAAGCAGCTTGTCAGGCTGAAGCAGAGCAAACAAAAGAGCCTTCTGCACCGAACGGAGTCCGGTTACCCAAGCGGATATTCTGTTTATCGAAGCATCGAAATAGTCAGTAGCTATAAACACTCTGTCGAGCGCGTCGTTTCTAACGATCTCTTTCGCTATCTCTTTGGTCTCATCGTCGAAAATAACCACGTGGTCACTGTCCCAGCGTACTCCTCTCGTAACATGAAGTGCGATCTTTTCGTTAAACAAAAGCATAGACGATATCTTATCCGAAACCACTTCGGTAGGATGATAATGTCCGTTGTCCATGAGGGGAGTAATTCCCTTGGCATTTACGTAGTTCATACAGAACTCAGCAGAACCGACCGTATAAGATTCAACGCCGATTCCAAACACTTTCGATTCAAGGCAAACGTAAACCTTTGATTTATCATAAGGAACACTGAGTATTTCGTCCAATGATTTTTTAAATCTTGCTCTGGGGGCATATCTGTCTGCGGGAACATCTTTATATCCGTCGGGTATCCAGATGTTCATAACGCAGGGCTCGCCCGTCTCCTCGGCAAATCTCTGGGATATCTCAACGCATCTCTTTCCGTGTTCTACCCAGAACTTTCTTACCGTCTCATCGGGAGACGAAAGGGTGAGTCCCTCTTTAACCATAGGGTGAGCAAAAAACGTGGGGTTAAAATCTATACCCATATTTCTCTCTTTTGCAAAAGTGACCCACTTTTCAAACGCTTTATAAGTGATCTTGTCTCTGTCAACGAATTCACCGTCATCAAAAATAGCGTACGACGCGTGGATATTGAGCTTCTTCTTTCCGGGAGTCAGCTCAAACACCTTATCCATATCTGCCATAAGCTCCTCGGGGGTTCTTGCCTTGCCGGGATAGTTCCCCGTCGTCTGAATACCGCCCGACAATGCCTGTTTGCTGTCAAATCCGACAACGTCATCGCCCTGCCAGCAGTGAACGGATATACTTACTTCCTTTAATTTTTCCAATGCTTTTTCGGTATCTATACCGTATTTTGCGTACAGTTCTCTTGCTTCTTCATATCTGCTCATATTGATCAGACCTCCTCAACATCAAACGATTCTTTTACACACTTACGCGCTTTCCATATATCAAAATCAGCCTTATCGCTTATGATCTGTGAAATAATGTTTCCGAGTGCCGTAGCCTCTCTCGGACCTGCAAAAACCTTTCTGCCCGTATATTCGGCAGTCAGCTTATTCAAATATTTGTCGGCAGAGCCCCCGCCCACAATGTTTATGCTGTCGATCTTTTTACCCGTCAGACGTTCGATCTCGTTCACCGCATGATCATAAGATCTTGCAAGCGAATGATAAACGCAGTTTATGACCTCGGGAAGCGTCATATCAGCTTTGCCCGCAACCGACTTAACGGCTTCGATCATATTATCGGGGGCAGTCAACTTAGGATCGTTTACGTCTATATACGTTACTTTTCCACATTCCTGCGCCATATACATCATCTCGTCATAGGTGTACTTCTTGCCGAGATTTTTTCTTATGTTCTGCAAAAGCCACATACCCATATAATTCTTCAAGAAACGGAATCTGTAATCTATTCCGCCCTCATTCGTAAAGTTTGCAACGCGGGCATCGGCACTGAGCACGGGCGTTTCAAGCTCGGTTCCGATCAAGCTCCAGGTTCCCGAGGAAACGTACAGCCCATTTTCTGTCAGCGGGCAAGCGAGCACAGCACTCGCGGTATCGTGCGACGGGCAAAGAACGACTTTACAATCAAAGCCCATATATTCCTTAACTTCCTGTGTAAAGCTACCGATCTCGTCTCCGGGAAGGGACAGCTCTGAAAAGATGTTTGACGGAATACCGAGTTTTTTAAATATATCTTTATCCCACGTCTTTGTCAAAGCGTTCACGGTCGACGTCGTACTTGCGTTCGTGTATTCGTTTTTGATCTTTCCCGTCAAGCAGAAGGACAGATACTCGGGCATCATAAGATAGTATGCCGCTTTATCAAGCTTACCGCTTTTTTTATCACAGTAAAGCTGATATACAGTATTAAAATTCAACTTCTGAATACCCGTTTTCGAGTACAGTTCTTCGGGGGGGATAATTTTTTCGACCTCGGGAATTACTTCCGCAGTTCTGGGATCTCTGTACGAGTAAACGGGAAGGATGGGCTTTTTCTGCCCGTCCAGCAACACGTAGTCAACGCCCCAGGTATCGATCGAAATGCTTTTCGGAACGATATTGTACTTATTGCACTCCTTTATACCCTGTTTGACCTCTTTTTCAAGACGGTCGATATCCCAAAAAAGATTCTCTCCCTCTTTTTTCAGTTCATTGTCAAAACGGTATATTTCTTTTAAAACAAGTTTACCGCCATCAAGGCTTCCCAAAATGTGTCTGCCCGAGGATGCCCCGATGTCAACAGCAAGATAATAATCCATATTCTTTCCTTTCGAATAATACAAAAAATATCATTCTGTCTTATGTTACCACAAAACAGAATGATTCTTCAAGGACGGGATTTGACTAAAAAGTGTCTTTATTTGCAAAAGCCGAAACGGGTTTATCTATGTACATATCTCGGTATTTTTTGGGCGACATTCCGCATTCGTTTCTGAAAATGCGGTGAAAATAGCTCACGTTGTCGTACCCTGTTTCGTTTGCAATATCCGATATTTTCATTTTTGTATTCTTTAGTAAAAACTTTGCCTGGGACAGTCTTTTTTCCTGTACGAGATCGGTGTAATTCTTCCCCGTTCTCGCTTTGATCTCGCGCGACAGCCATGTGAAATCATAGTGTATGAGCTCGGCAAGCTCGGACAGACTTCCGCTTTTGTAATTTGTCTCCACGTACCTGAGCACCGAAAGAACTATGCTGTCCTCTCTTTCGCTCGCGACCCTGTCGGTATGGTTAAGCAAGTGGAGCATAAGAAGTCCCATCGTGGACTGGTTAATGTTTCTCTTGTTTGCGGCACCGTAAATAAGCGTCCAGATCAGGTTTTCTATCAAGTTCTGCACGGGCAAAACATCGGAAACCTTAAAGTGCATATATTTCGTCGATTTTTCACCGCTGAGCACGTCTATAATAAAACTGTGCAACGGCGTCTGCTCGTTACCGATCATCTGAAAAGCATTTTCAAAAAACTGCGGAAGTATAATAAAATTTACGGCAATGTCGTCTTTTGAAGCAGGCAGTATCTCCTGCTTTGCATTTGGGGTGAGAAAAAGCAGTTCGCCTTCGTTAAGCTCAATGCGATTACCGTTTATTATATGCGTCGTCTTTCCGCGGCACATATAAATAACCTCGACGTAATCGTGTGAATGCTCGGGAAAATGAACGAATCGCGTGTGCGGACGGACCGTGATAAGCTTACCGTCATCAAGCAGTTTTTTCACGCTTATTTTGTTCTCCCTGCCCTCCATATATATACTTCTGTCAATGTTGACTTCTCCGTCAAGTATTCTTTTTTCTTCTTCTGTAACGGGTATCAGCCTGTCAAGTATTTCCGATCTCATATATCCCCTCCGTTATACGTTTTTGTCGGAAAGAAAACAGCATATTTCTTTACGGCATTCGAGTTCTTCTTTTAAACATCCCAAAAATCTTGAAACGTATATCTTGTTCTTTTCGGTTGCAGGTACCAAGCAGTTTATCTTTCTTTCCGGGAGCTCGAAAGATGTTTTGCATATTTTCAAAAGAGAGTTATCTTCAAGTCCCCGTGCAACGCTTACGGGAACGATCGCCCAGTTGTTACTCTTTTCGGTAAAGATCTTCAACTGAGACATCGTATTCAGCCTGATCTGCGGTGAAGCCATATATCCAAAAGCCTTTCTGTGCCAACTTTCAAATCCATTAAACCAGTCTACGAACACTTCGTTTTTCACAGAAAGCTCGTCTACCCCAACCCCGTCTTCGTAATCCGACTCCTTCGAACAAACGAAAACCATCGGTTCGGAAAAGGCTAAAACCGTCTTGATCTTATCAGACGTCGCCATTTCGGTATTGAATGCAATATCGGTCTGACCCTGCAAAATGCTCTTGCAGGCATTCTCGACCTCGTAATCCTGCATAATAAGCTCAACGTCGGGGTATTTCGACATAAATCTCTCGTAGCTTTTAGGCAGAATATACGACCCTAAGCTGTTTAACGCCGACACACGCAGTATCTTTTTATGTACCGAGCAAAGATCGTCGATCTTCTGCATCAAAGATTCGTACTGCAAAGCAAGCTCGTAAAAGCTTTCTCCCATATCGGTCAATACTATTTCGCGCTGTCCTTTTTGCCGAATAAACAAAGGTGTCCCCAATTCTTTTTCGAGATTTTGCAAACGTATGCTTAACGACGACTGACATATACAAAGCGACTCGGACGCTTTCGTTATCGAACGGCACCTTGCGACCGCCAAAAACGCCTCTATTCCGGTATTCGTCATACGCATTTCCCCCATTTTTCTTTTTTTCGACGGCAAAAAGCACAAATATATACTAAATATATTAAAAATATATTGAATGCATTCTATATTATACTTCAAAAAAATGAATTTTACAATACCGTAATGATGTTTTATAATAAATATGCTTTTTTGGCATAGCAACCTTTTGAATATAAAGAATAACGCAATGTTTATTGACAAGTATTTCTTACCGTTTTATAATTAATCTGTAAAATATTATCCAAAAGGACGGTTAATAATATGACAAAACAAGATATTTTTAAGGTCATTGACGACTCCTGCGAGTTTTCAAAAAAAGCGGCGTTCAAAATATTTGATCATCCCGAATGGGACGGAAACGAATACTACGCATCAAAACTCCTTACCGATATATTAAAAGATATGGATTTTACGGTTGAAGAAGGGATCGCAGATCTTCCAACGGCATTCAGAGCAACCAGAAAATTCGGAAACGGCGGACCGAACATCGGCTTTGTAGGCGAATACGATGCTCTCCGCGATTTCCAGCACGCTTGCGGACATCACATGCAGACACCCGCTATCATTTCTGCAGTAGACGCGCTTATACCCTTCATCACCGAAAACAACATAAACTGCACCCTTACCGTTTACGGCTCTCCCGCAGAAGAAACCTTCGGCGGCAAGATCATAATGATGGAAAAGGGATACTTTAAAGAGCTGGACGCGGCAATAGCCTCGCACGCAACGCAGGACACAGCAGCTGTCAGCGGCCCCTCTTACGCTCAGTTTACGTTTAAAGTCGAAGTAAAAGGAAAAAGCGCTCATGCGGCATCGTTTCCGCACATCGGACGCAGTGCGCTCGACACTTTGATCCTCGCTTTCAACGGCATTGAGTTTATGCGCGAGCATACGAAAGATAACGTCAGAATGCACTATTCGATCGACGAGGGCACAGGACCTTCTAACGCAGTACATCCCAAAGCAAAAGCAACGATCTGCGTTCGCTCCAGAGAGAGCTCCGCATTGCCCGATCTCGAAAAGAGAGTCAGAAACATTCTCAAAGGCGCTTGCCTTATGTGCGAAACGAAGGTCAAGATCGACAAAAAGCCTATGTATCTCGTTCAAATGCCCAATGAGGTTTTAAGATATTTGGCTTACGACAACTTCGAGCTTGTCGACGTAGAAAAAATAAACAGAGAATTGATCCCCGCCGGTGGCTCTACCGATTTCGGTAACGTTACGACCGTCGTTCCGGGAATCCTCGTAAAACTCCCCTACTGCAAGGCTCCCACCCATTCGATGGACTGGGTAAAAGCAGGCAAGACCGAGGCGGCTGTAAAGTGTATGCAGGATTCTTCAAAGGTTATGGCCGGAATAGCATACGACCTTTTGACTAACCCCGAGCTTGTTGCCAAGGCAAAAGAAGCATTTATTGAACAGAGCAAATATTTATAATTTATTTTATATACGGAGACAAAAACTATGATCATTGGTATTTTGAAAGAAATAAAAGCAAACGAGTACAGAGTATCGGCAATTCCCGCAACGGTTAAAGAGATCACGTCTCGCGGACATCGCGTATTGCTTGAAACGAACGCAGGTATCGGAAGCGGATATACCGACGAAGAATACGCAGCAGCGGGCGCTGAGATATGTGCTACGGCTGACGAGGTGTACACAAAAGCCGACCTCTTCTACAAAGTTAAAGAATTCTTCCCTCAGGAATACAAGTATATGAAAGAAGATAAGATCATCTATACTTATATTCACTCAAATGCACACCCCGAAGAAACTGATGCGATCCTTGCAAGCAAGGTTACCGCAATAGCTTACGAGGACATTACAGACAATAACGGCGGATTCCCTCTCCTTAAGCCTATGAGCATTCTTGCCGGCAAAGGCGGATTCCTTGCTGCCCTTCACCACATGCAGTCGACAAATCAGGGCAACGGCCTTCTTCTTGCAAACGTATGCGGAGTTGACGCTCCCGTCGTATCCATAATCGGTGCGGGCAACTCTGGTATCGGTGCCGCTGAACTGGCTGCAGGCTTCGGAAACACCGTAAAGATCCTCGACATTAATATGGCGGCTATGGAAGCTGCAAAAGCTAAGCTCCCCGCAAACGTTTCGTTTATGATCTCAAACAGAGAAAATCTCGTTAAGTGCCTCAAAGAAAGCGACGTTATTATCAACTGCATTATGTGGCCCAAGCACAGAAAAGACCATCTCATTTACAGAGAAGATCTTAAGATGATGAAAAAAGGCGCTATGATCGTTGACGTTGCTTGCGATGACGAGGGCGCTGTCGAAACGTGCAGAAGCACTACGCACACCGATCCCACCTACTTTGAAGAAGGAATCAAGCATTACTGCGTTGACAACATTCCTTCCGCATTTGCAAGAACAGCATCCATTCTTCTTTCTACAGCAACCCTCCCTTACCTTCTCAAGATTGCCGATAAAGGCGTTGAAAAGGCTATCAAGGAAGACGTAAACCTGAGACGCGGTCTCACGGCATACAAGGGTATGCTCACGCTTAAAGAAACCGCTTTGAAGCAGAACAGAGAACTTACCGACGTTGACGAGCTTGTAAAATCATTCTAATTTTATTTCCTGATAAAAAGGGGGAATCATCTTGGCAAAGAAAAGCATTGTCCGCGAAATAATCTGGGATTATTTCGTGATATCGGTCGGTTGTATACTGTACGCACTTTCGTTTACGATCTTTTTCGATCAAAACGATCTTGCAATGGGCGGCTTTACCGGTCTAGCTCAGGTCGTAAACCACTTCATTCCGGTTTTACCGATCGGTACTATGGTTTTCATAATGAACGTTCCCCTTATGATAATAGGATTTAAAAAAGAAGGATTCAAATTACTTTTCGCCTCTTTCTATGCAATCTTTTTAAGTTCCGCCCTCATCGACGGCATAACCTTTTTCTTAGAGTACACACATACGAACGAGCTTTTAAAAATGGATACGCTTTTGGCGTGCATATTCGGTAGCGTACTTCTCGGAATCTCCCTCGGAATAATGATGCTGAAAAGCGCAACGACCGGCGGAACCGAGCTTATGGCAAGGCTTCTGAAATACAAGATACACTCCCTATCCATAGGCAAAGTCTGTCTCATAATTGACATTACCGTTATCTGCATCTACGCGATAAGCTATCAAAAGTTTGAAAGTGCGCTGTACGGAATTATCGCAATGTACATTTCAAGTATTGCGATGGACGCCGTTGTGTACGGCTCGTCAAACGGAAAAATGGCGTATATCATAAGCGACAAAAACGAAGAGATCATGAAAGTTTTGTTGGGACTCGGATTTGGCGTTACTCTGGTAAACGGAATAGGCGGCTGGACGGGAAACGAAAAGAAAATACTTCTGTGTGCAGTTAAACGCAACAAGATCGCCGCGATCAAAAAAACCGTTGCTGCCATTGATCCCGAAAAGGCATTCGTCATCGTTTGCGAAGCAAAAGAGGTCTTCGGCGAAGGCTTCGGAGATTATTCGTCTATCGGATTTTAAAACAAAACAAGAGAGAGTTGTGCGGCACACACTCTCTCTTTTGTATTCAATAAAGATCCCCTTATAAACGGAGGATCTTTTCTCTTGTTCATAAAATAATCATAAATATCATAAAAACACACCCGCCT
>JAZNOI010000095.1:0-23683 GCA_045580755.1 Eubacteriales bacterium | reverse complement strand
CCTCTGTGAGCGAGGAAGCCGCCTACCGTAGAGCAGGTGAGCGAAGAGGGATAGTGCATTGTTGCCTTGCCAACTTCGTTTGCAGCCCATTCGATGTGCTTGTAAATAGCACCGGTGCCGCATTCAATGTACATAGCTTCTGTATTAACTTCATAGATCTTGTTCATTCTCTTTGTGTCGAGCAAAATACCGCCGCATACGGGGAGTGCTCCGCCCTGTGTGCCGCCGCCGGCACCCCAAGGAGTTACGGGGAGTTTATAGTAGTTTGCGATCTTCATGACCTTGGACGTTTCCTGTGCATCCTTAGGTGCTACGATGAAGTCCGCTTCGGGCATTCTTTCGCCTCTGTCTGCCCACATTCTGGACAACCAGTAATAGTCTACGCTGTGTGTCAACTTGTCAATTTCTCTGATAGAGCAATTCTCGCGGCCGACTGCATCTTCGAGCTCGGTGAGGATCATTGCGTCCAAAAACTTATTTCTCTGCATAATCTTTTTTCTCCTGTTTTATGTATATTTTTTATTTATTTTTTTACTGATTTATCAACCGAAAGCGCGGGAATAAACTTACAGAACGTTTCGATCTCTGCCGTGTAATCGCCCTCGATCTCAACGAAGTGGTGAATGTATGGACCTTCGATAAGTCTGTCCTCCCAAGCCTGGAGATCATCGAATTCACCCCACAAATACGTACCGTGTGTCAAAGGACCTTCAGCCGTATTTACAGCACCCGCAAGGATCATATATTTTCCGTCTTCCTGATCAAGTCTGGCTACAGTGTACTGACCGTCTTTTGCTCTGAACCATTCTCTCTGGTTTACAAGGCGGGCAGTGCTGTCGGGAGCCTTAACGGAAAGCGGGAAAGGACCGCAGTGCCAAAGGAGCTCTGCATTCTTGTTTTCGGGATGACGAACGGTAAATTCGCCGAGGAAGGGTCTTCCTTCGCCAAGCGATGCCGAACGGAGCATGACCATCGTCATTGCACAGTGCATATCGCTTTCACAGCTGATCGTATAACCGAGGTCGTTAAGCACGCCGTATACGGCACAGGGAGCAAGTCCGTCAAACAACTGAGGCGTTGCCGTCCAGCACTCTGCCGAAATAACGTCGAGCTTGAATTCTTCAAATATTCCGATATAAGTTACGACCAGGCAGGCCATTCTTTCGAGATACTGGGGTGTGAGATCGTCCATCCGGTAATTGTCTTCAAAATACTTAACGTACTTTGCGATCTCATCTTTCTTATTCTCCATAGCCGAATTGAAACGGTCCTGGAGTATAGCGAGGTTTATGGGAATGATGCGGAGTCCGAATTTGCTCATCAACTCGCCTTCGTTCCAGATGACCGAATAAAAAGGTGCGGGTCTGATGCCGACCTGACCGATCCTGAGGTTGCTGAAGTTCTTGAGCATACAAGTAACTCTGATCATTCTGTTAAAATGCTCTGCAAAAATATCTTCTTCAACTCTGCAGCAAGGCAAGTGAGCAAAAGGAATGTGATATCTCTGGAGCTGACGGGAAACACCGAAAAGTCCGCACTGGGAATCGGTAGGTCTCATACCGTCTACGTAGTATTCATCGTCGAGCGGCGCCCAAATAAATATGGGCTTTCCAACCTCTCTTGCAAGATCCGCAACCGCTTCTTCGTTGCCGAAGTTGGAATTTATCATAAAAATCGCGTCAACTTCTGCTTCTTTAAATCTTTTTGCGATAGCCTTTACAGAGTCGTCGTCGTAAATCAGATCGTTGCATCCGAGCCCCTTGGAGTCAACAAAAGTAACTTTGTCGCTCGCAAAATTCTTCTCGATGTATTCAACGTTTTTTCTACCTCTTTCTTCCGCGGATACCCACGTCAAGAAAGTTTTTGCGGGACGGGGAGTAGTATTTCTCCTCATCGGGCAAAGACCGATCTTTACATTGTAGTTCAACATAAAAAAGTCTCCTTAATATCTATATAGCATTTTTTTAAAACAATTTTCCTACATTCTATTGTACTATATTACGTTTTTATATGTCAACATGTTTTCGGATTATTTTTTCATTATATTGACATATTTCGCGTATTATGATACAATAATGAAAATAATTTTCATTTCGGAGTGCTAAATGGAATCAATTTTACACAAGATCAGAACTCTTTATAACGACATGGGCAGAAGCGAAAAAAGAATCGCGGATTATATATTAAACAACCCGCAAAAGATCGTCGGAATATCCATAAGTGAGCTTGCCCAAAGTTGCGGAAGCGGAGATGCCACGGTCGTAAGATTTGCAAGAAGACTGGGCTTCCTCGGATACCAGGGACTGAAGCTCGGAATTGCTTCAGAAATCAACTCCTCTTCTGCAATAGACAGCACCATCAGAAAAACGGACAGCTGTTACGAAATATTCCAAAAAAGAATAAACGACATCGCCGTTTCTTTGAAAAACACCGAGTCGGTTCTCAAAAATACGGAGCTTGAGTTGGCGGCAACTGCGGTAATGAACGCAAAAAGAATAGTTGTGTTCGGTCTGGGAAACTCGGCGTCGGTCGCTATGGACGCATCGCATAAGTTTTCAAGACTGGGGCTTGATTCTCAATCTTGCTGCGACAACCACATGCAAGCGATAATAGCATCACACCTCGACGAAGGCTCAGTCGCCATCGGCATATCCCACTCGGGAAGTTCAAAGGACGTTGTCGAGGCAATGGAGATATCAAAAAATCGGGGTGCAAAAACTATATGTATCACGAATTACGGCAACTCCCCCATTCTTGCCGTCTCGGATATACATCTGTATACTCAATCCGAAGAGACCAAAAGATCCATTCTTGCAATGAGCTCGAAAATTGCACAGCTTGCGATCCTCGACGCCATATACACCTATATCGTAGTAAACAGCGGAGAAAAAACGGCAAACAACATATACAACACCGAAAGCGCATTAAAAACAAAAAAATATTAAATAATAAATATCCACTCACTATGTCGCGTGGTTTTGTAATGCTCTTGATACATTTTTGGGGGCAAAACTCATCCGTCGCACCGCCTAAAACTGATAAGACCGTTCACACATCGGCGGTACGACACCTTCTCCAAACGGAGAAGGCGCAATGTTTAATCATATCCCTTATATTATTTGATACGTTAATTTATGTAAAGACAATATAGTTTTCTTTTTAAACAATATTAAACATAAACTTAGTACAAAACAAAAGCCTTCTCCCGCGGGAGAAGGTGTCTCGGCGGTTTGGTTATTTCAAATACACTCTCGTCTTTGCCGCGAGACGGATGAGGTCTTTTTACAGCACAAGAGGATATACGTGATTTGTGCGTATATCCTCTCTTTTTTGAATATAACAGAGAGAGGGTTTGCAAAGCACACCCTCTCTCTTGTTTTATTCTATTATTTCACTGCCTGCAACGTGTTTCAAAAGCTTTCTTGCATCATTAAGATCAAACACCGAATCAGAGTTTATATCTGCCGCAAACGCATTCAGCTCCATTCCCTCGCCAAACATATCCTCGCTTCTCTGCCCTTCGTACGCCTTTTTGATCATCATAGCATCAAACACCGTTACGCAGCCGTCGCCGTCAACGTCGCCCATTACAACGATCTTGGCATTCTCGCCGTCAATGCTTATTTCGCTTCCGGTTCCCAATACTCCGCTTGATGATACAAAGCTTACTCGCGCATTATTTACAACGTCAATCGCCTCAGCTTCGGACGTGTACAAGCCCTCCGTTTTCGACGGTAATTTCACTACGTTTCCGACACTTTCTCCAGACGTTACCGAAAAAGAAGTGTCAGACAATACCGTATTTAACGAAGGCAATACCGTATGCGTCGGCAAAGGTTGCTTTTCAACACCGCTTATCTCTAAAACGAATTCGCGGTTTTTACCGCCCAATGAATAACCAAAGCCGTTTAATCCGAGCAATCTTCCGATCTCACTTGCGTTATCCTCTGCCCATTTTTTAAAATCGGCAAAATTGAAGCTTCCGCTTCCGTTATAAAAGAAACGTGCCTCGCCGTAATGCTTTATCTGCGTTACCGCATTTTGAACGGATGGAGTAGTCTTAAAATTCCTTCCCGCATATCCCGCATTGTTGTAATAATGACCTTCGGTATAATCACATTCGGGCAGCGGGTATCCTCTTTCTTCAAATACCCTTCCCTCATCGAGAAGCATCTGCTCTGTCATATTTAAGTAACCGTAATAGCGCCGGGTTCCGCCGTCATCCCACGTTACGTCAACGTAGCTGTATTTACCGTCTATACGAACCAAAGTCCACTCGTGCGGTCCGTTAGCATTACCCGTAACGCCGTGCGCCTGAATTCCCGAAAGGTTCAACAAATACTGAAAACTCTCGGCATATCCCTCGCACACCGCGTTGCCTTCAACGAAAGCTCCGTACACGTTTCTGCAGTTTGCCGTTTCTATATAAGTCAGCTTATCAACAAGTGCATCGTGATATATTTTTTCTATCTCGTATTCACTCATAGATGAATCTACGTTACAAGACGCAATAAAACTGTCTACGGAATCGTTAAACTCTTTTTTCGCTTCGTCTGTGTTTAGCTCGGCGTTATAAGATATGACGGCAGAGCGCACCGTTTGATCCGCATAAACTCTATACCCATACCCCTCGACCCAGAACTGCTGAGGATTGTCGTATCTGTGAGCAAGAAAAACCGTATCCATTTCGCTGCAAGTCAATACGATATCGTCAACCGAGGACTTTTCGTTGAGAAGGATCTCCGGTTCTCCGTCTTGCACGCCAAACAAAACGGCATCGTATGCGGCGACCATAGCCTCCCCGTTTTCAAGCTTCGCAAGCTGATTTCTTCCGTAATAGAGTTCTTTGTCAAAAGGCAAAAACGCCCATTTGTCTTCTTCTTCGGCAAAAGGATTTATAGCAAAAACTGCCGCGATAAGGCATACAATAAAACAAAAAGCAAGACACTTTACAAGGCCTTTCATATTTTTATCATCCCTCTTTGATCAAATTTTTTCGCTTTAATTATACCACATATCGGTTAAATATTCAACAACTTATTCTTCAAATTTTTTTATTATTTAACTACATACTCTGACACAAAACGGCAAAATATATATCTTTCGGACATTATTCCTTAATTTTTCTCAAAACTATTCAAAAGATGTATTGATAATTTTGTGTTTGTATGATATAGTTAATGTGTGTATCTATGCAATCGATAGATAATGCATTTTTGTTTTTTACACAAAAAAATAAAAATATCCATAAAAGGAGAGAGACATAAATGATCGGGAATATTCCAAATCAGCAGAAAAAAGTGGCGTACAAACGCCCGATGAAGAAAAAACCGAAGTTTAAGGCAAAAAGTCAGGTTTTCAAGATCTCATATTTGATATACGTAGCAATCCTTGCGGCTTTGATCATTGCGGCATTGATCTACGTCAATTCAGTTCTTGACGACTACGAAGCAGAGCTTCCCCAGAGAGACCTCGAATCAGTCATCGAGACTATGAAAAAAGAGGCAAAAAACGGCAAACTGTGGAAAAAAGACGGTGCGCCTAACATGGTGGCAGGCGAGTTCGAACAGTCGACCGACCCCAAGAAAGATTTTATCAAAAAGCTTAACGGCGACATAAAGTTCTCCAACCAGATGCCCATAAACGAAACAGACTGCATGTACGGTGTACTGCACGATGACATAATGATCGCCGAGGTCATTCTTCGCAAAGTAGGCGAACCCCGCCAGGAATTGATGATCATACCCATCCAGAAATATGACCTCGTTTCGTACAGACCCGTCAGCCATACTTATACGATCGAAATACCTTCAAACGTTACGCTCAATTCGGAGATATTTATAAAGGTAAACGGTATTGAGCTTACCGAGGAACACGGACAGGAAAAGCCGACAGGCGAAACCGTATTCACTCTTGAAAACCTTTATTCCGTACCCAAGATCGAGATAAAAGATGCAAACGGCAACGTTGCAGATTATAAACTTCCCGACAGTAAGGACGGAAAGATCGAATTTGACAACACGTTCTACACGCTCACGATCCCCACGTCTCTTACCGTAAACGTTGACGGAAAGAAATTAGACGGCGAGACTACCGACGACGGACGTATGCTTTACAACATTCGTCTTGCAAAAAAGGCAAAAGTTGAAATAACCGATCTTTTCGGAAACACGGTCGAATATACGGGAACAACTTCCGTCCCTGTTTTGTGCTATACGTTTAAAACGGGAGACAAGTGCACGGTTACCGTCGACGGCAAACCCGTTCCCGAAGGAACTGTAAAACTCAGCGAGGTTGCAGAATATGCAAATTTCGCCGAATATGCTCCCGGACTTCCCAAGATCTCGGAATACAGCCTCGTGATCCTCATGGAAGACCCCGATGAAAATACACCCGTCGTTGAGATCAAGGACGGAGAGGGCAACGTCGTTGAATACGACAAGACGATCCGCAACCACGATTTCACAAAGACGACCTTGGGTAAATACATGGGAGACGTTCCCGCCGAAGTTGCTTCGGAAGTAAACGTACTGAAAGTTCTCGAGGACTGGAGCTTCTTTATGTCCTGCGACCTTAACTTCTACGGACTTTCCAAGCACCTCATAACCTCGTCTCACTTGTATAACGTTGCTTGGAAGTACAACAACAGTATCGACAGAACGTTTATAAGCGTACACGGATTGCATAATCCCCCCTTCCTCGAAGAAAGTGTAACAAACTTTGTATGGCTGACCGACGACTGCTTCTCGGTTGACATACACTTTATAAAGAGAATGATCGTCAGCGGAAAATACCTCGACGATGAAATGAACGAGCGTTGCTATTTCGTTAAGTACGACGCAACGAAGGACAACATAGATAATCCCACGTGGAAACTTGTAGGAATGAAGGAGATCGTTGATAATGCAGAATAATATACCTAATAACGTTATTGAAAAACAGAATCCCGTTCCTGCAACAGTCAATAAAACTCCCGTTTCTGCAGGAATGCCCCCAAAGAAACCCGCTGACGCTCAAAAAACGGTCGGCAAAAGAAGAAAGCCCAAGAAAGAAAAGGCAACGGTAAAAAGCGTAGTATTAAAATCCTTGGCATTTTTCTTCACCTTTATTTTGGCAGTGGTATTGCTCCTCTATTTCGCTCTCGGTATGCTTTGCGCAAACCGCCTGCCTAAAGAAGAAATAGAAAAAGGAAACATATCGGATATTCTTTACATAACAGTTCCGACCTTCCTTGAGACCGGTGCATTTAAGTTTATCCCTTCACTTTACCTTTCGAACGATCAGATCCAATTCATCGTTGACAAAAACAAGATGAAGGATATGGAAGCGAACGTAAACGAAGACTTGATCAACTTCGGCGACAGCACGAAGGGCCCCCTCGACCTCGATCCGACAAAAGAGGTTGCGGGCGAAGAGGGAGATACCGACGACAACTCATCGGCAGTTGAGATACACGAAATTTCGGGTGCAACTTATTACGGAACGATGATGGTCGTAAAAGATCCTGCAAGGGTAAGCTTGGCAACGATCTATCCTTGGCGCGCAACGGGTGTTACACTCGACCAGCTCGTAAAAGACAGCGGCGCTATCGGCGGCATAAACGGCGGTCTCTACAACTCTCACAACAACTCGGGCGGTATGCCTTACGGCGTTATCGTTTCAAACGGACAGATACAGATGAATAAGCCTCAGCAGTGGCCGGGACTCGTGCTCGTCGGTCTGACCGAAAACAACATCCTTCAGATCATCGACGTATCGAAAATGAATGCAGGCCAGGTTGAAAAGCTCATTAAAGAAAAGAAGATCCGCGATGCCGTTACTTTCCAGGACGAAGCATCCGATGCTAACAACCACTTCGTTCAGCTCATTATAAACGGCGAAGAAAGAGAAATGAACGGTATGGGAAGCGGTCTGAACCCCAGAACCGTAATCGGTCAGAGATCAGACGGTGCTATCCTTATGTTCGTAACCGACGGAAGAGGTAAAAACGGACACCTCGGCGCATCGGCATCCGACCTCATTCAAGTTATGAAAGACTTCGGTGCCGTAAACGCTGCAAACCTCGACGGCGGTAGCTCGTCCTGTATGTACTACGACGGCGAATACCTTATGACCAGCGTTACGTTCTACTACTCCAACGCATCTTGGAGACTTCCCGCAGGTTTCGTTGTAAAATAATTTTTCTAAAAACATAAACGAGATAACGTGTGTGCTTTGCACACACGTTATCTCGTTGTATTCAACCAATAAACAGGATATACGGCGAAATAAGCCGTGTGTCCTGTTTTTTTGTGCTTTTATTGACAACGCTTTTGGCGGGTGATATAATTTATTCAATAAAAACAATTCGGAGGTAAACAGTATGAGTAAAAGAATAATATCGTTTATACTTGTATTTTTGTTGGCGCTCTCGCTGTTCGCTTGCAGCTCGGCAAACAACACGGACACCGAAAAAAATACAGAAAAAGAGGCAGTTTCAACCAACAAACCGGACGAGCCCTCATCTCCGCCCGAAAAAGACTCATCACCCGCTTTATACAAAGTTACCGACAGCGAGGGACATACCGCCTGGCTGTTCGGCTCGATACACGTAGGAAGAGATGACTTTTATCCCCTTCCCGACTACGTAATGAACGCATACAACACCAGCGATTCGCTTGCCGTTGAATTTGACGTGATCAAGTTCGAAAACGAGGCTGACACCTCATCCATTATAGAGATCCTGGCAAAAATGATATACTCGGACGGAACTACGATCAAGGATCACGTTTCCGAAGAAGTATACAACAAGTGTGTCGAGATTTTTGAAGAAAACGATATGTACAACGCACTGCTCGACTATTACAAGCCTTGCTTCTGGAGTCAAACGATCGACAGTCTTTCTTACGAGAAAATGGAGCTCGATCTCGAAAACGGCATCGACAAATATTTTCTTAAAGCTGCAAAAAAGGACGGAAAGGAAATACTTGAGGTCGAATCGGCTGCCATTCAGTATAATATGTATGCGAACTTTTCTCCTGAACTTCAGCTGTATTTGTTAGAATCCTCGATCGAAAGCTATACCGATACCGAAGCCTCGATCGAAGAATTAGACCAAATGCAGGATATATGGGTTGAAGGAGATCCCGATACTTTTGCAGAATACCTTTCTATACAACCTGAATTCGAAAGCGAAGAAGAAAAAGAGCTTTACGACGAATATACAAAAGCCTTGATCACCGACAGAAACGTAACGATGACCGATTTTGCCGAAAGCGCGCTCAAATCGGGCAAACAGGTATTTATCTGCGTAGGTGCCGGTCACGTAATGGGCGACGGCTCAATATCCGACTTGCTCGCCGAACGCGGCTACACTGTCGAAATCGTAAAATGATTTATTATCAGAAAGGAATAATTCATTATGATAGCTTTAGGGGTTCTTTTAGCACTGTTTGGTATTATGCTCATCATTATGGGCAATGCAACAAACAACGATGCGATAAACCAGCTTGAAAGTTTCTTCAACAACGGTACAACTAATCCGGGCGATGTATACATTATAATTGGAATAACGTTGATAATCGTCGGCGTTATACTAGTTATTGTCGGTTTCTACAAAGACAAAGACTATTCTGATGATGATAACGAGTCATCCAACACGCCTTATTACACGCAGAATTATTATTGTCCTAATTGCGGATCCAAAATCCCCAAAGACAGCCGTTTTTGTAATGTTTGCGGATATGACAATACCACAAAAGAAGAAACTCTAAAATGCCATTACTGCGGTGCAACAATACCGTCAAAAAGCAAATTCTGTCTTGAATGCGGAAAGACTGTAATCCGTGACTCCGACACGATAATATGCAAAAACTGCGGAAACAAAATTCCCGCAAAGAGTAAATTCTGTCTTGAGTGCGGTATAGTCATAAAATCCACTCTTACCTGCCAAAAATGTGGAACTGAAAACGATGCCAACAATCTTTTCTGTATGAATTGCGGAAGCTCACTGACCCAACCACCCCAAAAAACCGAGGAAAACAATGAATAAGCAAAAAAAAGAACCCTGGCGTATTGCCACAGCTGCCGTTTCGATCGCCGTGATCGTATTTTTATGGACGAAAAAAGACGTCGCCGCCGTCTACGCCACTGCCCCAAAAGAACAGCTTATACCGCTTATCGCCACGTCGATAGCAGTATCCCTGTTCAAAGTTGCGCTTATTGCTGCCGTTGTTTTTCTGGTCAAATGGATAATCGGAAAAGTAAACAAAAAATAAAACGGGTAATCATTTACCCGTTTTTTTGTTTTTCTTTTTGATCTTTCGAATATCTCCCAGCATTTTAATCGAATCACGAACAACGTGCACTTTTGAATCGCTGTTGTCATGATTGATTATTTTTACCGGAAGTTCGGCAATTTTATAGCCCTTGTTTTGAGCTTTTATAAGTGCTTCGAGGTCAAAGGCAAAGCTCGTTATCTCACACTCGGGGAAAATATCGTACGCAGACTTTTTTGAAAAGCACTTGAACCCGCACTGCGAATCGCTGTGCTTAAAGCCTGACACCAACGCTATGATCTTAAAATAAACCTTGGAAGTTACTTTCCTAAGCCAAGTGTATCCTTTGTAGCTGTCCGATGACAGATTGCGCGAGCCTATGACGATGTCTGCTCCCGTTTTTACAAAGAGGTCGTACGCGCTTTTTATAACGTCCGTTCCGTATGCGAGATCGCAGTCGGTAAACAGTATAAAATCGCCTTCGGAATTTAATATTCCGTGTTTAACCGCCCCGCCTTTTCCTTTGTTTTCGTCGTAGCCGACGGCTTTTATGGCGTCATTCTCGGCAGAAAGCTCTTTTGCGATCTGAAACGTTTTGTCACTGCTTCCGTCATTCGAAAAAACGATCTCGTAATCGTCAAAATTACTTTTCAGATAACCGTCGAGAATATCCGCGGTGTTTTTTATTCTTTTTTCTTCGTTATAAACCGGAATAACAACGGATACCTTCATTTTTTCGGTCTGTTCTGCCTTTCCCTTTTAACGTCATTTTAAAAGTTTTTTTATTTTTCTACCTGCACGAGCTTGGCTTGCAACGAGTATCTTCTCGTGAAATATCCGTTCGTACACGTAGAAAGGGTGATCACTCTTGATTTGGGAGTGAAATCCGAAATATCACGGAAATAAAGCGAGTTGCTCTTCATCTCGTAACACCAGTTAACAAACGAAGTGTCAGACACGAACGATACCTGACAATAGCGGTATGACGCGCTCGTCTCATATATAGCGAATATCTCGAACTTGTAAACACCGTCCGGTGTATAGAGTGTAACATATTTGTTTTTGCTGAAGAACGATTCATCGAGGAACAGCGTCAGCTCGTGAAACATCTGTCCGGGATATATGGAGTTATGTCCGTAAAATACAAGGTTCGGGTTTTCAAGAACTGTATTCGCACATTTATAATCACCGAATATAGCCCCGTTTGCATTGTACTCCTTCGTTACGGTATGGTCCAGATAAAACGCGTTGTCAGCGCCCTTCACACAAGGATAGCTTATATTTGTTCCGTCTACCTGTATCCAGCCGTATACGTCTGAGTTTTGTTCTTTCAGCTCGGAAAGCTTGATTTTGAATTCCTCGAAAGAAGGGTTGTTCGTATCAACTATACGGTAGTCGATATCGTTGCTAACCTCTCTCGGATTGCCGTATCTCGGCATTGAAACGTCGAGCACAGACGCCGAAAGATACGGCATATTATCCGTTCTGTTCGAGTCTGCAAAAAAATCGTCGTTCATATCATTATACAGTTTTTTCGCAGAAAATCCTTCAATCAAGTTTGAAGCTATCATAAAGGCGGATACGAGGAAGATTGCGCAAAAGATCACGAGCAAAGCCGTTCTCAGCTTACTCTTTTTCTTTTTCTTTTTCTTTTTTTTGACGGCAGTCTCCGGATCAATATCCTCCGGCTGTATTTCATCCAAAGAAGAAAGGAAAGCGTCTACTGTAACCGCCTTTTTATTCAGTTGTTCGTCCGAATTTTCGGAAAGCCCGTTTTCTTCCTGCTGAATCTGATTTTTTTCAGCCGTATCATCACGTTCCGACTCTCTCGTTGCATCATCTGCAACCTCGGTTTCGGTGGGCGGCACTTCAGCCTTTATCGGTTCTTCAACCTTTTCTTCGGCAACCTTTTCAGCCGTTTCTTCGGTCGAGCCTTCGGCTTTATTTTCGAGCTTTTCTTCCGCAACTTCGGTCTGTTTTACGTTTTTTTTGCGGCGTTTTCCCATTTGTTCTCCTTTTTGGTGATCGGTATAATTAATATTTTTAAGCGGTTACCTGCCGATTATTTAAGTTCAATAACCGATTCGTCCCAAGCGTCGGGCTTTTCGTAACCGAGAAGATTTACTACCGTTGCGGCAACGTTGGAAAGTCCGAAGCTTCCCTCTTTTACCGTATACGCGTTCGTATTGTTCTTATCGTAAATGATCATAGGAACGGGATTGAGCGTATGGCTGGTCTTGGACTTCAATGAGCCGTCCTTGTTTGCCTTGGGCATTCCTGTCTTCTTGTCCATTTCGTACATCTCGTCGGAGTTTCCGTGGTCAGCCGTAATAATAGCCGTACCGCCCTCTTTGTCGAGCGCTTCGAGAATACGCTTGATACAAAGGTCGAGAGCCTCAAGGCTGATCTTTGTAGCGTGGAAGTTACCCGTATGACCTACCATATCTCCGTTCGGGAAGTTAACTCTGAGCACCTTATACTTTTTGCTTTCGAGAGCTTCGATAAGCTTATCGGTGATCTCAGCACACTTCATCCAGGGACGCTGTTCAAAAGGAACAACGTCAGAGGGGATCTCAACGTAGGTCTCAAGCTCTTCGTTAAACTTACCGCTCTTGTTTCCGTTCCAGAAATACGTTACGTGTCCGTACTTCTGAGTTTCCGAAAGCGCGAACTGAGATATTCCGGTGTTGGAAAGATACTCGCCCATCGTCTGTGTGATCTCGGGGGGATTTACAAGATAGCGGGAAGGAATGTGGAGGTCGCCGTCGTATTCGAGCATGCCCGCATACATAACGTCGGGAACGCGAACTCTGTCGAATTTATCAAATTCTTTTGCGTCAAAAGCTGTGGATATCTCAATAGAACGGTCGCCTCTGAAGTTAAAGAAGATTACGCTGTCTTTATCTTCGATAGTGCCGACGGGTTTGCCGTTTTCAGCAATAACGAAGGGAGGAAGATCCTGGTCAATAACGCCCGTTTCTTCTCTGTACGTCTTTACTGCTTCGGCAGCAGATGCAAAATATCTGCCCTCGCCGAGAACGTGAGTTTTCCAGCCTTCTTCAACCATAGACCAGTTGGCTTCGTATCTGTCCAAGGTGATCTTCATTCTTCCGCCGCCCGATGCGATCTTGATATCGAACGAATCGTCTCTGAGACCTGCAATAAAAGCTTCAAAAGGATCGATATATTCGAGCGCCGAGGTTTCGCCTACATCTCTTCCGTCAAGAAGAATATGTACTCTTACCTTTGCTATGCCGCAAGCCTTCGCCTGTTCGATCATAGCTTTGAGATGGTTTATGTGAGAATGAACGTTTCCATCCGAGAAAAGACCGAGAAAATGCAGTACAGACCCGTTGTCAAGAACGTTCTTTGTCAAAGTCTGCCAAGTTTCGCTTGCAAACATTTTTCCGCTTTCAATAGACTCGGAAACGAGCTTTGCGCCCTGGCTGAACACCTGTCCCGAACCGAGTGCGTTGTGTCCGACCTCGGAGTTACCCATATCGTCATCTCCGGGAAGTCCGACAGCCGTGCCGTGAGCTTTGAGAACGAGGGTGGGATATTCTTTCATAAGTCTGTCGAGTGTGGGTGTATAAGCTTTTGCAAAAGCATTGCCTTCAGTATCGGGAGCTATACCGACGCCGTCCATTACTATCGTGAGAACGGGACCTTTTACTCCCTCGAATTTTTCGGATTTTTTCAAAATGTTTGCCATAGTAGTTTTCCTCCGCTAAACTTCCGTATATTTATATTTTTCTATAATCGATTTATTATACTACACGTTTAAAAAATAATCAATCATTTTTGTAAATTTACGCACTATATCTAATTTATTATATATTTTTTCGCACTGCTTTATATTATTAAATTGTTAATACTCGTGAAATATTGTGTAAAAGGAAATATGCCCTTGTAAAGTTTTTCATTATATGGTATCATAACAACAACACAGTTTTCTGCAAGAGGTTTATTGATTCAACGATGGAAAAGAAAGAAAAGAAGATTAATTTACATAAAGGACACAGGATCCGCACTAAAGAATCGTATGCAAAAAACGGCATCGATGCCTTGCCGCCCCACGTCGTGCTTGAGCTGCTGCTTTTCTTCGGAATACCGTACAAGGACACGAACCCGATCGCCCACTCGCTCATTAATAAATTCGGTGATCTGTCGTCTGTTTTTGAGGCTGATCTGGAAAATCTGAAGTCGGTAAAAAATATGACCAACAACGCTTCGCTGCTTATTAAACTCGTCGGCGATATTTCCAGAAAATACTACGTGGAGAAAAACACCGACAACAGTGCTGCCATTACCTTTGACAAAATAAAGAATTATCTGCTCGGCAAATACGTAGGAGTTACAAAAGAAACCGTATTCTTGCTTCTTTTCGACAAAAACAACAAGCTTATCGACAGCATCAAAATAAATGAGGGATACACCAACGTGTGCGAGGTAAAGCTGGGCGAGATCGTAAAGATCACAAACCAGCGGAACGTCAACAAAATAGCGTTGTGCCACAATCACCCGGACGGCAAAAAGATCTCTTCAAACGATATAATCTCCACGAAAAAGATGGTTTTTCATCTGAAAATGGTCGATATAACTCTGCTTGAAAGCTTTATAGTTTCGGGCAACGAGGTTATGGGCATTTGCAAAAGCGGACACATCAGATAAAAATAAGAAAACACAAAAGAGGATATGCGAAAAAACGCATATCCTCTTGTCTTTTTATAAAATATTTCCGAACTTTTCGGCATATCTCTCGATGTTTTCTTTTACGATGCGCTCGGCTTCATCTCGGTTACAGATTTCTTCAACGACCGTAACCTTGTTTTCAAGGAATTTATACACCTCAAAAAAGTGCTTTATCTCCTGGAACTGATGCACGGGAAGCCCGGGAAGATTGCTGAAAGTGTTGAGCGAAGGATCGCCGAAAGGAATCGCTATGATCTTTTCGTCAATCTCGTTGTTGTCGAGCATTTTTAAAACGCCGATCGGATAACATTCAACGATCGACATAGGCTGAAGCTGCTCCTGACAGAGCACCAGCACGTCAAGCGGGTCGTTATCCTGGGAGTATGTACGGGGTATAAAGCCGTAATTTGCGGGATAGTGCGTCGAGGTAAAAAGCACTCTGTCGAGCTTCAAAAGTCCCCTTTTTTTGTCGAGCTCGTATTTCATCTTTCCTCCCTTAGGTATCTCTATAACGCATACGAATCTTTCGGGAGTAATTCTGTCTTTTTCAAAATCATGCCAAGGGTTCATAAGTCCACTCCTATACTATTTACATAGTGTCACATAATGCCTTCCATATCGTATCGTCCCTCTTGAATCTCCTCCTCTGTATGCATAAATATCCGATCGTTTTTTTGGGAGAGTTTTGAAGGGAATACGACGTTTGAAGGCATATTATTTGTTTTTTCATCTCTATCAACAGAATTATCCGTTTTATACATCTGCATTTACCTCAAACTACTTATAATCAGAAATGATCTGCAAATAGTTTTTGTAGTTCACAGTCAATATATACGGAATATTCTCGTTAATTATAATTTAACACTTAAAACAATGCTTGTCAAGCGAAAAAAATAGGACTGTGTCGCCACAGTCCTTCGGTTTATGTGCTAAAATCTTTCAGATGTTCTTTCAAAACAAGGTTAATGTACTGCGACAGCGAACGTTCGTCCTCTTCTGCTTTACGCCGTATCATTTCCAATACGTCACTGTCTACTGTTATGCTTATCTTTTCTTTTAACGGTTTCATATACCCATACCTCCTTGCCCAAATTATATAATAATATGCGACAAAATCTTGACAAATCCGATAAAGTAGGATAAAATAGGATTCAAATGTATATAACCTTCGTGTAATGTGTTTCGACTATATATACAGTCCCGCTCAGCTGAACAACTGCTGTTACGAACAAATAAACGGTATGCTCGAGGGGATAGTTGATCAATCAAACGGTTACGTATATTTAGATAAAAGAAAGGCAGGTGAGCAGCTCCGAAACGTTTTATAACTACTGATCGACCAATAAAAAATAAGGAGTAAGAGAAATGAACAAGAACAAAGAAAAGAAAACAACACAAATGTATTTGACCCAAAAAGAAAACCGTGCCGCCGAAGCCGTATTTACGATTTTCACGGCGATTGGAGCTGTGCTTGTTGCGCTCTGGATATTCCTATATGTGGGTATAGGTTTTTTAGGCTTTCCGGTCCTTATAATCGGTGGAGCCGGGCTTATTCTGCTCAAGTCGTCCAAAATATCGGATGAGGACTTTGAAGCTGAAGTAAAAAAAATCATATCAAAAAACGGAATAGAAGAAAACAACACGACTTTAAAAGAATATGTGGTCGGAAAGACAGAGCATATAAAAAAGGGGAATGACAAAAAGATACGTACGGCCTTTTGCTCTGTTGCCGTATTTACATTCAAAGATAAAAAGTGTATAATAAAACAGAACCTTGTCGATCTGATCGATGAAAGCGTGTCAAGCGTTGAGTATACGGTTCCGATTGGATGCCCGCATGAGCTGACCGAAAAGAAGTATTCAACAAACATCGGGGAGGTTAAACGGGATTTTCTTAATTTAAACCATGATCCATGCATTATGATTCCCGTAAACGTAAACGTTTATGACACTGATGCTGTCATAAAAATAGTAACACAAAAGAGGTAGTATGTCTGACAAAAACAACACGAAAGAAGAAAAAAAGAAACTATCGCTTAAACGGACTGTCTCAAACAATTTATTCGCATTAAAAAATATATGGAAAGTATCTCCTTTTTATCTGTCGATATATTTAGGATGTGCTTTTATATACGGCTTGATGGACTTTTTGGTTGAAAGTTATATGCTGCGTATGATCGTTAACAGCGTAAGCGAAGGAAAAGACATTACAAATATTGTTAAGATCGTAGCTGTTATAGGCATTGTCTTTATTGCCTGGAATGCGTTTATGCAGTGGTTTTGGAACGTAATATCGCCCGCAAAAACCAGTCTTATAGCTGCATCCGTTGAAAAGGACTTATTCCGCCAAGCCCGCGAAGTCGAGCTTGAATGCTACGAGACGCCGTCTTTCTATGATAAATACGTAAAAGCTATGGACGAGGCATATTCACGTATTACAAAAGTAATGCAATCGTTAAACAATCTGATAGAACGAACGGTATTGCTTTTGTCGAACTCGCTTCTGCTGTTTTTTATAGATCCCGTCTTGATCCTGTTCGGATTGTTTCCTTTGCTTCTCGGCATACTTAGGAGAAGATCCAATATTCTGAAGCATAAAACGGAGACAGAAAAAAAGCCTATTACAAGACGTGCGGATTATGTAAGAAGAACGTTTTATCTCGGGGAGTACGCAAAGGAAATGCGTCTTGGCGGAATGTACAAAAATATGCTGAGAGATCTGAACTCCACATATAACGATTTCAAAGCTTTATTGAAAAAATACGGTGTAAAAAGAGCTGTATTAGAATATTTCCAGGTGATAGGACTTGAGGTATTTACCATTTTAGGCGCCATGCTTTACGCTGCATGGAGCGCGATGTGTGTGGGAGCTGAAAACGGCGGTATGACCATCGGCGACTGCGTTGTAGTATTAAACTCGATAGGAATGATCTCATACTGTTTGAATAATCTTGTACAAAACGTATCGGAATTCGGAGAACACGGACTGTTTCTTGAGGATATCAGATTTTTCCTTGACTATGAGCCTAAAATAAAGGGCGGAGATAAAACTGTTTCCCAAGAAGGCGGCGTTTTGTCAGTAAACGGACTTAGCTTTAAGTACATCGGAAGCGAGGAGTATACTTTAAAGAACATAAGCTTTACCCTCAACCAAGGAGAAAGAATAGCCCTTGTCGGAAGCAACGGCTCGGGAAAAACAACGCTTATAAAATTGTTGATGAGATTTTATGAGCCTGAATCGGGTAGTATTTGTCTTGACGGAAACGACATAAAACAATACGATCTGCATTCTTACAGAAACAGTTTCAGCACTGTTTTTCAGGATTTTAAATTATTTTCCATGAGTGTTAAGGACAACGTTTTTCTCCGTCTTCCCCGTTCGGGTGACGAGGATATTGCTGTAAAAGCTCTGACCGAAAGCGGCATATATGAAAAGGTCAAGGGATACGATAAAGGAATTGATACGATACTGACAAGGGAATTTGATGACAAAGGCGAGAATATGTCAGTCGGCGAACAGCAAAAGCTGTCCCTTGCAAGAGTGTTTGCAAACAACTCTCCTTTCGTAATACTTGACGAACCTTCAAGTGCGCTCGATCCGATCGCAGAATACAATATGTTTGAAAATATGATGCGCGCAACTGAGGGCAGAAGTGTAATATTTATTTCGCACAGACTCTCATCGGCAGTGCTTGCAGACAGAGTGTTGCTTTTAAACAACGGAGAGATTGTTGAAAGCGGAACTCATTCGGAGCTTTTGAAACAGAACGGCAAATATGCCGCAATGTTTAAAAAGCAGGCTGAAAGCTATCTCGGAAGCGAGGTGGTCTCAAATGGCTGAAAAAATTAAACAAAAGCCTTTTTCCGTGATAAAGAATAATTTATTTATGCTTAAGCAGGTTGCAAAATATACTCCGGGTTATTTTGTATTTATGATAATAGAGGGCGTAGTTTGGGGATTTATTAATTCGGCAAACGCAGTCTTTGTTTATAATCTGCTTAACTCAGTGGAATACGGCGGCGATTTTTTAAGGGTAGTAAAGATACTTGCCGTAATGGCGGTATTTTATCTGCTGGCGTTTGCTTTTGATAAGTGGTATTGGCTTATACACAATCCCTTGCTAAAGCAAAAGCTGCATTTAAAAATGCAGGCAGAGCTTTTTGAAAAATCTCATTCTCTCGATCTTGCTTGCTTTGATGATCCCGAGTTTTACAATGATTTTGTGTGGGCGATGGAACAGTCGGATAAGCGTGCGGCAGAGGTAGTTGAAGATACCGGTAAACTTATAAACAGAATAGTCGCATCGACCACTCTGTTTTCGTTAATGCTGAAAGTTGAGCCGATTATCGCCGTACTGATATTCGTTTTAGCTTTTTCAAACGTATTCAGCAATATTTTATCCAATAAAATATCCTTCAAACACAATAAAGAAGCGACACCGTTAAGACGGAAGAAAAATTACATAAACCGAGTATACAGACTTTCAGATTATTCAAAAGAACTAAGAATAAGCAACGCGGATGAGCTTCTGATAAAAGAGTACGACGAGAATACCCAAAAAACTATAGATCTTAACGTGAAGTACGGTAAAAAGTATTTTCTTTTGACCCTGTTCAGTTGGCTCATTATGGGTGAATTATTGTATTATGTTTTTTTGATCTATTTGATAACGCAGCTTAACAGCGGTGCTATGCAGATCGGTGCTTTTATGGCAACGACAAGTGTGTATTGGCGGATCCGATGGATGATACAGGATATGATAAACCGTCTGACAAAATATCCGCAGCATTCGTTGTTTATTGAGAAATACAGAGAGTTTTTCAGGTTCAAGCCGACGGTAAGATCCGGCGGAGCAAAAGTGCCCGAGTTTGAAACTTTGGAGTTTAAAAACGTAAGCTTTTCTTACAAATTTGAATTTCTTCCGAAGTACAGGTTTCACGGAAAGGATTACGAGCCGCCAAAAGCAAATGAAAATACCGATGCTCTGAAAAACGTAAATTTAAAATTCCGAAAAGGAGAAAAGATCGCGATCGTAGGCTATAACGGGGCCGGCAAGACCACCCTTATAAAGCTTATTATGCGTTTGTATGATCCTACCGAGGGAGAAATCCTTTATAACGGTATAAACGTAAAAGAATTTGACGTAGCTGAATACCGAAGAAAGATCGGGGCTGTATTCCAGGATTATAAAATGTTTGCTACAAGTATAGCTGAAAACGTTATGAACGGAGAATATTCCGAGGAAAAAGATCTGGATACAGTTTACAAAGCTCTTGAAATGTCCGATTTTTCCGAAAAGTTGAATACGTTGGAAGAGGGGGTCAATACCCATCTCACAAGAGAATTCAACGATAAAGGCACGAACCTGTCTGGAGGAGAGGCTCAAAAAGTTGCTATTGCAAGAGTGTTTGCTCAAAAGTGCGACCTTATGATACTTGACGAGCCATCAAGCGCCCTTGACCCTATTGCCGAATATAAGCTTAACCGGGCTATGACCGAAAAAACCAAGAACAAGACCGTAATATTTATCTCCCACAGGCTTTCTACTACCCGAATGGCAGACAGAATATATATGTTTGCAAAAGGCTGTATAATAGAGCATGGAAGTCACACGGAGCTTATGGAGAAAAACGGTAAATATGCGGAAATGTTTAATCTCCAGGCAAAAAAGTACGATATGTCGAGTGAAGCCTTTTAAAAAAATTTAAAGCAAATAACTGTCTTTTTAAAAAGGCAGTTATTTGCTTTTTTTACACAAAAAAGCGGCTTTTCTTTAAGATTTTTGCCTTAAGAAAAGCCGTATTTTTCAGCTAAAACGGGGTAAACTACCCTATATTTTAGTATCGTTTGGTTTAACGGTTATCCCTCGTATCCCTTGTCCTCGGCATTATCGGACGAGGTCGTTTTATACGATACATATTCACAGGGATCGACGTAATAACCGTCCTTTTTCATTTCGAAATGCAAATGTGATTCCTCGGCAAGCTCGATAAGCGTACTGTCTCCGACAGACGATATAATCTGACCGCAGTACACCAAAGCGCCTTCCTCGATACCCTCGCATACCTCGTCAGACAATCCCTTGTAATACGATACGAGTCCGTTCGGGTGCGTGATCGATATACAGTTACCCATCATAGGATCGTCGTATACGTGCTCGACCGTGCCCTCCGCGATTGCCGCAACGGGTGCTCCCGGCTCTGCCAAAATGTCTATTCCCGCATGAACTCTGTAGTCGTTCATAGTCAAAGAATAAACGGGCATATCAATATCGTGCCCCTTCATAAGATATCCGTCAACGGGGTTGATAATGTTGAGTTTTACGGGCGCATCAACCTTTTCAGCGGGCTCCTCAGGCTCGGAAATTGCATCCTCGCCGTCCTCAAACTCGGTCTGATCGTTCTTTTCCGTTACGTTCGGAAGATTTTCCAAAGTCTGTTCGGGGCGCTTTGCCGTATCGGGCGCGACGGTTATTTTCGGAAGCTCGTTTTGCTTCTTTCCACCAGTCGTTATACCGACAACTGTCATACATACTACCGCCACAATTATTAGTGTCAGTACTATGTATAACACAACATTCGCTTTATTTCTGTTTGCGTTATCCATTGTTTTCCCACCTTTATTTGATTTTTCAAAACTATTCTTGACAGTTGATTTGATTCTTATACACACTTTTCGCGTTGTTTTAAGAATAAATCGAAATCAAATAAAAAAACGTGTGAGAAAAAATGCAAAAAGCTTTTTGTTATTTAATCAGGTTTTGGATCACGTGCCCTGCGATCATCAAGCCTGCTGACGACGGCACGAATGATATCGAAGCCGGCACCCTTTCGCCGTGTCTGACAGGCTCTTCGGTGCTGTACAAAACGTCTACTTTTCTTATATTTCTCGTCTTCAGTTCCTTTCTCATGACCCTTGCCAAAGGGCATACCGATGTTTTTTCAATATCCGTTATTTTGAATTTCGAGCAATCAAGCTTATTTCCCGTACCCATAGAGGAAATAATGCCTATTCCCTTTTCTTTACAATATGTAATGATCGCAATTTTTGCAGTTACGTTGTCGACTGCATCCACAACGTAATCCGGCTTGTATTCTCCAATAATGGACGAGGCGTTATCTCCGCTCACAAAAGCATCGATCGCGATGACACAGCATTCGGGATTAATCCTGCGTATCCTTTCTGCCATAACGTCAACCTTTTTCTTGCCGACGGTCGTTACGTCCGCAATAAGCTGACGGTTGATATTGGTTTTTGAAACGGTGTCAAAATCAACAAGTATGATCCGACCGACGCCGCATCTTGCAACAGCCTCGGCTGTAAAGCTGCCAACTCCGCCCACACCGAATATCATTACGGCGGAAGAAATAAGAGTATTCGTTTTTTCTTCGCCTATTAAAGAGATCTGCCTTTCAAGCCAGAAATTATCCATGATCGCTCTCCCGTAAGGATTATAAAATATCAGCCAGAACGTCTCGCGCGTTGCCGGGCATAACATTATTATAAACCAACGTGTCCAATATTGCAACCGCATTTTCCTCGTCTCTCGCAATATCGTACAGAAAATCGTACTGTGTGGCGATCCCACCTTCAAGCTGTACGATCAAAATAGAATAAACGGAGTTTTCTTCAAAAAGATCGCATTCTTTTCTGTCTGTCAGTATAAGACTGTAATCAATGTTGATATTAGTGTTTCCGCACTTTAAATCATCTGATCGCCTGCCGAGAACGGTATTGTTTTTCATACAAAAACCTCCAAGAAAATATTTTTTGGGTCTTCGTGTATTTGGGGTTTACATTATACTCGGACGTTTTTGAAATGTAAAGAAAAAACTGTCTTATAAAAACGACAAAGTTTTGAGCGTATATGCATTATATTTTTGTTTTTTAAAGCAAGTATTTATAAAAAACGCGCTTTTGCTCGAAACACAATAACAACTTTGTCGTAATTTGTCGAATTAATTGCATAAAATAATCTACCATTTTTCCCAAAAACACACCAATGACAATAAACAAAAAGTCCTATATAATAATGTTGTAAGAATATTCTCGAGGTGAGCGTTATGAAAACAAAATTCAAGATCACACCCATAAAAAAACTGCCGCAGCTTATACTTATGATCGGACTCCCGCTTATGGCTGCTGTGTTTTCCTACATACTCTATTATCTGTTAAGCACACCCGTAAACGAACGTGCGGGAGAGTTCTACACCGTATGCACCATGCTCGAATATGCCTATATGAGCTTAACTCTATTAATTTGCGGCGCACTTGTTGTCGATATGGCGACATAAAAATGAACGACCTGTCAGGGCTTTGCCCCCCGAAAAAACAAAAACGCTGACGCGTTTTTTAAAGAAGCACATACAGTCAGGGCTTCGCCCCGAACCCCACAAAAGGCGCGCTTTTGTAAAAGCGCCCTCTTGACTCCAGCCAAAACTTTTAAAATTTAATAATCTTTATTGTAGGGGACGGCGCCTTCGACGTCCCACTTTTATAAACGATTTAACAAGGAAGATTCCAAAGATGGAAAATCTTTATCTCTGTATTATTTTTCAAAAAAATAATACAAATAATCTTCTACAGTTAAGCGATACAGAAAAGGAAGATTCCAAAGATGGAAAATCTTTGGTCGTTTGGTGGTGGGGGTCAAGGGGAGGAGGAATCGAAACCTCCTGCCCCTTGGCGCCTTCTTTGTTTTACTTTCTTGGCAAGGCAAGAAAGTAATAAAAAA
>JAZNOI010000094.1:0-5602 GCA_045580755.1 Eubacteriales bacterium | reverse complement strand
GCCGTGACGGAGGGATTGTTTTTAGAGTGTGTGCGGAGCACACACTCTCTATCGTATTCAACAAAAAACCACTCGCTTTTTTGCGAGTGGTAAAAATATTATTTTTCTTTTTGCGCGGCAGTTCTGCGCCAAACGAACAACAAAACACACACAAGAATCACAACACCCAAAACGGTATATGCGTACCTTCTTATGTTTTCAAGCTTCTTTTCGTGCGCACTTTCAGGATTAAACATATCAAGCAGAGCCTCCGAATCGTGCTCTGTCGACACGTTTTCAACGGACGAAATAAAAATTTGCGAATCCTCGTAATAATTTTCACTCGCATGGAACAAAATTCTGATCTCATCTACCGCTTCGACGGCAGCAAAGCCGCCGAAATTGCAATATACGTCCACCCATTCTCCCACGTTTATTGACCCCGATGCCTGAAGAACGTCATTTCCCGATACGATCACGACCGAGATATTCACTTGATCGATATTCATCGGGAGCTTTGCGGCATTGATTCTGAAATGAATTATGGGAGCGATCGACATATCGTAAGGAGTTTCGAACCGCTTGACAATACCTCGCGACTCACCTTTCGGAATAGCACCCAGATCGAGCGAAAGAAGACCTTTCGCATCGCCGAGTATGGCGTCTGTAACGACCCTTTCGGTGTATCCGTATTCTTCCCACCCCTGCTTATCCTTGGAAAAGTCGGACAAAACCACACTTCCCTTTACTCCCGGATCGGAAACGGCAAGCTCAACACGGTTGATCTTTCTTTTTACTATATTGCTTTCGGAAAATCCGTCGATAACGCCGCCCCACGTAGCAATTCCCAGCACTTCCGATGCAAATCTTGTCGACGAAAGCGAGAACGTGGTGTCAATATACTTCATAGCGTCGTCATAATTGCAGTTTCTGTTCGTTATATACGCCGAAACATCGGTGCTCATAGCTTTATAACAGTTATAAACGTAATCGGCAGTTACCGTCTTTTCGTCCAACTTGTTGAACTCCGTCTTTTCTATAACGATATAATCATCCGAACCGCCGATATACTGCCGTTGTCCGCTCTTTAACCACTTGGCAACAACGTCAATGTTTTTAAAACTGATCCTGTCGGCAACGATCTCTCTTTCAATACTGAGATCTCTGTAAGAGAAATAATCCTCATACAAATACGGATATGGGTTCTGGGCAATACCCCAACCGATATCTCCGCTGTCGGCTATACATCTGCTCAAACTGCTAATGAACGCCTTATTATCGTACCTTGCGTACAGGTCAAAAGGAAGATCTTTATCCCAGTTATCATCAATATACGTGTAGATATCAATATAAGGAGCATAAGACTTAAATGCGTTGTATACCGTTCTAAGACCCTTTGCGTACTCCTCGGTAAACTTATCGAGCGTCGCATCTCCCATATTGTAACTGCGGTGCGCGTCTCCCACGCTGTCGCCGAACACGACCCTCGAGATCACAAGATCGTCGCTGTATTTCGATGCCCAATACTCACATACGGCGCGCAAATACATAAGCCCCGTCGAGCTCGAGGTATTATATGCGTAATAATCGGCACTTCCCGTACTTCCTCCGTGTATTAGCAATCGATTAAGCGCCTCGTTCCCCGTATCCCCGATAACCAAAAT
This sequence comes from Eubacteriales bacterium, assembly GCA_045580755.1. GTDB lineage: Bacteria > Bacillota > Clostridia > Oscillospirales > CAG-272 > RGIG1995. The sequence goes on along the minus strand of JAZNOI010000094.1, from coordinate 3,959 downwards.
CAGAGTAACATCAATTCCCTTTTGCTTATATTTGTCTATCAACGACGAAATGCTCTCGGCATACTTCGAGTTGTAATAATACAAAGCGCCTCCGCACTCGAACTTGCTTCCATTGTTAGATTCCAGCGAGAAGAATTTTCCAATATCCAGCCAGACCGCCGTATCGGAAACGCCCATCTCCTGCATAAACGATATACTTTCGCCGTATATTCCCTTTCCGCTTCCGGTTTTATTCTTTTTCGGAGCCTCTTTAAGAAAACTCTCGGGATTGGTAATACAGCAGGAGCCGCCTATTATGATATAATCATCCTCGTCCTTAACGGCAACGGTGTATTTTTTATACAAAAACTCTCGCTTATCGGACGCACCGGCGTATCCGAGACGGAAAATAAATTCGTCCGACACAATACTGCTTTTCGCATCGAAAGTGCAATTCTTCAGCATTTCGGGAGTAATATTATCACTCAGATCGTTCGAAAACAGGTACAAGTCCCCGTTTTGATACGTCTGAAATATCGTGCCGCTAAGCCTGCCCTTTACGATTATCTCCATCGTATTGGAGTTTATGGCACACGTATCAATGTTTCCGTAAGCGTTATCTGTTCCGACGTACGTCGAATAGGGAGTGATCGAATGAATAATCACCTCGTCCAGATCACTTCCGTTGAAGACCAGACTGATCTCGTCGATCTTTCCGTCATTTATCGGCAGACACACCTCCCCCGAACCATCATAGCTAACAGGCACCTCTTTTGATTCCTCAGCCAAGCCTCGCCCGGTACGCTGAACGTACAAAGCAACGTCGGAAACCCGCCCCTTCGAAGAATATTTGATTCGCATGCAGTTTGCATCCCCGAGCGATTCGTATGCAAATCCCCGTGAATCGAGCCTCAATACGTCCGAAGATGTGTTGATCTTTATATTATCGTGGTTAAATTCAGCCTCTCCGCCCGAAACAACGTACGATTCAGCCGAGTATTTGATCAAATTCAGCACATTTTCGTTTTCAAAAAGTCTGATACTGTCGATATAGTACTCAAATTCGGCAGTCGGTATATTTTCATTGCTGTAACCGACCGATATCTCGATCTTTTTAATTTTGTCTCTGTTTTCCCAGTCGGAAATATCCACGAAAAGGCAGTCCCAGCCCTTTCCGCCGATTATACCGTGCGTTTCGTAAATATCTTTTGTCGAATAAAGACGGACCGCAACAAAATAGTCGGAGTCTTTAACTGCCGCGCAGTTCAAAACAAAGCCTATCCCGTTATAACTCGATAGATCAATAGGGGTTTTGTACTGTTTTGCAACGGAATTCAAGCTGTTGCTTTTTGCATTCCGATTGCGAACTATGAGACAACCGTTTCCCGTTAACGGATAGTGGGGAAACGTGTCGATTTTTTCGGCAAGCGATATGTCAAGCTCGGAGCTGACTATATCCCAGCCCTCGTTCGTTTCGTTAAAAGAGTTGAGCTCCTTTTCAGTATTGTTTTCGAGAACAAAACGGCTCACGTTCCTCAAAACGACAGAATCAGCTTCGACGGCCACTGCCGAAAACACAAAGACCGACAAAATAAGTATCACAAAAACAATAAACGCCGTTTTTTTCACGGATAAGCCCCCTTCCTCAAAAATCATTTTTTTAACACACGCGCATATATTATTATACTTATATTTTATAATATCATAAACGCCCGCGGAAATCAATATAACAATTATTATACCCAAATATTTTTTGTAAAGTTGGTGGCTTGTTATTGACACGATTTTACAAAAGTAGTATAATAATTTTTAGTTGATTTCTTCGAAAAGAGGAGTGATTCCGTGGGTCGTATAGGCTTTGACAACGATGAATACATAAAAAAACAGTCGGAACAGATAGCAAAACGTATTTCCGAATTTGGAGGTAAGCTTTACCTTGAATTCGGCGGTAAGCTTTTTGACGACTATCATGCTTCCCGCGTTCTGCCCGGATTTAAACCCGACAGTAAGCTCCAAATGTTGAAAAACATCGCAAACGACGTCGAGATCGTAATAGTAATAAGCTCTTGCGATATAGAAAATATGAAAATCAGACGCGATATCGGCATTTCGTACGACAACGACGTGCTGAGGCTGATAGACGCCTTCAGAGAGTTCGGTCTGTACGTCGGAAGCGTAGTTATTTCAAAGTACGACGAGCAGCCCGCCGCAATTAAGTTTATCGAAAGACTGCGCGCTCTCGGCATTAAGACCTACGTTCATTATCCGATCGCAGGTTATCCGTACGATATAAAGCATATAGTCAGCCCCGAAGGCTTTGGAAAGAACGAATACATCGAGACCGAAAGACCCCTTGTCGTCGTAACCGCGCCCGGTCCGGGAAGCGGAAAGATGGCAACCTGCCTTTCTCAGCTGTATCACGAAAACGAGAGGGGAATCAAAGCGGGTTACGCAAAGTTCGAGACGTTCCCGATTTGGAATATTCCGCTTAAGCACCCCCTTAACCTCGCATACGAGGCGGCAACGGCAGACCTCGACGACGTCAACATGATCGACCCCTATCACCTCGAGGCATACGGAACGACGGCGGTCAACTATAACAGAGACGTGGAAGTGTTCCCCGTTCTCAACGCGATATTTGAGCATATAAAGGGCGAAAGCCCCTACAAATCACCCACCGATATGGGCGTAAATATGGTTGGTAACTGCATAATCGACGACGAAGTCGTCAGAGAAGCGTCCAACCAGGAGATAATCAGACGTTATTTCGCGGCACTTTGCGATCAGAGATACGGAAAAGTTAAACCCGCAGTGATCGAAAAGATCGAAGTATTGATGAACCAGGCGAAGATCTCGTCCGACGACAGAAAGACGGTAAAGCAGGCGATCAACCGTTCTATCGAAACGAACAACCAGCCCGCTGTGGCGATCGAGCTCGACGACGGCAGGATCGTTACCGGAAAGACGACGAAGCTTTTGGGAGCAGCGTCAGCCGCTTTGCTTAACGCAGTTAAGGCTCTTGCCGACCTTCCGAGAGAGACTTTGATGATCGCTCCCGAAACGATCGAGCCCATCCAGGATCTCAAAGTTAATTCCCTGGGAAATCATAACCCCAGACTCCATACCGACGAGGCGCTCATTGCACTCGCGATATCCGCATCCACGAGCGACGTTGCGAAACTCGCTATGGAACAGCTCGAAAAGCTCCGCGGATGTCAGGCACATTCGACAGTCATCCTTTCTCCCGTCGACGTGGACGTATACAGAAAGCTGGGCATTGACCTCACTTGCGAGCCCCAGCACAATACAAAAAAACTGTACCACAAATAAAAAGCATTAAAAAAAGCTCCGTTTGCGAGACTTCTCATAAGGAAGTCTCGCAGTTTTATTCGCCAAATATATTTGGCGAGTGATATTGCTTCGCAGTGATATGATGCTTCGCATCGTGATATTCGGCTACGCCGAGTTTGGCGAATGAAATAACACTGAAACCGCAAGGTTTCAATAACACTATTGCCGAAAAGGCAATAATATCACTCCGACAAAGTCTGAATAAAACTTGAATAATACAAATTGTTATGATAAAATGGGTTTGGGCATTGCCCAATAAAGCATTTGTACTTACAAATGCGATGCTGGTTCTAAATCAGTTCGATAAATAAGAATTTGACGAAGGAGGTTATCGGTATGAAAAAGAGAATTATTATTTCCACAGTTGTTATGATTGCTTTGTTGTTGGTTTTATTCTTGCCTATTCCACAAGGCACATACGATGATGGTGGCACCCGTGATTATAATGCCTTGACCTACAAGATTGTTGTGTGGAACAAAATTATGGTTGGGATAGATGAAAACGGTCAAACTGTTCATAACACATACCGAAACACATCTGTATTTTGGTATCCCGACAATCAAAAGAGCATTGATGAATTATGGCAAATAGAAAAAGTAAATGCAAAACTCGATACCCCTCAACAACC
>JAZNOI010000093.1:0-1760 GCA_045580755.1 Eubacteriales bacterium | reverse complement strand
GCCTCTTCTTTACGCTTTTCTTCCTCTAAGCGTTCCTGTTCAAGCTTATCTTGTTCGCCGTAGCTTAAAACGTTTTCAAACAGATCGTTTTTGTTTACGTCATCACCGACCGTTGTGAAGTACAGTCCGTATTCGCATGGTGAAATGGTTTTTATTTGGGATGCCATCGTTGTAGGTGCTAAGAATCGAGTTATGGTGTTTGCTTTGGGGTTTGATTTATAATACTGTAACGAACTCTGCGATACCGTAAACGGGCTCTTACCGTCAAGCTCCGTATAGGTCTTGTCCCAATCAACAGTTATCTTATTTTCTTCGTATAAGTGGAAATAAACCTTTTTGGGAGCCCATGTGCCGTATTTCTCTGTTGAAGACGGATATTTTGTAGGATCGCTTGCAAATTCAACTGCTTTGGCGAGTGTGTTTGCATTTACCAATACAAGTCCCTGGTATCCAACGGAAACGGTATTTGCTTTCAATGCGGGACCGATGATCACGAGTGGCTTAAATCTTCGAATCATCTCTGTTTGAAACTCGTAAACGTTGTCCTCGGTGACATTCTGATTTTTGAGTACGTTGATTGCCGTATCGTATTTAGTTGCATAAGCGTAATCATAGCTGTTTAAAACGGGGTAGTGTGTGATACCCGAATCCCAAAGAGAGCTGAGAAATTCCTGAGTTCTGGTCGGAGCCATACCTGTATGGTCGACAAAGGTAACGATCTGTACTCTATATTCTTTTACAGTTGAATAGTAGGGAAGAATACCTGCATGGAATGTATTTTCATCCCCCGGGTGAGATACAAAGAGAAGCAGATCAGCCTTCGTGTAAGGTTCTTCCCACAACTGAACCCATTGGGGCAGTTCGCCTTCGGAAAAAGCATAAACGTCTGAGATAACGGTGTTTGCTCCGAAGTTTATTGTGATCTCATTAGCGCCCGATATTTCACTCGGAAGCTTGTAGTATTGGTTGAGATAATGGGTGGTCAAATCAGCGGCCTTATCTCCCGCCTGTACGGATATGTCGGGTGTCGTGTTACGAAACTTTATGTAGATCGAGTCTATCGGAGTCTCCGATTTTATATTGAGCGTATTGACTGTGGCAACAGTTGTTTCGTTGTTGTCCTTTAGATTAGCATAGTTAGGTGTAATTGCGACGTTTTTTATCTCAGTGTCTGTGTTGTCGGTTACAGCGGCAAGCGCGCCGATCGACAGACAGCAAAGGGTAAGGGAAACGATAGTTGCAATTACAAAAAGCTTAAAAAGACTTTTCTTGCTTATATTCATCATTATAACATCCTTTCTGTGATGCTTATAATCAGTTTATAATCATATTATAGAATATCATTTTTAGCAGATTTTGTCAAGTAAAAGCAACTTTAACAACGACTTGCAAATAAAAAAGAGCACCACAGGAGTGCTCTCTTTGATTTATTTGCTTTTCTTGAAAGAAAACTTGTTTTCTTCGCCTCGGTAAAGCCGCATAATATTTGTTCTGTGATTAAAAACGAGAAGAAAGACTATGATGAAACTGCATATTACCTCTACGAAGCCGATTCCGGGGTTTAGGTTGCTCAATATAATGGGATAGATCAAAGCGCCCATAACCGAGCCGAGCGATATGTATTTTGATGCAGCAACTATGGCAACGAATATAACGAGTAGCAAAAGACCCGTAAAAAAGTCAGTAAACAGAATCATTGTGATTGCCGTAACGACGCCTTTGCCGCCTTTAAACTTGTAATAAAGAGGCCAGGTGTGTCC
>JAZNOI010000092.1:0-5394 GCA_045580755.1 Eubacteriales bacterium | reverse complement strand
AGGAGTTTCGGGAACGTTTTCATTCTTTTCCAAAGCAATCTGAGGTTCGTTTTCTTCAATATTCGGTGTATCTTCAGTATAAGAACAAGACACTGTAAACACACACAATATGCAGATCAAGAATATAATGATCCTTTTCACACAACCACCTCTTTATCTAACGTCTTATTGATCCTGTTTTATTATTTTAAAAAATCGGGAAGAAATTCAGAAGAAACAGTATTTGTAACGTATCCCTTTAACGTTTTTAAATTATATGCACCGTAATTCTGAGTCCCGTGTTTCATAGTCAACGCCTCTGTATAATCCTCCATCATATAAACCTTAAAGTTCGTTCTGACAGGATTTCCTTCGGGGTCTCTAAGACTGAAGTTTGCTATCTCATAGTGACATACAACGGGGTTAAAAATCGGGTTTTCTATGGTTATTTCTCCATCGTCTTTTACGATATCAAAAGACATAAGACCGCCTACCATATTTTTCGAATTTAACATTCCCGAAATAAGATTTCCCAGGGAATAAATACAAAGAGTCTTGTTTCCGTTCTTGCCGGTTATCCACTCTACCGGCTGAACAGTATGGGAGTGATGACCAATTATAACGTCTGCTCCGTTGTCGGCGATAAGCTGCGCCAATCTTCTCTGTTCTGCTGTTGTAGTGAATACATTTTCAGATCCCCAATGCATCGAAACAAATACAAGATCTGCTTTTTCTTTTGCCGCGTTTATATGTTTTACAAGAGTTGCATCATTGGGAAGAGGAGTAATATATCCCGCCCTTTCCGATGTTTTGTTCATATAGCATCCGCCGTTTATAAGATCGGTATACGCCAAAAACGCGATCGAAACGCCCTCAACATTGAGCACTCTTGCCGTATCGAAATCGATATTGTTTTTATATCCGCCTATCTGCAACACGTTTTTCGTGTTCCAATAATCTATCGTGTCAGCATAACCCTGAACCTTGTAATCAACGTCAAACATATGGTTGTTTGCAATATTGATAACGTTAAATCCGAGGTCAACAAGCGCATCTCCCGATTCGGAAGGAGCATTAAAGTTAGGATAACCCGTTATAGCTGTATTCGCGATAGGAGCCTCGTGGTTAACAAAAGCTATGTCTGCATCTTTAATGTACGACGCGATCCCGCTGTACATATCGTTAAAATAGTAGTTGCCGGAATAATCCGTCTTACTTGAAGCAATACTTTCAGCCTCGCGATAAATCGCCGAGTGGATCAATGCATCACCCACGGCAACGAACTTTATAACCTTTTTGTCGTCAAGCGGAGGGGTTACGGGTTCATCTTTGTTTGTATTCTCCGTTTTGTCAGACTCGTCGCTGTCGTCATCATTATTTTCAAAAACAGGATCCTTATCGTCGTCAAGAAAATCGGGAGAATTCATATCTCCTACCGATGAACAAGCAACAAGACTTGATATCATAAGTACAGCAAGTATTATCGCAACAATTTTTTTCATAACAATCCCCTATTTTTCTTATTCGATCAGATCTCAGCTTCGCCGTGACGCATTACATGGCAGTTTATGTTTACTGCAACGGGCAGTCCGGCAATATGTGTGGAAGTGTACTCAATATTGACCGCAAACGCCGTCGTATCACCGCCAAAGCCCTGAGGACCGATGCCCAGCTGATTGATTCTGTCAAGCATCTTCTTTTCAAGCTCGGCATATCTTTCATCCGCATTTCTTTCACTGACAGGTCTTGTGAGAGCCTTCTTTGCAAGATAAGCACAACGGTCAAACGTACCGCCGATACCAACACCTACAAGGATCGGAGGACAGGGATTGCCGCCCGCATTTCTTACAGTATCGCATACGAACCCGATTATATCGTCAATCTTTGCTGCAGGAGTAAACATCTTCATGGCGCTCATATTTTCGCTTCCGAAGCCCTTGGGAGCAACTATAAGCTTGATCTTGTCACCTGCAACTATGTCCGTATAAAGTATAGCCGGTGTATTGTCTCCTGTATTTTTTCTTTCAAAAAGAGGTTCTTTTACAACAGATTTTCTCAAGTATCCGTCTGCATAAGCCCGGCGTACACCTTCGTTTACAGCATCTGCAAACAAGCCGTCAACTATGTGAACGTCCTGTCCTATTTCGGCAAACACAACCGCCATGCCCGTATCCTGACAGATCGGAATATCAGTCTCTCTCGCAGCATCAAGATTCTCTGCAAGCCTCTTCAATATTCCCGATGCTCTTGCATCGCTCTCTTTATCAACAGAGCTTCTGATAAGCTCTTCTGCATCGCAAGGCAGTACGTAATTCGCCTTAATAAACAGCTCTCTCACTGTCTTGATGATCTCTTTGCACGATATTTCTCTCATAATGTTTTATCCTCCAATATATTCTGACGCGTAAGTTGCCGCAACAGCTCCGTCTGCCGCAGCGGTAATAACTTGTTTTAACGGTGTATTTCTAACGTCTCCGATCGCATAAAGCCCCTCAACGTTCGTTTGGCATTTATTATCCGTTACTATATAACCTCCATCGTCAAGCTCTACATCCTGAGGAATAAAGCTTGTCTCAGGAATCGTTCCGACTGCAACAAATACGGCATCGGTATCGATCTTGGTTATCTCATCTGTAATTTTGTTTTTTACTTCGAGGCAGTTTACCTTATCATCCCCGTATATTTCAAGGGGAACGGTATCCAAAACAATTTCTATATTTGTATGGGAAGGAAGCCTGTCTGTCAAAACCTTCGATGCTCTGAAACTGTCGCGTCTGTGTATCAAATAAACCTTTGTGCACAGCTTTGAAAGATAAATAGCGTCTTCAACAGCTGTATTTCCTCCGCCTATAACAACCGCAGTCTTGTTTTTAAAGAAGTTACCGTCGCAGGTAGCACAGTACGAAACACCTCTGCCCGTAAACTCGGCCTCTCCCTTTATTTCAAGCTTACGGCGTCTTGCACCCGATGCTATGATAACGCTCTTTGCGGTATATTCGTTTCCGCTTTCGCTTTCAATGTAGAAAATCCCGTCTTTTTTTGAAAGCGTCTTTATATTTTCATATTGAATATCTACGCCAAGCGCCGTTGTCTGCTCATAGAATTTCATTGCAAGGTCAAATCCCGTACCCAAAAAACCAGGATAGTTCTCGATCTCGGGAGTAGTCATTACCTGACCGCCGGGCGACATAGATTCAAAGAGCGCTATATCACATCCCGCTCTTTTGGCATATATAGCCGCAGTCAATCCGCCGGGACCGCCGCCAATGATAATAATATCTTTCATCGATTTTTCTCCACAAAAAAACTGTATTAAAGGATGGAACATCCCATAATACAGTATAATATATATATATTAATAAATCAAGAGTTTTCGCTGTTTTTTATTGCCGTCAAAAGAGTTAAAACGTCGTAAAAAAACTCATTTTCTTATTTCGAAAGATCGTTATAATAAATAATCTCGTCAGGAAGACGATAATTCAGTTTTTCTCTGGCAATTCGCATAATATACTCAGTATCAAATTCTTCATCAAGTCTCGACTGCAATTCGTCGATCTTGAGTTCATACGCCTTGATCTGCTCTTCAACCTTAGCTTTATCCTCTTTAAGACTGTTGAACTCAAACTGCATTTGTATAATTGTTACGGCGCAGAACACGATAAATACCACCGCCGCGGCTTTTACGAATATATTAGATCGATTTTTCATTACTGATTTTTTCCTTTTATCTTTGTTATTCCAAATCCTCTTTCGGCACACATTAAAGTCAAAACACACCTAACCTCGGTCAAAATCCGATAAATAAGCTTCCCAACGGTATTTTTGAACAAAAATACAATAAGTCGAAAAATCGGGATCAACGTATACAAAAGAAGAGTCTTTATTAGTCTTTTTATAAAACTAATCACGTAACCCGAACAGAAAATAACAAGCTTGCCCAAAGTCTTTCTGTACACAATAAAGCCTATTATCATCCCGACAAAAGCAAGACTTCTGAAACGTCCCGAGTTCACGTAATACAAAAAAATACACACGAAAACAGAACAAATAAAACCAAACAGAACGTCCTCGAAAAACACAATTACGTTCTCTGTCAGCTGTCTGTATTTTTTCTTATTATCAGCTGTATTTACGTCTGTTTTGGCATACGAAAAACACAGTCTTCTTATTCTGAAATAATCGTACACAAACCCCAAAACAAAGCCTAAAACAAGCGAATATAAAAACAATAAGACAAGCTTTTCCTGCAAAACGACCATTATCTGTTCGCCCTGCCGAAAATACCTTTTTTCTTGTTCTGACCAGAGTCCTCATATACCAATTCGTCTATATTGCCTTCGACAACGACGTTACCGCTTTCAAGGCACAGCGTCTGTATATGAAGCTCATTTCCGTTTATGATCAACCGTCCCATAAAGGTTTCGAGCGCAACCGTCATATCGTCAAAACTGATCACGTCTTTCACCCCGTCAAGAACGAGTTTTTTTCTGTCTTCAAGTTTGATAGTGTGAGAATTATTGTCCACAAAAACACCCCCGCGCATAATAAATCACTTAAATATATGCGGACGCGTTTCCGTTTATTCCCTATTCAATTACCTCGTACAAAGACGAAGCCTCATCCTTCTTTGTCGTCTCTCTCACATCAACGACACGAACCTTTAATTTTCTCTCGCCAAAAGTTACTTCTATTACGTCATTTTCTTTTACGTTATATGAAGCCTTGGCAGAAACACCGTTAACCATGACATGAGACGCATCACAAGCATCGTTAGCCACGGTTCTTCTCTTTATTATTCTGGATACCTTTAAAAATTTATCTAATCGCATTGTTTATTTATACCTCAAAATCCCCCGAGAAACTCCTCGGGGGATTCGGATAATCCTGATTATTTGTTGAGGAGAGCCTTCATAGCCTTGCCTGCTTTAAAGGAAAGACTCTTGGATGCGGGGATCTTCATTTCCTTCTTCGTGTAGGGGTTGATACCTTTTCTAGCTGCACGTTCCTTTACTTCAAATGTACCGAAACCAACAAGCTGAACCTTGTCGCCTTCAACGAGTGCTGCCGAAATAGCATCTAATGTAGCTGCAACTGCTGCTTCTGCATCTTTCTTCTTAAGGTCTGCTGCCTTTGCTACTGCATCGATGAGTTGTGACTTTGTCATAATAATTACCTACCTTTTTAGTATTTAAACATAAAAATAATCTATCGGGTCTAAACTGGTATTATTATATCAAATAAGTTGAAAATAATCAAGGGTTTTCACAAAAAATATATAAAAAACATCTATTTTTTTCCTGTTATTTATAGTTTTTTTGTTATTTTTAATGAGAATTATTACAAAATCACGATCATTCGTCTATTTTCTTCAAAAATGACTCGCATTTTTTTCTGGGGGCAAGCTCGGGATCAATG
>JAZNOI010000091.1:0-11952 GCA_045580755.1 Eubacteriales bacterium | reverse complement strand
AAGCGCCCTCTTGACTCCAAGCAAAACTTTTAATTGGGCTTTGCTCTTTTCTTTGTACGATCTCTCTCTGTCTTTATATGCTCGAAAAAAATAAATTCACTTGCCGAATTTGTATAAATATAGTATAATTGAAACAGAGGTGATGATTATGACGGTTTTTGTTTGTGTTGACGACAGAAATGGTATGGTCTTTAATAACCGTAGGCAGAGCAGAGACTCCGCGGTGATAAAAAAGATCATCGAAATGGTTGGGAGTTGCCGACTCCTGATGAATAAATATTCCTCAAAGCTTTTCAAAGGGGTTAATGTTACCGTCCTTGAAGATTACATGGGGGCTGCACAGTCAAACGACTTTTGCTTTGTTGAAGATCCGAAATTTGTCGATTATGGCGACAAAATCACAAAAATTGTCATGTTTAAGTGGAACAGAACATACCCTTATGACGGCAAAATGGAGCTTGATCTCGCTCGGATGACCAAGACTGAGGCTTTCGATTTTGTCGGAACGTCGCATGACAGGATCACATGTGAGGTGTGGGAAAAATGAAACTCAAATTCCTGTTTTATGCGCTTGTTACAGCGCTGTTGCTTTCAGGGTGTAACGTCAGCAAGCCGTACGGTTTTTACGAGACTGATGCCGATGAGATCGTCTCCGAAACCTTGACGGAGCAGGGAAAGACCGATCTTCCCGACGTTCAAAGAGAGGGGTATTTCGACTATGCCGAAGTGCCCGAATTTGACGGAGGAGAACCGTACGCCGTTGTAAACGAAAACGTACCGTTTTTTACCGAAAGTCAGCTTACTACCGTGCCTTTTGAAAGCTACGGTGAACTTGATGAGCTCGGTAGATGTACTACCGTTTGTGCAAACGTCGGCAAAGAACTTATGCCGACGGAGGAGCGTGGATCGATCGGGTCTGTCAAACCGTCGGGCTGGCAAACGGCAAAGTATGACAACGTCGACGGAAAGTATCTGTACAACAGATGTCACCTGATCGGCTATCAGTTGACCGGTGAGAATGCAAACGTTCAAAATCTTATAACCGGAACCCGCTATATGAACGTGCAGGGAATGCTGCCTTTTGAAGATATGGTTGCCGACTATGTAAAAGAGACAAATAACCATGTTTTGTATAGGGTTACTCCCATTTTTCGCGGAAACGAACTTGTTGCGCGCGGCGTTTTAATGGAAGCTTATTCGGTCGAAGATGACGGAGACGGCATTTGTTTCAATGTGTTTTGCTATAATGTACAGCCCGATATAGATATAGACTATTTAACGGGGGAGAGTCGATACGTCGACAATAAATCGGACGACGCGGAGAAGGCGGAATACGTTTTGAACACGAGTTCAAAGAAGTTTCACTATGCGTACTGCTCGTCTGTAAATGCTATAAAAGATAAAAACCGCAAGGACTATAAAGGTGACCGTGATTCTCTTATTGACGACGGGTATTCACCTTGCGGCAGTTGCCGACCTTGATAAAAAACTTCCTTTCGGGGAGTTTTTTTGGTTAAAGACTCAAAAAAGTGCGGTTTTGGTCCCAAAAAGACGAAATTTACAAAATATTAACAATTGTTCTGCTGTGTTTTGTGAGCGTGTTTTTGCAATAAAAAAGCGTGTTTTGATACAAAAATCTGTCATAAAAACCTCAATTGGTCATTCTCTGTTTTGTTGCTTTTTTTGCCGATAAACGCGATGTATATATATTTATATATATTTACCGTAAACCTATTGACAAAAGCTTGTATCTGTCGTATAATATTCATAACTGAATGGGCGTACTATACCCATTTGCGGAAAAACGGCATATATACGCTGTTTTTTGAGTGAACTTGGTTGCGTTAGGAGTTGTTATGGCGGTATATCGTATTGCGGGGCTGTACGTTCGGTTGGAGCCCAGATATGAGCATTTGCGGGCGTATGCCGAGAAGTACCTTTGCGACGAGCCGGTCGACTCCGAAGTTATTGAGATCGAGAATTCCGAAAAGGGAGTGATCGAGCTTCAAAAAAGCAATCCGCATCTTTCCTTAGCCGAGAGCGAATATATTTGGTGCGGCTGGGAATTCGGATTGAAACTTCTCCGCAAAAACGGGTTTATGATCCACTCGTCAGCCGTTGTATACGACGGATCGGCTTATCTGTTTTCGGCAGACAGCGGGGTGGGAAAATCTACGCACACTGCATACTGGCAAAAGGTTTTCGGAAGTGATAAGGCAGTTGTTATAAACGACGACAAGCCTGCAGTCAGAGAGATAGACGGCGTTTATTATGCGGCGGGCAGTCCTTTTTCGGGAAAGAGCGATCTGAACGAGAACGTGATGGCTCCCGTTAAAGCTTTGTGTTTTATATACAGATCCGAGAAAAACGAGATCACAAGACTGACCGTGTCAGAAGCGTTGGATCTTGTTTTTGATCAGATGATCAGACCGAGGAAAGAAGAGAATCTCGCGCTTATGCTTGAATTGCTCGACGGTTTTTTGAGCAGAGTGCCGGTGTACAAACTCGGTGTTACCCATTCGCCCGAGGCGGCGAGATTTGCATACGAAGAGATCAATAGGGCGTAAAACGCCTTTTGATTATAGATCATCCCCGTATCAGACGGCGAAATGACGAAAAACGATACGGAGAAAAAATAAATTTTTATTGGAGGTATTACCAATGAGAAAGTCATCCAAATTACTTTGGATCGCGCTTGTTGTTGTGGCAACTTTTGTTGTTATGGCATTTAGCGCAATGGCTGCAGAATCGAACGCGGTTGTCTATGGCGACATGGTTACCGTTGGCGAAGACACTACTTTTGACGTTGGCTTCAAGTTCAAGTCCAACAATCAAAAAGTAGAATGCGGCAAAATTACGTTGACTTGGGATTCAGCAAAAATGACGGCTACTAACGTCAATGCGTCTGCACTTGAAGGCGCAACTGTTGAAACCAATATCGAAACAGGAAAGGTTACGGTTGCTTGGATCGGATCTGACATCAAAGATACCGATACAGAAGGCGATCTGTTTACCGTGAGCTTCAACAGAGGCACGATAGCTGAGGGCGAAAGAGCAGCGATCAACGTTTCCGTTGATTCGTTCGGCTATACGGATTCTGTCGTTGCTTATGATTTTTCAGGCAGTGTAACCGCAAATAACGCATACGTATCAGAAGGAAACGATTGGATCTATGATGACAGCGTAACGGATGCTCCCGAAGTATTTCTTCAGGACGCTATTTTAGCAGCTGAAGCAAACGACACGACGATCAACGTTATCCTCAGAAAGACAATGACGTTCACAAAAGATACTGCAATCGGTACGCCCGGTGCAACACACGTCGGACAGGTAAACGTTTACTCCGAAGTTGCTGCTGACGCAGATCCCACGATCGGGCTTTATCTTAACAACGACGTTGTTTTGAACTTCTACGGAAACGTAAACTTCAACAACATTACTCTTGAAAAACCCACTACCACATCTTTCTCGAGCGGTGGATGTTTTAACTTTGTTGAAGGTCTCGGTACTTTCGGTCATGACGAAACTTCTGAGGGCACAGGTGATTTCGGTGCGATCAAGAACGTTGACGATTCTTCATATAATACCCGTTGCCACCTTTCGGGTAACGTTACGGCTTATACAGGTTCATACTGGACAATGTCAGGTAACTTCTACAACACAGGTGCAACAAACAACAACGTTAAGCTCACTCTTGCAGGTGATGCTGTTGCACAGGAAATCTACGTTGGTAAACACAACGCTAAGTCAAATGAAATAACCGGAACGACCACCGTTCAGATTCTTGATGCCGCTTCGATCACGAATTTTATTTGCGGCGGTAACAGAAACACAGGTAGTGGGGTAAGCGTTCCTCCCGCGAATATTACGGTTGATACGACCGGAAAGGTACAACAGATTTATTTTGGTTCGTACGTAAATGCACAGAGTGTTGATTACAACAACAACCTCATCAGTTGGACCATAAAGAACGCTACTGTTCCCGGTTCTACCTACTTGCATAGAAGCACTGCCGGAACCGCAAGTAATATCAATGTTTTGGTTGATTATCAGGGCGGTAATATCACAGGAGCTGCCTTCTTCGGTGCGACCGGTACTGAAGGTGAAAACTCCATAGGTATCAATGGTAATGCAACCTTCAATTTTAACGGCGGTACCTTTACGAACAACGTATACTTCGGTAGCTACTTCACATGGGACCAGAAGAATAAACCCGATAATGATCATTATCTCTATGACGAGACGGTTAAAACGTTCAACGTAAATAACGGTGTATCGTTTAATCACGTTTACGCAGGATACTATCATAGAGCAAAAGCTGGACAGAATAACGTGTTCGTAGGCACGACTACCATCAACCTTAACGGCGGATCGATAGGACAGAGGTTCTACGGCGGCGGTTGGATATCTTCAGAGGCAGCGATCGCTTTCAAGAGCGGAAATAAGACAGGTAAGTTTATCATAAACGTCAACGACGGCTTTACTTTCAACACCACCAAGGAGAGCTTCTATGCCGGTGCTTTGTTTGACAAAGAAGGGGCAGAATTCAATGCAGAAGTTGAATTAAATATAAACGGAGGTACTTTCCCCGCGGCTGCATCCGGAAACACCTATTACGTATACGGCGGTTCGAACCTCCAGAAAGCAAACGCTATTCACAGCGGTGCGACTAAGGTAACCATTTCCGACGGTACGATCAGTGCCAACACTATGTATCTGGGTTCGTATATAAGCGCTGCAGGTGCGGTTCACAGCGGTAATAATACAATAAACGTTTCCGGCGGTACGATCAATTGCGCCTGGTATGGCGGTTCAAATATTACTGCGGCAGCTAACCACTCGGGTATTATTGATGCAACTATTACCGGAATGAACGCAAAATCTACGTCGTATTTGAGCTCGCACTTGAGAGCTAACGGAGCAACTCATGAGGGTAATACGACACTCGTTCTCCAGGGTACGAGCGGAAAGACTATCACTGCAGCCAACCACATCGGTGCAGGCTCCAACATTACAGCGAACGGTTCGGTTCATATCGGTATCACGAAACTGTATCTTAAAGATATTTATACAAGCACGGTATCTGCAAGAGGAATCACGAAGAACCTTGCGTTCTCGGGCGGTTATATATTTGCAGGTTCTCAGATGACCTACGGTGAACACGAGGGTGACACTGAGCTTATTATCCAGAGATCGTATTACAGCGGCAACAGATTGTTCGGCGGATGCAGACTTGACGGAAAGAATACTGTATTTAGTGGCAAGTCCAAGTTGACCGTTGACGCAAACACAAGTATTGTTGACGGTGAGGAGACCGAAGGCACCGGTTGGAACTACATCAAGGCTGACCTCATCGGCGGTTCGCTTTTGAACGGTTACATTAATGCAACTGATAATACGTCTTATGCAAATCAGACGGGTTATTCCGAAGTTGTACTTATCGGTCCCGCAAACAGAGGCGAAACACTCAATTCGCAGCTTATTCTTGAAACATCGGCAACAAGCGCTGCTAAAACCACACACATTGTTGTAGGTGGTTCGTTCTATTCTACATCTAAGATTCAGAACGGACAGGTTGGCGATTCTTCGGTTACCATTAAGAACAAGATCGACTATGCGGGCGTAGCTCCCGACGTGTACGGCGGTTCTTGGTACAATGCGGCAAATTCATACGGATTCACAACAACACCTTCGTCAAAGGTAATCGTTGAGGGTGAATATGACGGCGTAGTTGTCGGCGGTTACTTCTCAGCACTTCAGAGCGGAACAAAAGTATATGAACAGAGCAGTGCGGTTATAATTAATAGCGGTAGATTGACAAATCAGGTATTCATTTCGAACAGAGCAAACAGCGCTACCGGAGTAACGTTCAACCATAACGGTCTTGCTCTCCTCGAAATCAACGTAGCGAACGTTGCTGACAACACAACGATCGACCTTCAGTACCAGAAGGGTACCGTTCCCAATACCGCTATCAAGCTTATCGGTGTTGCTAAAGACGGATCGGATGCCGATAGCAATTATACAATCTATATTAAGAACAGTGTTGATATTTTTGACATTGTACAGTACGACGGTCCCACATCGGTTGTTAACCTTTACACTTTGTCTGATGAAGGCGAAGTTGTTGCAGGCGCAAAGGGATATTCGAATCTTGTTGAGAGAATGACTGATAAGAAGAACGTATACTTTGTTGATGCAAACAGCACAAAGACGGCTTACACTGAATTTACAGTTAATCCTACAATGAAGTACGCAGATCTTCTTACACAGGACGGACTCAAGATCCTTACGAAGTATGACCCTGCAAAGACTGCTACAAAATACGATTTTATTAACACATACTATCAGATCACAAAATTTGACTCCTTGTCTACAGTACCTAACGCATACAAGTTCTATTCTGTAAATGAAGACGGAACGATCGGCACAGAGATCACGGATACAAATATTTCGCTTGATCCTATGGCTAAGGTTATCATTAGGTCCGGTAACAGATATTCTTCTCCCACGCTTCTTAATCACGTATTCAAGATAGCAAACAAGTCGGTATCGTTGGCATCGAGCTTGATCATGAACTACATGATACCGAAGAGTCTCGAAACGGAATACGGATACACGATCACAAAGGCAGAAGTAACGTTCGCAGGACAGACGGATACGATCTACTACGAAAAAGATGAAAACGGCGATGCGATACTAAACAAAGACAGATACGTATTCAAGTTCAGGGACATCGCACCTCAGGGTGTTGCAGATGATATGACAATAGTTGTATACGCAACGTACAACGATGGTGAAAAAGACGTAGAGATCAAGGCACAGGCACTCAAGTTTGGTGTAATTGATTACTGCTATGGAGCGCTCAACAACAGTGCATTCAGTTCATATACAAATATGCAGAGAGCAATAGTAGACTTGTTGAACTATGCATCTGAAGCCCAGATCTATGCAAATTATAATACGGAAAATCTTGCGAATGCAGGATTGACGGATGAGCAGAAGGCACTCGCATCGGCTGATACGGTTCTTGAAGGTGTAGTGGATATGAAGAACGTAAACTACACAACGATCGATAATCCTACAGCAACAATAGTACCTTCTGTTACGGTACACAGCTCGATCATAGTAAGATACAGAGTAGTACTTCCTGAGGGAGTAACCCCTGCAGAAGCAACGTTGAAGATAGTAAACGCATCTGATGCAAACAGAGAATGGAAGTTGACAGGTACAGACTTTGTATCGACAGGCAAGGCAAACGAATACTATGCATACCTCAGCGCGTTGAACGCAGAACAGGTAACAGACCTCTTGTATGCAACGGTATACGTTGGCGAAACAGCGATCAGTAACACATGCCAGTACACGATCGGTTCCTACTACGTAGCAGCACAGGCACAGACCGATTCCTCATTCGATACGCTCAAAGCAGTGACGAAAGCAATGATGAAGTACGGAATTGCAGTAGGCACCTATGCAGCAAATCCCACAGTCTAAGAAAGATTTCAGAAAAGGAGTGAATAGATAATGAAAAGAGAAGAGTTCCTCACACCTGAAATTGAGGTTGTAAAGTTTTCTGAAACAGATGCAATATTGACAGCAAGTACCGGCGGTGGAAGCGGAAGCACTGGCGGCAGAGACCCGATCGAGCTTCCCGAACTTTAATAAAAACAAGAGAGAGTGTGTGCTTAGCATACACTCTCTTTGTCTGTATTTTTTAAAGAGTTTTTTAGGCGAAAATGTCATTAATTACTCCAAGATCAAATAATATATATAAAAAAACGTATTGAGGGGTCTTTATGTTTGACAGATGTTGTATTGCTGAACTTAGGAACAAAGAAGTTATAAATATATGCGACGGCAGGCGTCTCGGGTGTGTGATCGACGTCGAATTTTCCGTTTGCGACGGAAAAATATTATCACTTATTGTACCGGGGGAAGAAAAAATCAGCCTTTTCGGTAAATGCGAGGGAATACATATCCCTTGGTGCAAGATCGACAAGATCGGAGACGATATTATTCTTGTAAATATTCCGGAACTCCCGTTCGTCGACAAAGATTGTTGCGATCCGAAAAAGAAACGCGTTTTTTGAGCATAAAAAACACCGCCTTGTATTGTTTTTTCAATACGATACGGTGTTTTGTGTTTTTTTAAAATTCTTTTAAAAAGTAAATATTTTCTTTGTTGACTTCAAAAGATCTGCCTTTTAAATATGCCAATATGCCCGACTCGGTCGTAAAGTCAAACGTTAGTTTGTACGAATACAACGCCTGGCATTTATATCCCGATTTTCTGTCGTCTTTATTGATTCCGTATTTTCCGTCGCCGAGCAGAGGGTGTCCGACATACGAAAACTGCGCTCTGATCTGGTGCGTCCTACCCGTCAAAAGCTCAGCTTCTACAAGTGAGAGATCGTTTTTTTCTTCGATGACTCTGTACTTAGTTTCAGCGGTTTTTGAGCCTTTTACTCTGTTGTCATACACTTTTACGGTATTGTTTTTTTCGTCTTTAAGAATAAAGTTTTTGAAATATCCGCTTTTTTGATCCATCTTTCCGTGAACGGCAAGAAGGTATTTTTTAATGATCTCTTTATCCTTGATCTTTTGATTGATAATACGCAAGGTTTCCGCGTTTTTTGCGGCAATAACGATTCCGCCCGTGTTTCTGTCGATCCTGTTACACAAAGCAGGTGCAAACGAGTTTTCGTTTTCGGGTTCGTATTCTCCCTTTTTGTATAAATATGCCTTGATATGATTAATGAGCGTGTTTGTATCTTCTTTGGAATCCGAATGAACGATAAGCCCCGGACGTTTGTCAACGAGCAAAATGTTTTTGTCCTCGAAAACTATATCGAGTTTTGGTGAAAGCTGTGTGAAGAAAAGATTTTCTTCTTTCGTTTCGAAGAATTCTTCAGATATAAACAGCTCGACCGTATCTCCTTCGCATAGCATATACTTCGGCTCAGTCCTTTTTCGGTTTACCTTGATCTTCTTCGTTCTGATCTGTTTATACATAAGAGACATGGGGAGCGTTTTCAGCGTTTTGCTTAAAAACTTGTCGAGTCTCTGTCCCACATCGTTTGCTTTTACGGTAAGTGTGCGCATATTTCGGTTCCTTTTTTTCGTTTTAGTAGTTGTAAAACCGTATATTATTATACAGTTTGCGTCAGAAAAATGCAATAATAAAATAAATATAAAAGAAAATTGCAATTTTCTGTTTACATAACGAATAAAAAATGTTAAAATATAGTGATAAAGTATGTACGGAGATGCCTATGGGAAATGCAGAGAAAAAATATAGAGCCTCAATTTGCACGTTAGGCTGCCGTGTAAATCTTTATGAGAGCGAAGCTTTGGCGGATATTCTTTCAAATAACGGCTTCGAAATATGTGATTTTTTCGAAAAGTGTGACGTTTATATAATCAATACCTGTACGGTTACGTCGGAAAGCGATCGCAAGTCGAGACAGATGATCAGGCGGGCGATAAAGAATGATCCCGATGCAAAGATCCTGGTGTGCGGGTGTTATTCACAGATGTTTTCCGATTCGGTAAAAGACATAAAAGGTGTTGATTACATCGGTGGAACGACAGATAAGATGCTTGTGGCGAAAAAGGCTATTGAGCTTGTCGAAGAAAAAAAAAGAAAAGAGCCGGAAATAAACGTATCAGACCCTTTTAAAGCTTGTTTTGAGGCAATGGAAGCGACTTTACAGGATAGGACAAGAGCTTTTTTGAAGATACAGGACGGCTGCGACAATAAATGTTCGTACTGTATTATTCCGAAAGCGAGGGGCAAGGTCAGGTCAAAGCCGCTTGATGACGTGATATATGAAGTTAAAAAGCTTGTCGAAAACGGGTACTCGGAAATAGTTTTGACGGGTATTGAAACCGCGAGCTACGGAAAAGGCGAGAATTACGGCCTTATAGACGTACTTGAACGGCTTGAAAATGTGGACGGGCTAAAAAGAATAAGACTCGGCTCGCTTGAACCCGCATATTTAAAAGATAAAATAATAGACAGACTTTCGAAACTGAAAAAACCTATGCCGCACTATCACTTATCACTCCAAAGCGGATGCGACAGAACTCTGAACGCCATGAAACGCAGATATAACGTATCTATGGTCGAGAGGGTCGTTTCTTATATGAGAGAGAAGATTCCCGACGTAACGTTCGGTTCGGACTTTATCGTGGGATTTCCCGGAGAAACTGATGAAGATTTTGAATCAACGTGCGAGTTTATCGACTCGCTCGAGATACTGAACAGCCACATATTCTCGTATTCGATAAGGCCGGGAACGGAAGCGGCTGAAATGAAAGAACAGATATTGCCAAACATAAAGACCGATCGGCACAGCAAGCTTGAAAATCTTGCAAAGAGTATGAAAAAACGGTGTATCGAGAGGTTTATTAAACAAGAAAAGCCTCTTGAAGTATTGTTTGAAACGAATAAAGACGGTGTCTTTGTAGGACACACAACGAATTTTATTAACGTATATGTTAGAAGCGAACTTGATCTTAACGGACGTATAGAGAAAGTCGTTTTGAAAAAATATAACGAAAAAGACGGAATGACCGAGGGAGAATTAATATGAGTGTTTTCAAAGTTTTTGTTGAAAGAAAGCAGGACAACCGCATTGAATCGGAAGGCGTTAAGAGAGATCTTCGTGAGAATCTGATGATAGACGGTCTTGAAAATGTCAGACTGATCAACAGATATTACGTTGAAGGGATAAGCGAGGAAATATTCGAGAAGGCGAAGTATACCATTTTCTCCGAGCCTCAGACGGATATTGCCACCGAAGAATTTGAATACAACGAAGGGGATAAGGTTTTTGCAGTTGAGTATCTGCCCGGTGAGTTCGACCAGAGAGCGGACTCCTGTTCGCAGTGTATCCAGCTTCTCACGCAGGGAGACAGACCTATAGTTAAGTCGGCAAAGATCTACGTTTTGTCGGGTAAACTGTCTGCTGACGAGCTTGAAAGCATAAAGAAATACGTTATCAACCCCGTTGAATCAAGAGAGGCGTCTTTTGAAGTGCCTGCATCTCTTGAAGAAAAACACGAGATTCCCGAAATGGTACCCACTATTGACGGTTTCATCACGATGACGAGACCCGATTATAAGGGCTTTATTGCAAAATACGCTTTGGCTATGGACGAGGATGACGTTGAGTTCTGCGTAAAGCATTTCAGAGATGAAGAAAAGAGAGATCCCACCCTGTCCGAGCTTCGTCTTATTGACTCGTACTGGTCAGACCACTGCCGCCATACGACGTTCCTCACGCATATTGACGGCGTAAAGATCGAAGATTCTTTTATTGCTGACACATACAAAGATTATATTGCAAAGAGAGAAGAGGTTTATGCAGGCAGAAAGATGAAGCCGATGACCTTGATGGATATCGGTACGCTTGCCGCAAAATATCTAAAGAAGAAGGGTATTCTCAAAAACCTCGACGAATCCGAAGAAATAAACGCTTGTTCTGTAAAGATCAAGGCAGAGATAGACGGAGAAGAGCAGGATTGGCTCTTGATGTTCAAAAACGAAACACATAACCACCCCACCGAGATCGAGCCTTTCGGCGGAGCTGCAACATGTCTCGGCGGAGCTATCCGTGACCCTCTTTCGGGAAGATCGTACGTGTACCAGGCAATGCGTGTTACCGGCGCTGCCGATCCTCGCAAAAAGGTAAGTGAGACGATTCCCGGAAAGCTTCCCCAGTCGAAGATAACGACGGGAGCTGCAAACGGATACAGCTCATACGGAAACCAGATCGGTCTTGCAACGGGAAGCGTAAATGAAATATATCACCCCAACTACGTTGCAAAGAGACTTGAAATAGGTGCAGTAGTTGGTGCTGCTCCTGCAGAAAACGTTATCAGAGAAGTTCCCGAAGACGGAGATGTTGTTATACTTCTCGGCGGAAGAACCGGACGTGACGGATG
>JAZNOI010000090.1:0-3772 GCA_045580755.1 Eubacteriales bacterium | reverse complement strand
TTGGCCTCCGACTTATCATCGATAAACTGCGCGATCGAGCCGCTTTTCCGCACGCGGTTGCAGATGTCCAGGTGGTTGTAGTGGCCGTTGGGCACGGATCTTTGCGTATAAATATCCTGGCCGAGTGCCGTGTGGAGCAGTCCGCCTTCGAGGTCGTGGGTCGCCAGAGCGTTACCTGCCATAACGCCGTGAACGTATCCGTTTTCCACAAGTGCCTGCATAGCGCGGCGGGCATCATAGTCGAAAGAAAAAGCGGGGCCCATTACCCAGGTTACAAAACCGTGTTCTTTTTCGTGTTTCAAAAGTTCAAAAAGGTTGTCATAATCTCTTGCATAAGACGTTTCTCTGCTTCTGCCCTGCCGGAAAACGAACTTGTCGTCGTTGTCTGCAGCCGACTCAACGATAAAGCCGTCCGTATGCACGAAAATGCCTTCTTCGCCCTTTTCCGTTCTTCCGAGAATAACTTTGTCTCCCTTTTTTATATTTCTGTTTTCAACGACCGAAAGCACGTTGTTATCGCCGATAATAACGCTGGAATCCATACGGCTTTCTTTTGCCAATATCCATTCGCCGTCGATCTTGAAATACTCGGGATACATAGACGTGCTGTGAAAGTGTTCGGGAGCTACGCCGTCAGCCTCAGCGATCTCGAATTTGACATCGGGAGAATTTAAAAACTCGGGAGCGTTAAAATCGGGGTGCATATATTTTGGAAGTGTAAAACTCATATCTGTACAGTCCTCTCTTTTTGTCGAGATGTTTTAATTGTTTACCGCCAGGCTAAATTGTAACATTTTGCAGAAGGAATGTCAACCGCATATTGTGTTTTCGGAATGCTGTTTTGAGGAAAAAGAAAAACAAAAAGCGGTGTATGGATCGTGTCTCATACACCGCTTTATCGTTTTTATTAACCGCCGAGGTATGCTTTTTTAACCATTTCGCTGGACGCGAGCTCTTTACCCGTTCCGCTGAGAACAATTTTTCCGTTTTCGAGAACGTATGCGTGGTCGGAGATCGCCAACGATTTACCCGCATTCTGTTCAACCAAAAGAACCGTTGTTCCGTCGCGGTTGATATCTTTGATTATATCGAATACGAGGTCAACGAGCAGGGGGGACAGACCCATCGAGGGTTCGTCGAGCATAAGGAGCTTGGGGTGGCTCATAAGCGCACGGCCCATAGCGAGCATCTGCTGTTCGCCGCCCGAAAGAGTACCTGCGATCTGGTTGCGTCTTTCTGCAAGGCGGGGGAATCTGCTGTAAACCGAATCAATATCTTTCTTGAATCCGGACGAATCTTTTATCGAATACGCACCCATAAGAAGATTCTCGTATACGGTCAATTCCTGAAAGATCCTTCTGCCTTCGGGAACCTGCGTCATACCGCGATGTACGATCTTGTGGCAGGGGGTATGCGTAATGTCTTTTCCGTTGAGGGTGATAATACCATTGCGTTTGGGGATAAGACCAACGATGCTCTGCATGGTTGTGGTTTTACCCGCACCGTTTGCGCCGATGAGGGTAACGATCTCTCCCTGGTTTACGTCAAAGCTGATGCCCTTGAGCGCACAGATGACACCGTAATATACTTCGAGGTTTCTAACTTCCAATAACGCCATAATTAACCTCCGATGTATGCACGGATAACTTCGGGATCACTGAGTGCATCTTTGGTTTTTCCTTCAGCCAATACCGTACCAAAATTCAAAACTGTAATTTCATCGCAAAGCCCTGCGACGAATTTCATATCGTGTTCGATTAGCAATATGGTCATATCAAAGTTATCTCTGATAGAGCGTATCGTCTTTTCGAGGTCTTCGGTTTCGTGGGGGTTCATACCCGCTGCAGGCTCGTCGAGAAGCAGGAGCTTGGGATCGGTTGCGAGAGCACGCGCGATCTCGAGTTTACGCTGCTTTCCGTAAGGGAGGTTGCACGCGAGGTTGTTTCTTTCGTTTTCGAGGTCGAAAATTCTGAGAAGCTCTTTAGCCTTTTCTCTCATTTTTCTTTCCGAGCTGAAATGGCGTGGAAGGCGGAAAAAGCTTTCCCATACCGTGCATTTATACGCGGGGTTATTGTGAAGGCCGACCATAACGTTACGGATAACGGACATATTGTTGAACAAACGAATGTTCTGGAACGTTCTCGCAATACCTTTATGGTTGATCTTGTTCTGTGGGAGACCGCATATATCCTCGCCGTCAAGCAAGAACGTACCCGTAGTGGGCTTGTAAACGCCTGTGAGCAGGTTAAATATAGTCGTTTTGCCGGCGCCGTTAGGGCCGATCAAACCGTAGATCTGTTTTTTCTTGATCTTGAGATTAACGTCCTGAGCGGCTTTAAGACCACCGAAGGAGATGCCGAGGTTTTTTGTCTCGAGAATAATATCAGACATTATTTACGACCTCCTTTTTGGGGCTTATCACTGCCGAGGTTTTGGGGTTTTACGTCGATCGAGAGGATCTCGTTCATCTCTATCTTCGTGGGAACAACGTCCCATTTAGCCGCGTCGTCCACCCTCTTTGCGGGATTTGTCTTAGGCTTGAAGATCTTATGCCACAAAGCTTTAACGTTATAGCGTTCGCGGAAGGATTTAAGCGCGGGAGCGTTGTTGTAAATGACGATAACGATAAGGATAATTGCGTAGATCAAGTTCTGCAAAACAGCCATATCGCCCGTAAGGACGGTTGCGAGTTTGTTGTTCAAGAAAGTGATCAAAACAGCCGAAATAATAGAGCCGTTTATATTACCCATGCCGCCGAGAACGACCATAACGAGTATTTCGATCGAGTAATTATATCCGAACGTCGTGCTCTGGATATTGTAGTTGCTGAAGCTGTGAAGAACGCCCGCAATACCTGCAAAGAAAGCGGATATCGTGAATGCCAACAGCTTATATTTTGTAACGTTGATACCGCAAGCGCGAGCCGCGATCTCGTTATCTCTTATAGAGGTTACCGCTCTGCCGTGTTTGCTTCGAATGAAGTTTTGGACAACGACGAGTGTCAAAATAACCATCAAAAACGCGTAAATAAAGAGATGCTTTCTGTCATAACGGGGGGTTGCAAGACCAATCGTGCCGCCGAACCACTCTTCGGGAGTGTTCTGGAATATCGATTTTACGATCTCGCCGAAAGCAAGCGTTACGATGGCAAGATAGTCACCGCGCAGACGGAGTGCGGGAATACCGATTATAACGCCGCAAATAGCCGCTACGACACCGCCTACCAAGAGGCATATAATGAGTGTTGCGGGCGAATTGCCGAGCTGAGGCTCGATCATAACCGAGAGTTTACCGCCGATGTATGCGCCAACACACATAAAGCCTGCATGTCCAAGCGAGAGTTCTCCGAGGAATCCGACCACGATGCTCAAAGAGACCGCGAGAATAACGCTTATGGCTATCTGCTCGAGGAGATAAAGGAGCGAACCGTCAAGTCTGCCACCGGCAAGGGTAATACCCGCCAGAACTGCAGTTACCGTACCAATGACGATATAGTTCAGAAAATGAGACCAGTTTATACTTTTGAACGATTTCATTAAACCTTCTCCCTCCTTTTCTTGCCCAAAAAGCCTGTGGGACGAACGAGAAGAATAACTATGAGAATAGAAAATTCAATAGCGTCCACAAAGGGAGAGAGGGCGGGAATAGAAGAAGCTATACACTCGACGAAGCCGAGCAACAGTCCTCCGAGCATTGCACCGGGAATAGAACCGATACCGCCGATAACAGCCGCCGTAAACGCCTTAATACCGGGCATAGCACCGAGGGTGCT
>JAZNOI010000089.1:0-9623 GCA_045580755.1 Eubacteriales bacterium | reverse complement strand
AAAGTTTTGGTTGGAGTCAAGAGGGCGCTTTTACAAAAGCGCGCCTTTTGTGGGGTTCGGGGCGAAGCCCTGACTGTTTGTGCTCTTTAAAAAAACGCGAAAGCGTTTTTGTTTTTTTATAAACGGGACGTCGAGGGCGCCGTCCCCTACCGGTGATAAATAAAAAAACGGATATGGGATTGCCCATATCCGATATTTTTTTGAATACAACAGAGAGAGTTGTGCTCCGCACACTCTCTTGTTTATTATGCTTCGAGCAGCTTTTCAACAGCTGCAAGCTTAACGCATACACAGAGAACGCCGATCGCTTGCTTCAATTCCTCGGGTGTGGGATACGAAGGAGCGATTCTGAGGTTTCTGTCTCTGGGATCTTTGCCGTAGGGATAGGTTGCGCCGGCGTTTGTAAGGGTTACGCCTGCTTCTTTTGCAAGTGCGTGTACTTTCTTTGCACATCCGTCCATAACGTCAAGGCTGATGAAATATCCGCCGTTGGGTTTTACCCATTCGGCAATGCCGAGGCCGGTAAACTCTTTGTCAAACGTGTCGGAAACCGCATCAAATTTGGGTTTAAGGCAAGCGCCGTGTTTCTTCATGTGCTCGATAACGTTTTCGGGAGTTTTGAAGAATTTAACGTGACGGAGCTGATGGATCTTGTCGTAGCTGATCGTCTGAACGGTCATCTGCTTTTTGATATAATCAATGTTGTTCTTGCTTGCAAATATGAATGCTACACCGCCGCCGGGATAGGTGATCTTCGAAGTCGAGGAGAATTCAAAGAAGATATCCTCGTTTCCTGCCTTGTGAGCCTCTTCATAGATGTTGAGAACCTTTTCGTCCTCTCCGATAGAGTGAATATAATATGCGTTATCCCAGAAAATACGGAAGTCGTCTGCTTTCGTTTTAAGCGACGCAAGGCGGCGAACAGTTTCGTCGGAATAGGTGATACCCTGGGGGTTGCTGTACTTCGGAACGCACCAGATACCTTTAATGGTCTCGTCGTTTGCAACCAATTCCTCGATCTTATCCATATCGGGACCTTCGGGAGTCATTTCGATGTTGATCATTTCAAAGCCGAAGCGTTCGCAGATAGCGAAGTGTCTGTCATAACCGGGAACGGGGCAGAGCCACTTGAGCTTTTCCTGTTTACCCCAAGGCTGTTTTGCGCCTGGGAGACCGAATATGTATGCTCTTGCAAAGGCGTCATACATAAGGTTCAAGCTGGAGTTTCCGCATGCGATAACGTTTTCTGCGGGGACGCCGAAAAGGGTGCCGAACATTTCTCTGATTTCGGGAATACCCTCGAGGATACCGTAGTTACGGTAGTCAACGCCGCTTTCGCTTTTTGTGTCTTTTGTATCCGTAATAGCTGTCAATATACCGTCGGAGATGTCAACCTGTGAGGGTGCGGGCTTTCCTCTCGACATATCGAGTTTAAGTCCGAGCGCTTTAAGACCCTCGTATTCGGCGCTGAGCTTTTCTCTGAGCGCCTGAAGTTCGCTTTTTGTCATTTCACAATATTTCATATACTATAATCCTCGCAAATATTATATTGATACGCAAATTAAAACTCTGCGTTGCCTGTGGTTCTGGGGAATGCTTCAACGTCACGGATGTTTGTAATTCCCGAAACGTACATAATAAGGCGTTCAAATCCGAGACCGAATCCCGCGTGCTTTGTTCCGCCGTAACGTCTGAGGTCGCAATACCACTTGTAGTCTTCTTCTTTAAGTCCGAATTTTTCGAGAGACTGTGCAAGAACGTCCATTCTTTCTTCACGCTGAGAACCGCCTACGAGTTCGCCTACACCGGGAACGAGGAGGTCCATAGCCGCGACCGTCTTGTTGTCGTCATTTACGCGCATATAGAAAGCTTTGATATCGCGGGGCCAGTCGGTAACGAATACGGGTTTACCGAACACCTGTTCGGTGAGGTAACGTTCGTGCTCTGTCTGGAGGTCCATACCCCATTCGAGAGGATACTCGAACTTAACTCCGCTGTTTTTGCAGAGCTCAACGGCTTCGGTGTACGTAACGCGGGCAAAATCGCTTTCAACGAGGTTGGTCAAGCGCTCAATAAGCGTATTGTCAAAGAATTTATTGAAGAATTCAAGCTCGGAGGGGCACTCCTGCATAATATAGCTGATAACGTATTTAAGCATATCTTCGCAGAGTTCCATATCGTCCGCGAGATCGGCAAACGCAATTTCGGGCTCCATCATCCAGAATTCCGCTGCATGACGGGGAGTATTGGAGTTTTCGGCTCTGAAGGTGGGACCGAAAGTATAAACGTTTGCAAAAGCCATTGCAAAACATTCAACGTTGAGCTGACCCGAAACGGTGAGGTTAGTGCTCTTGCCGAAGAAGTCCTGAGAATAGTCGACCTTTCCGTCCTCGGTCATAGGCAGATTGTCGAGGTCGAGTGTCGTAACTCTGAACATTTCGCCCGCACCCTCGCAGTCACTTCCGGTGATGATAGGTGTGTGGACGTATATAAATCCTCTTTCGTTAAAGAACTTGTGAATCGCGTATGCGGCGATCGAGCGAACTCTGAACACTGCGTTAAAAGTATTTGCTCTGGGTCTCAGGTGAGCTATGGTACGCAAAAAGTCGAAGCCGTGTTTCTTTTTCTGCAAGGGGAAGTCGGGAGTAGACGTTCCCTCGACCGAAATCGTAACTGCTTTAAGTTCAAATGGCTGCTTTGCGTCGGGAGTGAGTTCGAAATTGCCCTCGACTACCAAAGAAGCGCCAATATTCTGTTTTGCGATCTCTTTATAGTTTTCGATAAACTGTTCTTCAAAAACTACCTGCAAGTTTTTGAAGCAGCTTCCGTCGTTAAGTTCAATAAAACCGAAAACGTTGCTCGCTCTGAGTGTTCTCACCCAGCCGCCAACGGTAATCTTTTTGCCCGCGTAAGCTTCGGGGGCTTTATAAAGTTCTTTGATCGTGATTCTTTTCATTTTAACGTAGATCTCCTTAAATTAGGCTATATTTATTATACAACAATATTTGGAAAAAACAAGGTTTTTCTCGATATAAACAGTATAGATTTTACAAAGAAAAGCAAAGTGTCAAAAATTTCTTTGAAGCTTTTGCAGTCTGATATCTTTGCCTGCAAAAGTAAGGGGCTCGAAGTAACCGAATATACGTGAAGTAATTCTGTCGGTATAAAGCTTGCGCAGCTCCTCGAGGGTGAGATTCGAATTAATAATAGTGCTTTTTCCGCTGTTCAGTCGGGTATTTATTATGTTATAAAGGCAAGACACGGTAAACGCGGTGTGCATTTCGGTTCCGAGGTCATCCAGAATAAGCAGGTCGCAGTCGAAGAACCGTTCGGTGAGACCCGATTCGTTTTTAAACTGTTCTTTGTTAAAATCGTTAAAAATATTGGGAGCCGAATCGTATACGACTTCATAACCTTTTTCGATTATAACTTTTGCCATCGATGTCGAAAGGTGCGTCTTTCCGAGGCCGGTGGGGCCGAGGAGTATGAGGTTATTGGATCTGCCGTTAAAAGCATCGGCATAGGCCTTGCATTTTTCGACCGTTTTTTTCATTCTCTCGAAATTATTCTTGTCGTCGAGGTAGAAGGACATATCGAAGGTATCGAAAGACTGGTCGGACAGAAGCTCGCCGAGTCCCGACGACTCGAAAGCAAGTTTTGAAACTGCTTTTTTGAAGCAGCTGCACATATTCAAACCGACGTATCCCGTATCGGAACACTGATTGCACTCGTATTTTACGTCGGTGCAATCGTGAGCAAGGCCGTGTTCTTCAAGCAGGCGCGCTCTTTCTTTCTGGAGTTCGATATTCTTATTTTCGAGAGCCGCCATTCTCTCTTTAAGTCCGATCTTTCCTTTCAAGGCTTCGTTCATAATATTGACGCCCGTCATTCGAAGCTCGGCGTCGATCGCGCGAATATCGGGATATTTCGCGTGAACAGCCGCTTTTCTTGCCTCAGCATCGGCTATGGCGTTTATTTTTTTTGTCTCGTATTCTTTTTTTACTTTTGCAAATATTTCACGGTTACCTGCCATTTTTGTAAGCTCCCCTAAAAAAACTTAAAATATACTGTTAGTTTTTCGGCTTTCCGATATTTTCATAACTGCGTTTCAAAGCTGCCTCGAAGAATTCGTCCGTATCAAAGCTTGAAGAATCGGTATCTTTGTCCTGAGGTCTGTTTGCGTTTTTGTAGTCGGTCTCCGAGTTTTTGGCTTCGTCGAGCGTTTTTACTCCCGCTTTAAACCAGTTTTCCATGATCTTGCCCGCATACGAAAGCGAGGGTTTTTCTATTGCGTTTATGGTAAGCTCGTAAGAGTATTCGATAATATCGACGTCGTAGCAATAAAGCTCGGTCCACTTTTTGATCAGGTCCTCTTCTTTTTTCGTGAGTGCACGGCTTCCGAGACCGAATATGCGGCGAATATTGCCCGCGACACTGTCGAACTCCTCTTTGCGTTTCAAATATTCCTGGAGCTTTTCGTCGGTATCGACGCCCTCGTTGTAGAGGTTAAACGCCGTTTTTTCTATGTAATGAACGGTAGTTTTGTTTTTGCTCTTGCAATAGGCGTAGACCGAAAGTATGTATTCGCTTGACAGACCGAGGTAGTCGTAAAGCGAAACTATCTTATTGATCTCGTGCGGGTTAAACACCTTTCCCGCTATCTTTTGACATTCGTCAACGAGCAGTCGGAGCTCGCCCTTTTCGTCGAACAGTTTTGATATCTCTTCTCCGCTGTAAGTCGGAGTGTCGTTCTTTTGGAGCGCTTTTTCGGGTATCGCCGTAACAACGGCATCATTGTCAGAAGCCATTACCAGAACCTCAGCTCCCCGCCAAAACTGGAGAGCGATCACTATTTCGGTTGTATCCAGTCCCGACAGCTTTTGTATATCGTTTTCATCAAAAATCCCCTTTTCCGCCGCAACAGCAGCCGCAAAAAGCAAAACCCTGAGCTCTGTTTCCGATGCGCTCTTGATCTTGTTCAGCATAGGCTTTAGCGGTAGGGATATTATTTCGTTTTCGTTTCCAAATTTCAGTAACATATTTGATCCTTAATTATTCTGACTGATTTCAAAGCACAGTGTCATAAGCGAATCGTCGATCCATATATTTTTTACCGGAATATCGAGGTTCAGCTTAACGTCGGAAAAATTCCAAACGCCTTTTACGTTAAGATCTTTTATTATTTCCACTGCTTTTTGAGTGAATTCGAGCTCGGTTGCGAGCACGACTATATCAATTTGATTTTCCTTGCAGTATTCTTCAAACGTTTTCAACACGTTTTCGCCGTCCGTGACGAACGTATTTTTCAATGCCACTCCCTGGTTAATAAAAATGGGGCGGGAGGTAAGCATATCGATCATTTCTTTTCTTCCGAGGATAACGGCGGAGTATTCATCTCTCACGCCCGCGATATCGAGTATCGACGTATAAAGGGTTTTTACGTCATATCCGTAGCCCTTCAGCCCCGACGTCCCGAACGAAGAAAGGTCCTGTCTGATCTGAGACGGGGTAAGGTTCATCATCGAGGAGAGGGTAGTTGACGATACTCGGCAGGTATTGTTTTCGAGCAGATTTCTCAAAGTTCTCAGATAAAAAGGGAGTCTTTGAGTGGTCGATTTTGAAACCTTATTTGCAGTATTTTTTTTGTCAAGTGTCTTATTTTTTTGTCTTTTCACAGATAATTCCTCAAATAAAAATGTAAGTTTTCCACATGCTTGAAGTGTAACTTTTCCACAAAACTAACACCTTTTTCCACAAATCTCCCCAAAAATAAACCAAAATACGCGTTTTTTAGGGGTTCACAAAAAATTTACTAACAGAGTTTTCCACAGGTGTGGAAAACTTTTTGCCCCAAAAAACGTTAGGGACGAGCCACTGCATTTAGGTCGGTATTTGCAACGTTGCCGTTTATAAATTCGTAGTAACCCTGGACGGCTATCATAGCGGCGTTATCGCCGCAATATTTCATAGACGGAATGGCGAGTGTCAAGTCTTTTTTTTCTGCAAAATCGGCAAGTCCTTTTCTGAGGTGGGAGTTTGCCGCAACGCCGCCCGCGACGACGAGCGTCTTATATCCCGTTTGTCCGATAGCTTTTTCGAGTTTATTTAAAATCGATTCGACTATAGTTTTTGTAAGTGAAGCCGCGACGTCCTCTCTGCAGATATCCTCTCCCTTTTGTTCGAGGTTGTGCAGATAGTTTATTGCCGCCGTTTTCAATCCGCTGAACGAATAGTCGAGCGTATCGTCCGAAACGGCTGCAGAAGGGAATTTGACAGCTTTTTTGTTTCCGATCTTTGCAAGCGCATCCATTTGTGCGCCGCCTGGATAGGGAATGCCCATAACTCTCGCGATCTTGTCGAAGCATTCGCCGACCGCGTCGTCTCTCGTTCTGCCGATCGTTTCAAATTCGGTGTAGCTTTTTACGTTTATTATCGAAGTATGCCCGCCTGATGCCGCGAGTGCAAGGAAGGGCGGTTTAATATCGTTTTCGATATACGAAGCCGCAATATGACCTTTTATATGGTTTACGGGCACGATGGGTTTATTGTTTGCAAAAGCAAGTCCTTTTGCAAAGTTTACGCCCGTAAGCAACGCGCCGATAAGACCGGGGGCATAGCTGACCGCAACGGCGTCGATTTCCTTCATCGATACTTTTGCTTCGTCAAGTGCCTCGTATGTAATTTTCGAAAGGGATTCCGCGTGAGCTCTGCTGGCGATTTCCGGAACCACTCCGCCGTACAGCGCGTGTATGTCAATTTGGCTTGCGACGATAGACGATCTTATCTCTTTTTTTCCGTTTGTTTCGTCGATAAAGGCGACCGATGCCGCCGTTTCGTCGCACGAGCTCTCTATTGCTAAGATCAGCATTTATATATAAGTCCTTTCAGGGTGTTTGTTTTTAAAAAGTTTTTTCCATCACGATACCGTTTTCGGTAGGGGCGTGGTAGTAATTCTTTCTTATTCCTATGGGTAAAAAGCCGTTTTTTTCGTAAAGGCACCTTGCCGCAGTATTCGATTCGCGGACTTCGAGGGTAACTCGGTTTACTTTATTTTCTTTTAAAAACTCAAAGGCTCTGTCCAAAAGCATTTTAGCAATACCCATTTTTCTGAACTCGGGGTCAACGGCAATGTTGAGGATCTCGCCGTCCTCGAATATGTGAAAAATACATACGTAGCCCACGACGGTTTCGTTTTTAAGTGCTGTAAAATAGGTCTGCACGTTTTCGTTTTTCATTCCGTCGGCAAAGCTTTGTTTTGACCAGGGATCCGAAAAACATTTTGCCTCGATCTCGGCAATCTTCTCGAGGTGGCTGTCAATAGTATTGACTATAACGGTATCATTCATTTCGTTCACCAAGAAAACCGTCGTCCAATGCAAACATATTTTTTATGCATTCGGTTATTTCCGCCAGGCATTTGTCGTAGACCTCCTGCGACTGTCCGTAGGGGTCGGTTATATTGACGTCAAAAGACGTAACCTTAGATGCACAAATGGGATAGCTCTGCATGATCATCATAGCGTGTCCTGCTCCGACGCCCACTATCTTGTCGCAGTCGTCCATTATGCCCATATTGAGCTGGCGAGCCGAATGGTTGTTGTAGTCGTTCTCGGGGCAGGGCAAAATGCCTGCATTCAAAAGCGCGTTTTTCGCTTTTTCCGTAATCGGTGCACCCTTGTCTGCCATAATGCCTGCCGACTCGGCGAGATATTTACCGCGTCCAAGGTGATTGAGCACCGCCGCCGCCATAGGACTACGGCAGGTGTTGCCCGTACAGACAAAGCATATTTTTATTGGTGTGTTTGTTTGTTCTTGCTTTTTTGTCAAAATTTCTTGCGTCGAAGTCATATTTTATAACCTCATTTTAGGGTGAATTATATGATATTCCGCCACGATTTTTTCGTATTCCGCCCATATATAATATAATAGGAAGGAAAATTTCAAAAATCGGACCCGTCAATATCCGAAAGTTCCCGATAAACTATCGTCGTTTTCGATCCATTCGTTGACGTCGATCACGCGGTAGTCTTCTTTCGTATCTCTGACGATAACGCGTTCGATACCCGCGTTGATGACCATACGCTTGCACATGCTGCAGCATGTCGTTCCGGGCAAAAGCTCGTGCGTGTCGGGGGAGATGCATGCGAGATAAAGGGTAGCGCCGAGGGTCTGATCTCTCGAAGCTGCGATAATTGCGTTTGCTTCTGCGTGTACCGAACGGCAAAGCTCGTAACGTTCACCTCTGGGAATGTTGAGTTTTTCTCTGTAACAGAATTTCAGATCACAGCAGTTCTTTCTGCCGCGGGGAGCACCGGCGTATCCGGTTGATACGATGGTGTCGTTTTTAACTATTATTGCTCCGAAAAGTCTGCGAAGGCACGTTCCGCGTTCGGCAACGGTCTGTGCTATGTCAAGATAGTAGTTGTCTTTTGTTACGCGTTCCATAAGTATTGTCTCCTATGTATAAAAATATATGAAGAATTAATTTGCGCTCTTATCTGTAATATTTGTAGTAGGCAATAACCGTGCGTTCTTTTCCGCCGTTTTCAAGATCGGGCCCGCTGAGTATTATACCTTCGAGACTCATAAGCTCGGAAGGTGTCATTTCGGCGACGTTCACTCTGAATTTAACTATACCGTCGGAAAGAACGATAAGCTCCCCGTTTCTGACGGCAATGCATCCGTCGTGCCCGACTACGATATCTTCACCGTCTATTCTTTCGGTTACATATTTAATATGTCTGCCGTCCATACGGGCTGCCATTTCCTGTTTGAAACGAAGAGTGCCTTCTTTGGGTTTCGACAGCCTTTTGAAGAAGTTTAGCATAGTTGCCTCCGTGTGCTTCGGAAAAGTGTATAATATATCAATATATTATAACATAAAAATATCGTGATTTACAATAGTTTCTATCATTTTTATACCAAACAATATAAAATCTGTATCGAGATATACAAAAAATCGATATTATACGACGAAAAACGTGCCGATAACGTAGATTTCAGCGTGTGTTTGGGCAAATAGGCAATAAAGCTAAAAAATCGTTGTATAAAATTACCATAGGCGGTTAAAATAAAATATGGGTGATTTATCATTTTCTACAAAGCGAAAAAAAATAAAAATTTTTTCAAAAAAGATATTGACAATGGGGAAAAGAGGTGATATAATGGTCAAGCTGTCGCCGAGAAGGGGACGGCGAGATGGTCCTTGAAAATTGAACAACGAGAGAAAGTACAAAGCACAAAGTATGGAAACAGAAAGTGTAGAAGACAAAGAAATCTCGACAATTCCTTTAAACAAGAGTAAAGAAAAGTAAGCAAGAGCGAACAGACAGCTCGAAATAAGATTTAAAGCCGAGGCTAGTAGCTGAGGCATTAGATACAATATTTTGAGAGTTTGATCCTGGCTCAGGATGAACGCTGGCGGCGTGCCTAACACATTCAAGTCGAACGGAGTTATTGAAGGAGCTTGCTCCATTGATAACTTAGTGGCGGACGGGTGAGTAACGCGTGAGCAACCTGCCTTTGTATGGGGGATAACACAGGGAAACTTGTGCTAATACCGCATAACATATACTGACCGCATGATCGGTATATCAAAGATTCATTGTACAAAGATGGGCTCG
>JAZNOI010000088.1:0-16115 GCA_045580755.1 Eubacteriales bacterium | reverse complement strand
TAGGATCGGAGGGGAAGTCCTCTCCTATCTTTGACTTATATTCAGCCTTGAACTGGTTAGCGAGTTCCTTGAGGTCGTCAGCAGTCAGCTCAACGTCCTGAGTTACACCCTTTTCTTCCTTCATCTTGTCGATCAGCTCTTCGAAATACTTCTTGCCAACCTCCATTACAACGTCGGAATACATCTGAATAAATCTTCTGTAGCAGTCCCAAGCCCATCTGGGGTTACCGGACTTTGCAGCGATAACTTCAACAACCTGTTCGTTAAGACCGAGGTTGAGGATTGTATCCATCATACCGGGCATTGATGCACGAGCACCACTTCTAACGGATACGAGAAGGGGATTCTCCATATCGCCGAACTTCTTGCCTGTGATTTCTTCCATCTTGTCGATGTACTCCATGATTTCAGCCTGAATCTCAGCATTGATCTTTCTGCCGTCTTCGTAGTACTGAGTACATGCTTCTGTTGAGATCGTGAAGCCCTGAGGAACGGGAAGTCCGAGCTGTGTCATTTCAGCAAGGTTAGCACCCTTACCACCGAGGATTTCACGCATTTTTGCATTACCTTCTTTAAAAAGGTAACAATACTTCTTTGCCATTTGAAAGTACCTCCAAAGTTTATTTTAAAATTTTATTTTAAGCTTAGTCTTGACCAACCCACATTCTACCATATTATTTAACAAATTTCCATAGTTTTTTGCAAAATTTACAAAAGTTTTTAATATTTTGTTGGATATAACGAAAAAGCACAGTGAAGATACGGAATTATTTGAGCAAATCCTATTGATTTTTATTAATAAGTAGATGTATAATATACGCATGAGAAAAATATAACAGTTAAATATCAAATTTTCAGCGGGGTTTTCAAAACCATGGTTTGTGATCAGCCGCTTTTTTCTGCGTTATCGGATATTATCAAAGCAGAAGGGATAAAACAAAGGAAGGACGTATAAAAATGAGTAACATATTTGATTTGTTTAAGCAGATAGAGAAAAAGAACGACACAGGTTTGGCAAACATAACGCACCTTGTCGTTGGCCTTGGAAACCCGGGGGAAAAATATATGTTGACGAGACACAACGTGGGCTTTATGACGCTTGACTACATCTCGGAAAAAATGAATATAAAAATAACCAGATCAAAGTTTAAAGCGCTTGTCGGAGACGGAGATATCGGCGGAAAAAGAGTATTGTTTATGAAACCGCAGACTTTTATGAACAACAGCGGAGAAGCAGTCAGAGAAGCCGTTGATTTTTACAAGATCCCGGTAGAAAACGTTATAGTCATCTATGATGATATTTCGCTTAGTCCCGGTAAAATGCGTATTCGCACGAAGGGGAGCGACGGCGGACACAACGGCATAAAAAGCATAATATATCATCTTAATTCGAATGAGTTTCCGAGGATAAAAATAGGGGTTGGCGCGAAACCCAATCCGGAGTACGATCTTGCCGACTGGGTTCTCGGAAACATAGCAAA
The DNA here is from genome assembly GCA_045580755.1 of Eubacteriales bacterium. Classification (GTDB taxonomy): domain Bacteria; phylum Bacillota; class Clostridia; order Oscillospirales; family CAG-272; genus RGIG1995. Next base: position 14,634 of record JAZNOI010000088.1, on the reverse strand, counting down.
AGACGACAGAGAGCCTACGTTTAAATGTATAGAGAATTCCTACAAGGCGCTTCAGCTTATGCTTGAAGGAAAGACCGAGCAGGCGATGGGGTCATATAACTGATATGAGTATTGTTACACAGCAGATCAAGAATGAAAAAGAGTATAAAAGTGCTGTTTCGAACGCATTTTTGCAGATAGATTCAGAGAGACCGCACCCGCTGTCCGTTACCGGATTAAGCGAGGGTGCATCTGAAGCCTTTTATACGGAAATGATCGGAGACATAAGGCGCGAAAAGGGTAAGACCGTATTACTAGTTTGCCCGGACGAAAAGGCCCAAAACAGATTCAAGAATTCGTTTGAATCGTCGAAGATAAAGTGCCTTATTTATCCGTACAGAGATTTTGTTTTTCATAATATAACGGCATCACATGAGTTCGAACACGCGCGTCTGAATGTTTTAAATGCGATAACCCGAAACGACGTTGACGTCGTTCTTGTTACTCCCGATGCGCTGCTTCAGTATACGATGCCTCGCGATGTGTTTGAGAAAAGCGTATACGAAATAAACGTTGACGGGCAGTATGATATGAAAGAAATAGTATCATACCTCGATTCAACGGGATACGTGCGTGTAAATATGGTCGACAGCATCGGACAGTATTCGGTCAGGGGCGGGATACTCGACGTTTTTTCTCCATGCAACGAACATCCGGTAAGAATAGACTTTTTTGATACCGATATAGAGCAGATGGGGACGTTTGACGTTTTATCTCAGAGAAGGATAGAGAATATCGAGAATGCGAGTATCATTCCCGCGAAAGAAGTTATCGTTTCTGCAGAAAAAAGGGACGAGCTGAAAAAAGTATTGTCGTCCCATTCAAAAAAAATAGTCGGCACTCCCGCAGAAGAGACCGTAAAAGAGGAATACGAATGCGTTATTGCCGGGGGAGAGATAAACTTCGCCGATAAATACATTTCGCTTGTATATCCCGAAAAACACAGCCTTTTGGATTATTTTAACGGAGACGTTTTTTGTATAGTCCACTCGTACGGAAACGTGCTTGACAGGCTCAAGGCTTTTGAATGGCAAAACGGGCAAAATGAAACGGAGCTTATCGAGATAGGAAGCGTTGTTTCAAAGTACGCTGATTATTCTAAAAAAATAGCCGATTTTGAATACTTTACGGATAAAACTCCCTCTGTCCTCGCGGACACCTTTTTGACCTCTTTGGGCGGCAAAAAGCTTTCGGGAATGTATAATTTTATAACAAAACAAACGATATCGTACTTTGAGAACTACTCGTTACTTCTTGAAGATCTTTCGTCGTACGTTGAAAACAAGTACAGGATCGTTATTCTGACCGAGAGCGAGCAAAAAACAAAGACTTTATTGAAGATGCTTAACGATTCCGGCGTTTTTGCAATATCGGGACTCGATGAGAAAAACGAGCTACCGAAAGGCGTTCCTTGTCTTGTGAACGATTGCGTTGTTGGCGGTTTTGAGTTAACGTCCACAAAGTTTGTTTGTCTGTCTTTAAGGGCGAATTCGGGCTTAAATATCAGGGGAGCTTATTCAAAAAAGAAGAAAAAAAGCTCCAAGAAAAGCGCACAGGAAAAGATACTCTCTTATGCCGATCTCACCGAAGGTGATTACGTTGTCCACGACGTTCACGGAATCGGTCAGTATATAGGACTTCATACCCTCACACTTGACGGAATAACAAAGGATTTCGTAAAGATCGTGTATGCGGGAAACGATATGCTGTATCTGCCTTGTACACAGCTCGATTCTATTGCAAAATACATCGGTGCAAAGGCGGAGGACGGTACGCTTAAACTTTCAAAAATGGGCGGAACCGAATGGACGAGAGCGAAAACAAAGGTAAAGAGTGCTGCCAAAGATATGGCAAAGGAGCTTATTGCTTTGTACGCCGAAAGGCTTCGCAAAAAGGGTATCGCTTTTGATAAAGACGACGCTATGCAAAGCGAGTTTGAAGCCGGTTTTGAGTATGAGGAAACGGATGGACAGCTCGCGGCGATAAACGAGATAAAGAGCGATATGGAAATGGCTTATCCTATGGATAGACTGTTGTGCGGCGACGTTGGCTTCGGAAAGACCGAGGTTGCTTTACGCGCGGCGTTTAAGGCTGTAAACAGCTCGAAACAGGTTGCAATTCTCGTTCCTACGACCATTCTTGCGCTTCAGCATTATCAGACTATTTCGGCGAGAATGAGAGGGTTTCCCGTCAGAGTCGATATGCTTTCCCGCTTTTCTACTCCCAAACAGCAGGCAGAAACGATTCGAAGGATCAAGAGAGGGGAGACCGATATAGTTGTCGGTACTCACAGACTTCTCAGTAAGGATATCGAGTTTAAATCGGCAGGGCTTGTTATAATCGACGAAGAACAGCGGTTCGGTGTTGCGCATAAAGAAAAGCTCAAGCAGTTGACGAAGAATATCGACGTTTTGACATTGACTGCAACACCTATACCGAGAACGCTCAATATGGCGATGAGCGGTATACGCGATATGTCGGTGCTTGAAGAGGCGCCCGGCGACAGATTGCCGGTGCAGTCGTACGTTCTTGAATACGATGAACTTATCATAGCCGAAGCGATAAAGAAAGAATTGCGCCGAGGCGGACAGGTCTTTTATTTGCATAATAATATAGACACGATAGATTATGCGGCGCGCCGAGTTGCCGCGATGGCTCCCGATGCACGAATAGCAATAGCGCACGGAAAGATGGATAAGGAAACCATAAGCGAGCTCTGGAAATCTCTTATTGAGGGAGAAATCGACGTTTTCGTATCGACGACCATTATTGAAAGCGGAGTTGACGTTCCGAACGCCAATACTCTTATAATCGAAAATGCCGATAGGTTCGGTCTTGCACAGCTTCACCAGATAAGAGGACGAGTAGGCAGAAGCAGCAGAAGGGCATACGCATACTTTACTTTCCCTAGGGGAAAAGCTTTGTCCGAAATTGCGACGAAAAGGCTGTCCGCAATCAAAGAATATACCGAATTCGGTGCAGGCTTCAAGGTTGCGTTGCGAGACCTCGAAATAAGGGGTGCCGGAAACATTCTGGGCGCTGAGCAGCACGGGCATTTGCAGACGGTCGGCTACGATATGTATATGAAGTTGCTCAACGAGGCTATTCTGGAGGAAAAGGGCGAGGTGACCGAGCCCAAAAAAGAGTGTGCCGTTGACTTGAACGTGAACGCGTATATTCCCGAAAAATATATAAACGTTCCGTCGCAGAGAATAGATATTTACAAAAAGATAGCTTTGATCGAAACGGTTGAAGATATGAGGGACGTAACCGACGAACTGCTTGACAGATACGGAGATATGCCGAAGTGTGTTACCGATCTTTTGAGAGTGTCGCTGCTCAGAAAACTTGGCGAGAATCTCAAAATGGCAAAGATCGAAAAGCGCGGAGCGAATATATTGATATATCCTTACGTTATGGATGCTGCCGCATGGACGTTCGTTGCCGCAAACAACAAGGGAAAGGTTCTCATGAACCTCGGTTCAAAGCCTTACGTCAGCTGTAGGATAGATAAGGGTGCCGATATTTTCGGGTTTGCAGAAAATATTCTGACACAGTATAAAGAAGCTTTGAGTATAAACGAATAGTACGACAGTATGTAAATATAACTGCAAAATAATGCAGATCGGTGTAAATCTGTGTAAATCTATTGATTTTTACCGATAAATATGGTAGTATTCGGTGTATGAAACTTCCTTTAAAACTTTTGTTTAAATCGGAGGCTGCGGCTTGTTTATAATAGAATTTTTGATAGAGTTTATCAACGTTGCCTGGGGCGTGCTGTTGGTTTTATACTTTGTCAAAGCAACGTATAAATATACGGGTATATTCTTTACCCGAAAGTTTAAAAAAGCAAAAAAAGATCATAAATATGCCGTTTTGGTTGCGGCGAGAAATGAATCCGCCGTGATAGGAAATCTTGTGGACAGTATAAGAAAGCAGGATTATCCGTCCGAGCTTGTGGATATATTTGTTGTTGCCGATAACTGTACCGATGATACTTCCGAGGTGGCAAGGGGCTACGGTGCTGTATGCTACGAACGGTTTGATCCACTGCATCGAACCAAGGGGTATGCTTTGCAATATCTCGTTGAATGTATAAGAAAAGATTACGGGATCGATCATTACGAAGGATATTTTATATTCGACGCGGACAACCTTCTGAAAAGCGACTATATCAAGAATATGAACGACTCGTTTGACGCTGGCGAAAAAATCGTTACATCGTACAGAAATACAAAGAACTTTGATGACAACTGGATATCGGCTTCATACGGCATACATTGGCTCAGAACGGTGAGACAGGAGCACAGAGCGCGTTCTTTGTACAGACTTGCAACAAGGATCCAGGGAACCGGTTTTCTGTTTGCAGCCGAGGTTATAAAAGACGGCTGGAATTATACAAGCTTGACCGAAGACAGAGCGTTTTCTGCCGACGCCGTTGCAAACGGATACAAGATCTCCTACAACGATAAGGCGGAGTTTTATGATGAACAGCCGGTGGATATGAAGACCGTTATGCGCCAGAGGATTCGTTGGGCGAAAGGTCATATTCAAGCACTTGTTGAGACGGGACCGCAGTTGTTTTCGCATATTTTTGTAACAAAAGGTATGGCGAATAAAAACGCTGATCATGAAAGAATAAAAGATATACCGCTTTGGAAAAGGGTTTTTAACAATATCAGACTAAGGTTTATGAGCTTTGATATGTTGACGATAGTTTTTCCGAGAGCGCTTGCGAATTTTACGAAGTTCTCGCTTGTGAAAATACTTGAGTATACGCTTTTGTTGTTCGGAAGTAAAAGCGTTGCAGACAGCGTTACACCAAAAGCTTTGAACGAGACTTTGAAACTTTTTGGCCGGAGTCCTGAGGTGTCTTCTTTTGAAGGACAGTTGATCTGGCTTATTATCTTTGGTCTTGCAACATTACTTATCGCGTATATCAAGAGCGTTCTGACAGCATTGTACGTTTATATTATCGAGAGCAAGCGGATCAAAAAGATAAAGTGGCACAGAAAGATCTGGTTTTGTTTAACTTTCCCGATCTTTGACGTGATCGGTCTGCTTTCTTTGGTCATAGCTCTTTTTAAGCGGGTAGAGTGGGATCCTATAGTACATAATAAGGCATTAAAAATCGAAGACATCGAGAGTTTGAACGCTGTAGACGAAAAAGATACAAAAACAGAAAAAATCGAAGTATAATAAACGGAGAATAAATATGAAAAAAATAAGAATATCGGCATTGTTGATAGTTTTGTGCATGATGATGCTTGCTTTTACCTCTTGTTTGAAACCCGAAGTGGCAATGGAATATAAAGGTGTTACCATGTCCGGAAACCTTTATTCATATTGGATGTCCTATTTTAAGACGGGTTCTGTATCAAGCTCGGATGACAATGATGCTTTCTGGAACAAAAAGGACGAAAGCGGCAAAACGAACGAGGAGATATTGAGAGAGATCGTTGATATTGATTTTAAATACTCGTTGATATGCCAAAAGCTTTTTGATGACCTCGGCTTGATGCTTTCCGATGCAGATAACGCAGAGATCGACAGCTACGTAAACGATATTATTCTCGCTTGGGGGTCTGAAGAGGCGCTGAACGAAGAATTGTATAAGTATGATATTGACTCTAAAATGCTTAGAGAGCTTTTTGTGATCAAAAAGAAAAATACTGCGGTTTACGAAACTCTTTATGCGGCAAACGGACCTCGTGCGATCAAATCGGACTCCGAGGTTCTTGAGAAGTTTTACAAAGAAAACTATTACAGACTCGATATGATCCAGATATACGTTTCGTATGAGTACGAGCTTAACGATAAGGGCGAAATGGTTTTTGACAACGATGCACAGAGTTACAAGACGAAGACTTTGACCGAGGCAGAACAGAACGAGAAAAAAGCGCTTGCTCAGGATATAATGAAAAAACTAAACAACGGCGAAAAGTTCGATGATCTGAAAGAAAAATACAACGAGAATATAATGAAAGAACAGTTTGCCGACGGTTATTATATGTCTTCAAATGACGTTGCGGTTTACGGAAGACAGCTTTATACAACGGCAAGAGATCTGAAGATCGGTGAATGTAAGATGATTGCCGAAGACGATATGATATGTATCGTTATGAAAAAAGAGTTGAGAGAAAAAGCTTATAAAGATCAGAATTATGCTGAGCAGTTCGAGAATATTCTCGAATACTGCAAGAAGAACGATTTCCTTGAGTATATAAACGGTATGATGGGAGACGTGGTCGTGCACGAGGATGTTATCAAAAAATACAATTTGAGAGATGCACAGTTTATTACAGACCGTTCGCTTATCGTTCTGTAATTTCGACGTAAATAATTCTTCGTATTATTAATTGTATAAATTTTTTCGAAAAAGTATTGATTTTTAAGAAATGTGTGTTATAATACGTAGTGTAAGGTTAGAAGAGTGGTTTTTTGCCACTCTTCTAAATTTTATGTTAGGGCTTTTTTTGAAAATACCGAAAATGTAAAGGAAAAAAGTATGGCAAAAACGAATGACAGGCCTGCAAAAAATATTGCGGGCAGAGTTAAAGATTTTCTTGAACCCACGATAAACGAAATGGGGTACGTTCTTTGGGACGTAGAGTATGTAAAAGAGGGCGCAGAGTGGTTTTTGCGCATTACGCTTGACAGCGAAGAGGGAATCAATATAAACGATTGCGAGAAGGTGCATATGACGGTCAGCCCGATGCTCGACGAAGAAGATCCCATTGAGGGGGCGTACAGACTTGAAGTTTCGTCGCCCGGAATCGAAAGAGATCTGAAGAATACTATGCACTATCATGCTTGCACAGACTGGGACGTTGAGGTAAGACTTTTCACAGCGCTCGACGGAAGAAAGGTCATCAAGGGTGTGCTAAAAGGCTATGACGATGATAATAACGTTTTTGCGATCGAAGAAAACGGTAAAATTATCGAGCTCGAAAAGAGTAAGGTCTCGAAAATAAAAACAGTGTTCGATTTTGATTGAACGCATTGATTTGATTAATAAACAGATAATTTATAAATGGAGGAAACGGCATTTGTAAAAAATACGGTGTCGTACAGCGAAAATGAATACGGAAGTTTTTAACGCCATCGATTTGCTCGAAAAAGAAAAGGGTATTCCGAAGACTTATATGCTCGAGAGGATCGAAGCAGCATTGGTTTCTGCTTTTAAGAGAGAACAGGGCGGAAACAGCAACGTGAAGATCAAACTCGATCCCGTAAAAAAGGATATGAAAGTGTTTGCGTTGAAAGATATTGTTGAAGAAGTTGAAGATCCGCATCTTCAGATTACTCTTGAGGATGCTAAGAAGATAAGCAAAAGATATGCTCTCGGCGGTGTTGCCGAAGTAAAACTCGATCCCAAGAATTTCAGAAGACTGAGCGCTACTACTGCTAAACAGGTTATTATTCAGGGAATCAGAGAAGCTGAAAGAAGTATTCGAGTAAAGGAATACGAAGACAAAAAAGAAGAGATCATGTCAGCTGTCGTTCAGAGAACGGATGCCGTTACCGGAGACGTTATCGTTGATACGGGAACAAGTATTGCAAAGATACTTAAATCCGAACTTATTCCCGGCGAAAGATTCAACGACGGCGACAGAGTTAAGGTTTTTGTTACCGAAGTCAGAAAAGAAGCGTACGGACCTTTGGTTACCCTTTCGAGAACACATCCCGGAATGGTAAAGAGACTTTTTGAAATGGAAGTGCCCGAGATCCAGGACGGTACGGTCATTATCAAGGGTGTGTCCAGAGAAGCCGGCTCGAGAACGAAGCTTGCCGTTGTTTCGAGAGATGAAAACGTAGATCCTATCGGTGCATGTATCGGTAACAGAGGTATGAGAATAGGCGGAATAGTTGATGAACTCGGCGGTGAAAAAATCGACGTTGTTAAGTACAACGAGGACGCTGCAGAATTTATCAGAGCAGCTCTTTCTCCCGCGGCTGTACGCCAGGTCATAATCGACGGAGAACGTTCTTGCAAAGTTCTCGTTGACAACGATCAGTTGTCGCTCGCAATCGGCAAAGAAGGACAGAATGCTCGTCTTGCTGCAAGACTGACAGGCTTTAAAATAGACATAAAAACAGATCTTTAATCGATCGTTTACCGGAGGATAAAATGGGACAGACGCTGCCGAAAAAGAAAATACCGGAAAGAAGATGCTCGGGATGTGGAATGTCATTTCCGAAAGCTTCACTGCTTAGAGTGGTGAGAGCGCCCGACGGAAGCGTTTCTTTGGACTTCACGGGAAAGAAATCGGGACGCGGAGCTTACGTATGCAAAAACGTTCAGTGTTTCAAGAAGGCAAGAAAAGCCAAGCGTTTTGAACGCAGTCTTGAATGTGAGATTCCTGAAGAAGTATACGATGCGTTGGAAAGTGAACTCACGGAAAATGAGTAATGAAAAGATTCTCGGAATGCTGGGACTGGCTGCAAGAGCGAGAAAAATCATTACGGGAACGGAAATTGTTACCGATGCAATAAGATCGGGCAAAAAAGTGTTCTTTGTGGTGATTGCTTCCGATGTGTCCCAAAACACATACAAAAAAATCGTAAACTGTTGTGATTATTACGGTGTTGAATACGCACAATTAAAGTTTACGAGGGATGAAATATCCCATGCTGTCGGAAAGATGAGTCTTGTCTCTTCGGTGGCAATAGTTGATTGCAATTTCAGAGATGCGATCAAAAAGCTGGTTTAAAGAGGTGCTTATATGTTATCGAATCAAAAATATCGTATCAGTAATATAGCAAAGGATTTTGACGTTAAGAGCAAAGAGATTGTTGAGATTCTGGACTCTTACGGAATGACGGGAAGAACGCATATGGCGGTATTGACTCCCGATGAATTTGCTGTTATTTTCAATCATTTGACAATTAATAAACAGTTTGAGGGAATCGGAAAATATATTGACGGTGAACTCAAGATAAAGGAACCTAAAAAGGTACAGCAGGCTCCCGAAGAAAAGGCAGAGGAGCCCAAGACGGAAAAGAAGGTTGAAGAAGAACCTGCACAGAAAGAGAAGGTTGCAGAAGCAAAGCCGGTCGTTACAGAGGCAAAAGCAACTGTCGCACCCAAATCAAACTCTGCAGATACCAAGCGTCCCGAGCAGGCACGTCCCGCACAAAAGGCGGCAGAACCGGCTCAGAAGGCGAACAAACAGCCTTCCCCCGTTGAAAAAACTCGTTTCGAAACGGGAAGACCCAACAATACTCAAGCACCCGAACAGCCTAAAGAGAATAACTTTAAAAAGAAAGACCAGAAAAAACAGCCTGCTCAACAGAGACAGCACAGACAGGAACTCAAGGTTGAAAGAGTTCTACCCGATGCACCAGATGCAGTCAGACAGAGCAACCACGTGGCAGGCACGAGAGTTGTCGATACGAGAGGTACGCACGTTGACCTTTCGAAGTACGACGAAAGACTTGAAAATTTTGTTTCAGATCACAATATGAACTATTCTGCAGAACGCAAAAAGGTCAAGAAACAAAACAATAACGGTAAATTTGATAAGAATAAAGATAAAGAAAAGCTCGCTCTTGAAAAGATCAAGAAAGCAGAGCTTGAAAGAGCTAAGAAGCTTCAGCTCCAGATAGAAGTTCCCGACGAGATAACGGTGGGCGAACTTTCTGTGAGAATGAAGGTTACCGCCGCTGAAACGATCAAGAGACTTATGAAGCTTGGTATTATGGCGAACGTAAACCAGGTCATCGACTACGATACGGCGTTTTTGATCGCCGATGAGCTTGGAATCAAGGTTTCCAAGGAAGTTGTCGTTACGATCGAAGAAAAGCTCTTCGATGAAAAAGAGGACAGCGAAGAAAGCCTTGTTAAGCGTCCTCCCGTCGTATGCGTTATGGGTCACGTTGACCACGGTAAGACATCACTGCTCGATGCTATCCGCCACGCAAACGTAACGGCAGGAGAAGCAGGCGGTATTACTCAGCACATCGGTGCATACAGAGTTAATATAAACGGCGAGGATATAACGTTCCTTGACACCCCCGGACACGAGGCGTTTACCGCTATGCGTGCAAGAGGTGCAATGGCTACTGATATCGCAATTCTCGTTGTTGCGGCAGATGACGGCATTATGCCTCAGACCGTTGAAGCTATTAACCATGCAAAAGCTGCGGGTATAGAAATAATTGTTGCTATAAACAAGATGGATAAGCCGGCTGCTGATCCCGATAATATCAAACAGAGCCTCACACAGTATGAGCTTGTTCCCGAAGAATGGGGCGGCGACGTTATCTGTGTTCCCGTATCTGCGCTCACAAAGATGGGTATCGACGATCTTCTCGAAAACGTACTTCTCGTTGCAGAAGTTAAAGACCTCAAGGCTAACCCCAACAGAAGAGCAAAGGGTATAGTTATCGAATCCAAGCTTGACAAGGGCAGAGGTCCCGTTGCGACGGTTCTCGTTCAGGCAGGTACGTTACGGGTAGGCGACGTTGTTATTGCCGGAACGTCGGTAGGACACGTCAGAGCTATGCTCGATGACAAGGGCAAGAACGTTAAGAGTGCCGGACCTTCTGTTCCTGTCGAGATCGTCGGTCTTGCAGAAGTTCCCGAGTCGGGAGACGAATTCAATGCCGTTGAAGACGAAAGAATGGCGCGTACGCTTGCCGATCAGAGAAAAGCACAGCAGAAAGAAGCTGCATTTAAGGCTAATTCCAAGGTTTCTCTTGACGATCTGTTTGCACAGATCAGCGAGGGAACAAAGGATCTTAATATTATCGTAAAAGCCGACGTTAACGGTAGTGCGGAAGCTGTTAAGCAGTCGCTCGAAAAACTTTCGAACAACGAGGTTAAAGTAAACGTTATCCATACTGCAGCAGGCGGTATTACAGAAGGTGACGTTATGCTTGCCGCAGCTTCAAACGCTATTATCATCGGTTTCCACGTTCGTCCCGATAAGAAGGCCATAGACTCGGCTGAAAGACAGGACGTTGAGATCAGAACCTACCGTATTATTTACGAATGTATCGAAGAGATCGAAGCTGCTATGAAGGGTATGCTTGCTCCTGAGTTCCGTGAAGAAGTTCTCGGTCACGCAGAGGTCAGACAGACTATCCACGTACCTAAAGTCGGAACTATCGCAGGTTCTTACGTTCAGGACGGAAAGATCACAAGAAACTCTCAGATACGCGTTGTACGTGACGGTGTAATTATTTTCGAGGATAAGATCAGCTCGCTCAAGCGCTTTAAAGACGATGCAAAAGAAGTTATGCAGGGATTTGAGTGCGGTGTCGGACTTGAAAAGTTCAATGACATTAAAGAGGGCGACATTCTCGAAGCTTTCGAAATGGTTGAAGTTAAGAAATAAAGAATATTTGAGCTGTATCTCTTTTGGCGATACAGCTCATTTGCTCATTTTTTAAATTGATTATATTGATTTTAGGTTAATTATGATTGATAAAAACAGATTTTTACCTACCGATAAAAAAGAAATGGAAGAAAAGGGCTGGGGGCAGCCCGACTTTGTGTACGTGACGGGAGATGCTTATGTTGACCACCCGTCTTTTGGTGTTGCAATTATTTCAAGAGTGCTTGAAAATGCAGGCTTTAAGGTTGCGATCTTGTCTCAGCCCAATTATAAGAGCGCAGAGGCATTTAAGGAATTCGGAAGACCGAGGCTTGGTTTTTTGGTTACGAGCGGAAATATCGATTCTATGGTTGCCCACTATACCGTTTCAAAAAAGAAACGTTCGTACGATTATTATTCGGCGGGCGGCAAAATGGGTAACAGACCTGACAGAGCCGTTATCGTGTATTGCAACAGAATAAGAGAAGCATACGGAGATATTCCGATAATCATAGGCGGTCTTGAAGCATCTTTGCGCCGTTTTGCGCACTACGATTATTGGGATGACAGGATAAGAAGATCTATACTTATTGATTCGAGAGCCGATATACTTTCGTACGGAATGGGAGAAAAGTCGGTTTTGCGTATTGCAGAGCTACTCGATAAAGGCGTTCCCGTAAAAAAAATAAGAGACGTACGCGGAACTGTATACGTATGCAAAGACGATGAGAAGCTTCAGTTTGAGAGTGCGGGCGGATATGATTTTAACGAGCTTAAAGAGAGCAAAAAGAAATATGCCGACGCATTTGCGCTGCAATACAAGGAAAACGATCATATAAACGGCAAAGCGGTCGTTGAATATTACGACGGTAAAATGCTTGTGCAGAATCCCCCGATGCCTCCTCTTGAAAGAGAGGAGCTTGACGAGGTATACAGCCTGCCTTTTACGAGAGCTTACCATCCGAAATATAAAGATCTTGGCGGAGTGCCGGGCATAAACGAAGTTGAGTTTTCGATAACTCACAACAGAGGATGCTTTGGTGCTTGCAATTTCTGTGCGATCGCTTTTCATCAGGGAAGAAGCGTTCGCTCGCGTAGTGTCGAGTCTGTAGTGGAAGAAACCGAAAAAATAACCAAAATGGACGGTTTTAAGGGATATATCCACGATGTCGGCGGTCCGACGGCTAATTTCAGATATCCGTCGTGTCAGCAGCAAAAGACTGCAGGTGTATGTAAAAACAGAAAGTGCTTAGCCCCAACGCCTTGCAAGAATTTGAAAGTAAACCATACGGAGTATAACGATATGCTTTCTAAGATCGAGAAAGTGCCGGGGGTAAAAAAGGTTTTTGTTCGCTCGGGAATACGGTTTGACTATCTCATACTCGATAAAGATGAAAAATTCTTTAAAAAGCTTGTCAGAGATCATGTGAGCGGGCAGTTGAAGGTTGCTCCCGAGCATTGTTCGTCGCGGGTTTTGAAGATGATGGGAAAACCCGATTTTTCTGTATACGAAAGATTCAGAAAGAGGTTTTTTGAGCTTACGAACGCCATCGGAAAAGAGCAGTATTTGGTGCCTTATTTGATGTCAAGCCATCCCGGAAGTACGCTGAAAGATGCAGTGGAGTTGGCTGTTTACTTGAAGAAAAGCGGTTATTCTCCCGAGCAGGTACAGGACTTTTATCCGACTCCGGGAACCGCATCGACGGTTATGTATTATACCGGCATTGATCCGTTCAGCGGAAAAGACGTTTTTGTTGCAAAGGATTATGAAGAAAAGAAGATGCAGAGGGCTCTTCTTCAGTGGAACAAAAGAGAGAATAACGAGATCGTGAGAAAGGCTCTTGAAAAATGCGGAAGGAACGATCTTATCGGTTTTGGAAAAGAGTGTCTCGTTCCCCCTTTGAAAAAAACAGAACCCAAGAATAAAGCAAGATCCGAATATTTTGCAAAAGGGAATAAAGCAAGAAAGCCGCAAAGTAAAAAGAAAAACGGCAAAAAGTAACGGTTTAATGTTGGAAAATGTATACAAATTGTAAATTTTTTTAAAATGGTTGACAAAACAATATAATATATTGTATTATAACTGAGCGAAACTTTTTATACAAAGTTTCTCCTTGCTGTATGCCGAGAGCATACGGCCGAAGTCCATAAGGAGGTGTAAAATATGGAAAAGGTAAATGCGTCATACGAGACGATATTTGTTGTTGATCTTCAGAATGGTGAAGAAGAAACAAAAGCTCTTGTTGAGAAATTCACAAAGCTTATTGCAGACAACGGCTCGGTTGAAGAAGTTGACGAGTGGGGCAAGCGCAGACTTGCATATCCCATCAATGACCTCAATGAAGGTTATTACGTACTCGTTAAGTTCAGCGCTCCTGCTCAATTCGTTGCTGAACTTGAGCGTATTTTCGGTATTACCGAAGGAATCATGCGTTCCATTGTAGTTAAAGCAGGAAAGTAAGAATAAGAAAGAAGGGTAAACACCGTGGCGAATTTTAATTTCAACAAAGTAATCCTTGGCGGACGTATCACAGCAGATCCCGAATTGAAGACTACTCCTAACGGTATAGTATTCACATCGTTTTCTATTGCAGTAAATCGCAGACCTGCAAAGTCATCTGACGGACAGGTTAATCAGCAGAGCGACTTTTTTAACTGCACAGCTTGGAGAAGCACCGCTGAATTTATTACGAGATATTTCAGAAAAGGCAGTTCTATTTGCATAACGGGAACACTCCAGAACAGAACTTGGAATGATCCTCAGGGCAACAAGAGATATGCTACTGATATAGTTGTTGATGAAGTGCATTTTGTTGACAGCAAGTCTGAAAATACACAGTATCAGGGTTCGGCAGATAATTTTGGTGTGCCTTCTTATTCGACAGAATCAGCACCTGACTTTGAGGTTATTACCGGAGATCAGGATCTGCCTTTCTGATTATAGGCAGAATTACGGCATGATCAGTGCCACACGAATTTAAACAGGAGGATTCAGAAAATGGATAGAGAACAGAAGCCTTTCCGCCAGAACAACCGCAAGAGAAAGAAAGTTTGCCAGTTCTGTGCTGAAAAGATCGAACATATCGATTACAAAGACACAGCTCGTCTCAGAAAATATATCAGCGAACGTTCCAAGATTCTCCCCAGAAGAATTACCGGAACTTGTGCAAAGCATCAGCGTCAGGTAACGATCGCTGTTAAGCGTGCTCGCCAGATCGCTCTTTTGCCTTACGTTAGCGACTGATTACAGAGAGATAAAAAGGATATACGG
>JAZNOI010000087.1:0-9215 GCA_045580755.1 Eubacteriales bacterium | reverse complement strand
TACAATTAATCCAATAGTACCATCTTTCAACTTGCACAAGTTTTTATATGTTGATTTGATTTTTAATTCGGAGTATTCATCTGAAATATCATTATACATTAACGCAAGTTTATAATCTATTGTTTTTTGAACTATCTCATCATCAAAATCGTATACATAATCATCTTCAATGCTATTAAGAAGGTAAGAATGATAAGAGGTGATAATTCCGTTTTTTAGCACCGTAAAAAACACTCGTTCTTTGGTTGGTATATCCCCAACATATTTTATAAAACTAACTGAATAATAATCTGTATAGTCAGTAACTTGCATTACAAATCTATCAACGTCCGTATATGCTGATAAATAGTTTTTTGCAATTTCCACACAATCCTGCTGCGGAATAGCTTCTATATCGCTGGGTGTATAATATTTTTGATCATCCCAGTTCAAAACATTTCCTTCATGGTCGATTACTATGCTAATTCCGGCGGCTCTATATTTTGCTCTTGGAGAATAATCATAAGGATCGTTGAATTCCCATACAAATACACAGTTGTATACTTTTCCGTCTACTTCTACTGATACATTTTTCGGAAATACATAGTCTGCATACTTTTCTTCATCTAAAAAAACGTAATCAACTATTGAGTTTGGACCTCTAAATCCCGGTCCCGGTGAAGATATTGCAATATTATATAGTATAGATGGGTCTATATTTGTAATGTCCTCTTGGTCCGGTATGCTTATTGATGTATCTATGCTTGTATCTTCTTGATTCGGTATGCTTATTGATGTGTCTATGTTTGTATCCTCTTGGTTCGGTGTGCTTATTGATGTATCTATGCTTGTATCTTCTTGATTCAGTGTGCCTATTGATATATTAGTATTGTTTTTAGAACAATTACATAAAACCAAAACACACAATAGTGTTATTAACACAATATTAATTGTATTTTTCATAACAACTCCTATTATTAATCAAGTATTGTTAATGATGAATTTCCGCAAATAACCACATTATCTAAAGTAAGACCAGATTCACTTGACATTTCATTCGATGCTACGAGTATAAAGATACTAGTCTGTTTTTTAATCTACGGGATGTACACATTTTTTATTCCTCCGTGGTTATTACCATTTTAATAAATCTTTTTGATTTGTTAAAGTTTATTTTGGTCTAGATCATAATATCCTATCCAATCTACGTTAAATTAAATTGACACTTGTGCTGATAAAGTCGTGTGTTAAGAAATATTCACTGACAAACACGCTTCATACACTACTTTAATTATACAATAAATCAAAGGCTTTGGCAAGTTTTTTTGATATATCCAAAACCACTCAAATTCCTTTTTGGAAATAAATGATAAAAAGGCAGTCGATTTTTCGACTGCCTTAAAAATATGTTTTGAGAATTATTCAACGTTGTATTTCTTGAACAGGTTGTATTCTTCTTTGCTGCAGCAAGGAATATCAACTGTGCCGTCTTCCTTGGGGAAGGGAGAAACAAGGTCTTTTTCGTATTTTCTTCTGCGTCTCTTGTCGGCAAAGTTCGGGATCTCATATTCTTTACCGCCGTTGAGAATGCTTCTCCATGAGAGGATAGCCGCTGCAGAAAGAGCCGTTGCTCTGTATACGTTAAAGAAGGGTTCGACCTCGCCTCTGAGGTACTTGATGAAGTAAAGTGTAAGCCAGAAGTCACAGTGTCCTGCGTGGCCGTTCTTTGTTGCGGGGGGAAGATCTGCATACTTGATCTCTTTATCGGTGAAAATACCGGTCGATCTTGCATCTTCGGGGTAGTAGATCTTCTGTCCGTTTGTTTCGTCGCCTTCGGGAACGAGCCATTTCATAGGATCGATACGAACACCGCACTGGTCAAAACGGAGCGTTTCGATGTTACCCTTGTCTCCGGCGATTCTGAACCACTTGCTTATAGGTCCGAGAGATGAGCAGCCCGTTGCCGTAAATACAGCACCGTTGTCCATTTCGGTGATAGAAATACCGGAAGAGTCGCCGATGTAGGGAGCGCTCATAGCTTCGGTAAATTTAGGTGAATAACAAGCTTTTCCCGAAACCTTTACGGGAACGGAGCCTGTGATCTCCATCAACGCGCCGAGAGAGTGCATATTGTAGAACGTACGGGGGAGATGCTTTCTCCAGTGTGTGTAGCTTTCGGGGTTTCTGTTGTTGAAGCCCGTGGGTTCGGATTCCCAGGGATGCAGATATTCAGCTTCACCGTAAATGGCATCGCCGATCACGCCCTGCTTATAAAGTGTCTGGAGCTCTCTGACACCGGGCATCCAGCTCGTATTTGCGCCGAGCATATATTTGCATCTTGATTTTTCAACTGCACGGCAGAGCTGAACGCATTCGCCCAACGTGGGAGCGGCAGTCGTTTCGCTCAAAACGTGTATCTTCTTTTCGAGAGCTTTAATTGCATATTTTGCGTGCTCGTGGAAGTAGTTTGCCAAAACGACAGCATCCATACCGGCATCGATAAACTCATCGAAGTTCTTGAAAATAAGTGTTTCTTCGGGGAGAAACTCTTTTGCTTTTTCGATCTCTGCATCAAGCTTTTCGCAAACGGCAACGATCTTTACACCTTTGATCCTCTTGAGATTTTTAACGAAAGACAATCCGCGGTGAAGGCCGAATACGCCTATCTTGATTTCCTTTTTTCTTCTTGCCATAATAGCACCTCTTTTTTTGTATTGGGTTTATGCTTTAATAAAATAATTATAGACGTTAAACTGCGTTAAGTCAATAAAAACTTGCGATAACTTAATATAATTAATGATATTTATACGTTTTTTTCGAGCAAATCGGGAATATTAAACGCGTTCCAGGGAAAAACGCCGTCGGGAAGAGAAGAAAAGCTGACGTTCTTTTTTGAGGCGGGGTGCCTGAAAGAAAGTTTAAACGACCACAACGCCGTTATTTTTTCATTCGTGCGGCTGCCGTATTTCCCGTCTCCGTACAGCGGAGTCTTTCTCGAAGAAAACTGAACTCTTATCTGGTGGGTCCTGCCCGTATGGAGCTTGATCCATACGAGTGAGAGCTCGCCTTTTTCGGTCTTGACCGTTTCAAGCACCTTATATTCCAGGCTTGCCTCTTTCACCCCTTTTCTCATTCTGTCAACAACGAAAGACTTGTTTTTCGAGGAGTCTTTGAAAAGAAGGTCTTTATAAACGCCCGAACTTTCTGAGGGCTTTCCGAATACGACTGCCAAATATTCTTTTTGGAAGACTTTGTTTTGTATATCTGCCGAAAGAAAAGCGGCGGCGAAGTCGCTTTTTGCATAGACCATCGTACCGCCTACACCGAAATCAAGTCTGTGTATGACTTTGTGAAAAGCGTTTGTTTCGGCGGCAAGATGATCGGTCATTGAAGGCGAATTTTTTTCGTCGCTTTGCGAAAGAGAGAGGGGCGGTTTTACGCATACGGTCAAATGCATGTCCGTATGTAATATTTTTACAATGTCCATATTTTCCACAATTTTCTGTATTCGTAGTATTACTGTTTTTTTCTGAGGTTTGCAAAAAAAGCCGACAAGAGCGCCGCGCACTCATCGGAGCATATTCCGCTGACTATCTCGGGCTTATGGTTTAACGGAAAATCGTTCATATTAAACACGCTTCCGAACGCTCCTGCTTTACGGTCGGATGCACCGAATATTACCGTTTTTATTCTTGAATTAACGATCGCGCCCGCGCACATGGGGCAAGGCTCAAGGGTAACGTAGAGATCGCACTTGTGGAGTCTCCAGCCGCCCAGAGCATTGCAAGCACCGTCGATAGCTTTGATCTCTGCGTGGTGAAGAGCATTCTTTCCCGTTTCGCGTGTGTTGAACGCCGCCGATATTATTCTGCCTTCGCATACGACCAAAGCCCCTACCGGAACTTCACCGATAGCGGCGGCTTTCTTAGCCTCTTCAATGGCAGCTTTCATATAATATTCGTAGTCGTGTGTAACAGTTTCGGTCATATAAATATCACCCAATAAGTTGACAGATACAAGCAAAACAGAACGTAAAAACAGGGGAGCAGACGAACCGAATTTAAAACAGGTGAAAAGCCGAGATCGTTTTGCTTGCCGTCGAGTTTGAAATATTTTTTTAGAATAAGTATCACCAGGCAAAAAGCCCCGGCAACGTTTAACGCCAACTCAAACGTCGGCACGGTATAAGAATATACTTGTTCTCCCGCAAATCTTCCTATAAGCATATAGACGAATGACAGCGCGTTGTTGGAAAAATGCAAGATCATCGCGGGAATAACGGAGTTACATTTCACCGTTAATACTCCCATGAATATACCGCCGATGAACGTAAAGATAAACTGCATGGGGTTTCGGTGCATAAGTGAAAATGCTGTTGAAGAAATGATGACTGCAGTCCATTTGCCGTATTTCATAAGACTGCCGAGTATGGCTTTCCTGAACAGTATCTCTTCCACAAAAGAGGGGACGAGTACCGATGATACGAAAAGCAAGATGATGCCGAATACATCGTCGGGAACGGCAGGAGCATAGGCTATAAAGCCGATTCCGACTTTTTCAAGCAGCTTTGCAAACGTTACGGTGATATAGCTCGCTCCCGAAATACATCCGAGTGCGGATATGACGACGAGTACGAATTTGTCGGGACAGACAGCCTTAAACGATATTGCGGCGGATTCGTTTTCGCATCCGTCGTTCAGCTCCGATCCACCGAAAACGCTTTTTGAAATAAAGAAGGCGGGGAGCAAAAAAGACACGCAATAAAGTATAATGGAACAAATACTTTGTACGTTTGAAAACAATGCGCCGTTTTTGCTGAGTCCGACAGCCGACATAAAGTCCGACAGGATATTTGTTACGCCGGGGCTGATCTCAAACAGCAGCATTTGCAGTATGAGCCCTAAAAAAACGGCGTCGACCCTTCTCGTATATTCGGTTTTGGAAAGTAAACGCTTGGTCAAAGGTGTCATACAGCCACCGCCTTACAGTTAATACAGTATATGCTTATGCCTCGTAATCGAGAACAACTCTTGCTTCGGTCGTTGCGGCAACGATCTTTTTAACTTTTGCGTGTTCGCCGTCAACGGCATAAATATCGAGATCCTCTTTTGTTTCAAATTCAGTGTAGAGCATCATATCATAAGACATAGGCGTTTTTCCGAAGTCAAATCCGATCTCCATTTTTTTGATCTGGGGTACGACGGGAACGAGCGCGTAAAGCCTGTCTCTTACAAGTTCCATGTTTTCAAGCTTCGTTCTGCCTTCCGCTTCATTTTTGAATTTCCACATTACGATATGTTTGATCATTTTTTATACCTCTCTTGAGTAGTTTTTTGGTTGGTTTTTTATCTACCGATAATTATATCATATTGCTTGTATAAAATCAATAAAGTACAAAAAAACGCCGCACAACTTTCGGTGTGCGGCCGCGATAGGTTTATTTGATCAGTTTAAGTAATAATCCGACAACGATCTGTATCACGCTTAAAATAATGGGAATAAGGGCGAGAAGGTTGCCGATGAGTTTTAGGGTCGGAGAGTTTATAAGCAGAAGTATCAGTCCGCAAAAAAGCGAAACTAAAAGTATTGCCGCATATATCCTTACGGCAGAATTAATTTTCTTGCGCCTGTCGGGGCTGACGTTAAGCTTTTCGGTAAAAAGCTGCATAAGTTTTATATACCCCTCGAAAAAAACTTCGAGGACCAGCTCGAATAAAAACTCATATAGGCATCCCAATTTGTATCGCTCCTTTTTTATATCTAACCGAAAACAATTATAACACATAGGTTTTAACATAACAAGAAATAATAAAAAAATTTTCTGCCTACATATTGTGGAAATGGTTTTTTTAGGATACAAAATCTTGGGAAAAAATTTGTCGAAAAAGCTGTTTTTGGAGCATAGAATCAAGCTTTTTTGGGGTATTGCCAAGCGGGGCCGGGAGATATAGCAAATGTCACAACACACTATATATTGTGTTGCATAAAACACTTGACACAATATTTGGTACTGTGTTATAATGTTCTCACTAGCGAAAAAATGACTGATAAAACGGAGGAAAACGATGTTTACACATATTGTAAAAAGAGACGGACGCGTTGAGCTTTTTGACGAGATAAAGATCACAAAAGCCATTCGTAATGCTTTTACCGCATGCGAATACGATTCCGAGTACAATGCAAGCCGTCTTACCATGATGGTCGTTGAAAAGGCAGAAGAAAAATACAAGGATTCCACTCCCGACGTCGAAGGGGTACAGGATATTGTTGAGCAGGTTCTGATAGAAAACGGATATGCAACCGTTGCAAAGGCGTATATCCTTTACCGTCAGAAGAGAAAACAGGCAAGAGAGATCGATTCTCTTATCGGAGCTACGATCGATATGTTCGGCAACTACCTCGGCGACAAGGACTGGTCGATCAAGGAAAATGCAAATATGCAGAGATCGGTAAACGGTCTTAACAACTACGTCAGAGAGGCGTTTACGAAGAAATATTGGCTTTATGAAGTATATCCCGAGGACGTCAGAAAGGCGCATGAGAGCGGCGACGCACACATTCACGACCTTGGATTTTTCGGTCCGTACTGTGCGGGCTGGGATCTCAGACAGCTCCTTATGGACGGCTTCGGCGGAGTAGGCGGAAAGGTTGAAAGCAAACCTGCAGGCCACCTTCGTTCGTTCCTCGGACAGATCGTAAACTCGACGTTTACGACTCAGGGCGAAACGGCAGGCGCACAGGCTTGGAGCTCGATCGATACATATTGCGCACCCTTTATTTACTACGACAATCTTACGTACGAGCAGGTAAAACAGTGCATTCAGGAATTCGTATTTAATATCAACGTTCCCACCCGTGTAGGTTTCCAGTGCCCCTTCTCGAACCTCACTTTTGACGTTAAGGTTCCGAATACTTTGAAGAATGAGCCCGTTATTATTCACGGTGAATACAAAGATAAAGTATACGGCGACTTCCAGGAGCAGATGGATATGTTCAACAAGGCTTTCTGTGCAGTAATGCTCGAAGGCGATGCAAAGGGCAGAGTATTTACTTTCCCCATTCCTACGATCAATATTACGAAAGATTTTGAGTGGGACAGCCCCGTTGTTGACGAATTTATGAAGATAACTTGCAAGTACGGTATTCCTTACTTTGCAAACTACGTAAACTCCGACCTTTCGCCCGAAGACGCGGTATCAATGTGCTGCCGTCTCAGACTCGATAAGAGAGAGCTTCGCAAGCGCGGCGGCGGTCTGTTCGGTTCCAACCCCATGACCGGCTCTATCGGCGTTTACACTATAAATATGCCCAGGATCGGCTATCTCAGCAAGACAAAAGAAGAGTTTTACGAGAGACTTGAGAATATTGCAAGAATCGGTAAAACTTCTCTCGAGATAAAGAGAAAGATAATTGAACACCAGTCCGATAAGGGACTTTATCCCTATTCGACGTATTATCTCAGAAACATTAAGGCTCGCACGGGCGAATACTGGACAAACCACTTTAACACGATCGGTCTTGTCGGTATGAATGAATGCTGCCTTAACTTCCTCGGTAAAGATATCGGCTCCGAAGAGGGCAAGAACTTCTCGATCGAAGTTATGAACTTCCTCAGAGAGCTTATGAGTCAGTTCCAGGAAGAGACGGGACATTCTTATAACCTTGAAGCAACTCCCGCCGAAGGAACGACCTACCGTCTTGCAAAACTTGACCACGAAATGTATCCCGACATTATCCAGGCAGGCAAGGAAGAGCCCTTCTATACGAACTCCAGCCAGCTTCCCGTCGGATACACAGACGATATATTCGAGTGCATGGAGCTTCAGGATGAGCTTCAGTCGCTTTATACGGGCGGTACAGTATACCACCTTTATATCGGCGAGCGCATTGAGGATATCCAGGTGTGCAAGGATCTTATCAAGTCGGTATTTGACAAATATAAGATGCCTTATATTTCGATCACACCTACGTTCTCGATATGCCCCGATCACGGCTATATTGTAGGCGAACACTTCCAGTGTCCCGAGTGCGGACAGGAGGCAGAGGTATGGTCGAGAGTTGTCGGCTATCTCCGCCCCGTTCAGAACTACAACAAGGGCAAGAGAGAAGAATATATGCTCAGAAAGAAATTCGTTATCTGACAATAACTACGTATATCCGGGTATTTGTTTGCAAATGCCCGGATATTGTGATATGCAAGCAAAACGCATTGATTAATTTTTTGCTGATAGATTGATTAAAGAGAGTAATTAGAACAGATGAAAATTGCAGGATTCCAAAAATCGTCTTTTGTGGATTTTCCGAAGATAATGTCTTGCGTGGTGTTTACCCCCGGATGCAATATGAGGTGCGATTACTGCCATAATAAGCACATATTATACGGCGACGTTCCGAAAGTTAACGAGCTGACGGTGCTCGATTATCTGAATAAAAGAAAGGGCTTTTTGAAGGGCGTAGTGATATCGGGCGGGGAGCCGACTCTGCAACCTGACCTCGAAAGCTTTGTGAAAACGGTAAAGGCAATGGGCTTTAAGGTTAAGCTCGATACGAACGGCACAAATCCCGATATCTTGAAAGGATTGTGCAAAAAAGGCTATATAGACTACGTTGCCATGGACCTTAAGGCGCCGATCGACAGATATTCGGAGCTGTGCCGAACAGAGATCGATACCGAAAAAGTGCTTGAGAGCATAGAGTATTTAAAGAAAAGCGGCATATCCTACGAGTTCAGAACGACTTATTATCCTGAACTCCAAAAGAGCGATATTATAAGAATATCAACAGAGCTGGCAGAGGACAGCGACTACTATTTGCAGCAGTACAGACAGATCGAAAACTGTCCGGCGCCGCATCCGTCGTCATACGTTGAAGAAACGGCAAACGCCGTTATAGAAAACGGCGGCAAATGCGTCGTGCGCGGTCTTTGAGCTGACACAAAAAACAAAAAATAGGAGGAATACGGTATGAAATGTCCTGTTTGCGGAAAAACGGAAAGCAAGGTTATCGATAGCCGTCCGACCGATTCGGAGATCAGAAGAAGGAGAGAATGCCTTTCGTGCGGAAGGCGTTTTACGACGTATGAAGTGCACGAAACGGTGCCGATCATCGTTATAAAGAAAAACGGAACGCGTCAGATATTTGACAGAAACAAGATACTGAACGGGCTTGACAAAGCGTGCTACAAGCGTTCGATGATCACCGTTGAGGATATGGAGAGGATCATAACGGAGATCGAG
>JAZNOI010000086.1:0-13251 GCA_045580755.1 Eubacteriales bacterium | reverse complement strand
CAAAAAATATTCTTTTCGTAATACCAATTGTGCCACCGTTAGTCTCTTTAGAATATTTATTTCAAAAAATATTCTTTTCGTAATACCAACTGTGCCGACGTTAGTCTTTTTGAAATACTTAAACACTATTTAAAAAGTACTGAATCACGTACCCGATTATTTTATCAAACTAATCGGGCTTTGTCAATAGCTTTCCCGAAAATGTCGTATAAAACAAACAACCCTTGACTGCTTCATAATCCGTATTGCAGTCAAGGGTCATTTCTGTTCACTCTTGATATCTAACATCAATGATTAACCTCTCTTTCTTATATTGCTACTCACTTCAAATTCTCCCGATCTTTTCTTTACACGCCACACTCACATTTTCTCTTAAGCGAGATCATCTTTCGTTCTCTTCGGCTACTCTCATCTGAAGCTTCACTCTTTTTCAAAACTCACAAGCTCTTCTTCTCTTGGCTTTCCTGACTAAACGTTATTTGAAAACATTTACCTCACAATCTATATTTAGGCTCTTGTTTTTTTACCTTAGCCTTCCGCCCTTCAAAAGACTTCGGTTTTGTTTACTTGTACATTGGACTCACCCTTTCTTCGCTTATATGTTACCATATTTTCTACCCTTTTTCAATACATATATTGTACAAAGTTTACTAAAAGTTTTTGTGCAACCAACAGAAATATGTATAATCTGTCTATAAAAATGTTATTTTCTATTGACAATAACATTTTGTTGTGTTATACTGATAATGTTGTGCGGCATATTTTGCCGCACTTATTTTTTCGCCGTTTAACGTTTTGTTTGTTTTTCGATCCAAAAAGACACTTAATTCCATTTTAATTACACTTAAATCCATTGAATAATCCATACGTCGGTGATATAATCTCAACAGATTATAATAAATATATCATAAATCACCGAGGTACGTTATGGACACCAAATACAAAAAACTAAAAGCGGCATGTTATTTCGGAAATATCTCGATGTCGGTTACGGCAAACCTCTCTCCCCTTCTTTTCATCACCTTCCGAAACCACTATAACATCTCGTATTCCCTTTTGGGATTACTCATCCTGATAAACTTTTTCACCCAGCTTGGTATTGACCTTGTATTTTCTTTTTTCTCTCACAAGTTCAACATCAAAGCCACCGTAAGGCTAATGCCGGTATTATCCATAATCGGTTTTATCTTATACGCTCTATCGCCCGTTATTTTCGGAGAAAATTTATACGTAGGCTTATTTCTTTCCACTATCATCTTTTCCGCATCGAGCGGGCTTGCCGAGGTATTACTGAGCCCCATAATCGCATCTATCCCCTCTGACGATCCCGACAGAGAAATGAGCAAGCTTCATTCTGTATTTGCGTGGGGGGTCGTAGGAGTAGTAGTATTTGCGACTCTGTTTCTGCTCACGTTCGGTTATGACAAATGGCAGTTGCTCACCCTCATTCTGACAGTTCTCCCTCTTTGCTCGGCAATTTTGTTCTTCGTGTCGGACATTCCCACGATCGAAACGCCGAAAAAAACGTCATCGGCGTTTGATCTGCTGAAACACAAAGGTGTTTGGTTATGTTTTGCGGCAATATTCCTGGGCGGAGCCGCAGAATGCACCATGTCTCAGTGGGCATCCGGCTATCTCGAAAACGCCCTCGGCATTCAAAAGGTATGGGGAGATATATTCGGGGTTGCCCTTTTCTCGATCATGATGGGCATGGGAAGAACTCTTTATTCCAAATTCGGAAAAAACATAGAAAAGCTGTTATTCTTCGGAGCCATCGGTGCCACTCTCTGTTATTTAATTACGGCAATATCACCCATCCCGATAATCGGACTATTCTCTTGCGGTCTGACCGGGTTCTTCGTTTCTATGATGTGGCCGGGAAGTTTGATCATATCGTCCGACAGATACCCGAACGGCGGAGTATTCATCTACGCCTTAATGGCTGCGGGCGGAGACCTCGGAGCATCGGTCGGTCCTCAGCTCGTCGGACTCATCACCGACCTCTCGGTTCAAAACACATTCTTTTCGAACCTCTCGCACAAGCTAAACATCACGACCGACAGTCTCGGAATGAAGCTCGGCATTTTAGTCGGAATGCTCTTCCCTCTGATCGCTATATTCGTTTTCCGCGCATTACGAAAACCAAAAAAACAATAACAACAAAATACAAAACAGGGAGTTTTTTGAAAACTCCCTGTTTTTTTATATCTTGTTATTTATCAGTCGGCGGAGTGGCTTCGGCGCCCTTTTTATCGTCAAACGGAATCATAAAACATCCGAATAACACAGCACTGCTTATCAAAAATACGGGTGAGAAAAGTCCTCCTGTCATAGCCGCGATAAATCCGAAGGCAACCTCACCTATCGTCTGACCGCCGCCGTTGCACATATTTCTTAAAGCAAGGGCAGGTCCTCTGTTCACATCGTTACTCTTATTTGAAAGCTCTATCAGCGCGAGGGGGTTTACTAAGCCGTTTGCAATACCGAACAAAAGCGAGAACAGCATAACGACAACTATTTTCGTCGCCATAAAAGGCAGTCCCAACATAGCTAAAAGCTGGCTTATCTCTTTTGTCAATCCCATTCCCGCCAGGGTAAGTGCAACAAACAAAAGGCTGAGTTTCAAAAGTCTCGCCGAGCCCACGAACTTGATCAACCATCCGAGAACGGCTCTTACGAATATCTGCGAAAGCTTATACGCCGATACGACCATCGTTGCAAGCGAAGTGCTGAACAAAAGTCCGTCGGTGCAGAATTTTACGGTATACGACGTTACGATATCGGTCGAGAAGTACACAGCCGCATTCAAGAAAACTATCTTCATAAGCGGTTTGTCTCTCAAAACCACGCGGACGTCCTGAGCCTTCTTCGTAACACCGTTCGTTACGTTCTTTATGATACAAGCAAGAACCAACGCAATACCGGATGCTATTGCCGAAATGATCATAACCGACTTAAACTCGCCGACTCCGTTTTGTTTTGTGATCCAGGTTTCAAGAATGACCGAAGCAAGAAGAGGACCGACGAACTGGCCTATTGAGTTTATCGCGGTGAGAAGAGAAACGTACTTGTCTCTGCCCTCTTCCTTGGGAATACCCGTAATAACGTAATGTCCGGCAATAAGAAATACGCCGTGCGAAAGACCGAACATAAGCACGCCGACGGTTACGATAGAGACCATCGCTATGCTCGAATATGAACCGAACAGAGCTCCGAGTTCGTGAACGTATGCAAGCATCAAGCCCGAAACGAGATATAGAACAGAGCCCAAAACGAGCTGCGGTTTTTGTCCTTTCTTCTGGATCCACACACCGAGAGCCAGGGCGGACGCAACCTGTATAAAGCTAAACAGTGCAAGTATTATACCTGCAGGGCCGTCTCCTACGTTGATCTCATCGAGTATGTTTTTTATGTAAGGCTTTGTACACATAAACGCTATATAATGGAAAAAGTCCATTATCATAACGAGCCATGCGGTAACCGTACTGCTTTTTAATTTCAAAACAAATTCCCCCAAACAAACTGTCAAAAAATCGCTTTTGATAGTATAATATCAACTAATTTATTATTTTACTCCAAATAATATATTTTTGCAAGTCATTTTTTTACATAATAAAAAAAATTAAAGAGTAATACCGTATAATAAACGATATTACTCTTTTTGTCATTCTATCTTTATATTCTTATCTTCAAGGTGCTTGTCCGTCTTTTCTTTGATCAAATTAAACACCACAGCCGTCAAAGGAATGAAGAACACGATGCCGAAAAGTCCCATAAGATTTCCGCCCACAAGTGCCGCCACGAGTGTCAAGAGGGGAGAAAGTCCGACCGAGCCGCCCACAACGTGAGGATATATAAACTGCGTCTCGATAAACTGTACCACCACGATCACTATAAGTGCGATGACCGCCTGCATAGGATCAATAAGCAAGATGAGAAAAGCTCCGAGGAAGCCCGCAACAAACGCACCGATATAGGGAATAAAAGCGGATATTCCCGTCATAATACCGATAACACCCGCATAAGGCAGACCGAATATCATAAACGAAACAGTTATAAGTGCACCTAATATACAAGCTTCAATACACTGTCCGGTCAAATACTGTGAAAAGAGCTTGTTTGTCATCGTACAGACACGAACTGCCTCGTCCGCATGTTCTTTCTTGATCAGCGAATACATGATCTTTTTTGATCTTCTGATAACGGTATCCTTGCTCATAAGCACGTAAAGCGCAATTACGAAAGCAAACAGGAATCCGACGAGTTCTGATACCGTATCTAACGCCGCGTCAATCACGACGTACAAAAACTCTCCCGCGCCCGAAGTGATCTTTTCGATCAAGCTTCCGTAATCGAGCGTCGACAGCCATTTTGTAATGCTGGTCGTATCGATCCCGTGTTTTTCAAGATATTTGAGCAGTTCGGGTATCTTCTCTTCCAGGAGTTCGTATATACTTACCGAAGAATTAATGATCTCGGGAACAGCAACTATCAAAGCTATGGACAATACGAGCAAGATCGATACTATTGCAAGAAGCAAGCTGAAAACGTATACGATCCGCGTCGGCGGCTTTCTTTTCGCATTTTTGAAAACAATATCAAAAAGCTTTTCAAAACCGCGCATAGGCACGTTAAGCACAAACGCTATGATAAGACCTATGATAACGGGCTTAACAACGTCCCACAATGTGAGAAGAACGTTTATGACCGTTCTGAAATTCGTTACCACGGCAAAAAGAATTATCGAGTAAGTTATTAAACTCACGATCAATCTTTTTTGTTTTTTGTCCATACGATTACTCTCCGATAAATCTAAAAAAAGGTTTAATGCGATCAGTTATCAAATGCGTTCACCATGTCAACGCGTCTCTGGTGTCTGCCACCCTCGTACTCGGTTCCGAGAAATGCGTCGACCAGCTCGAATGCAAGTCCTGCACCTACCACTCTCTCGCCAAAGCAAAGCACGTTTGCATCGTTGTGCATTCTCGTTGCCTTTGCCGAGAACACGTCGGAAACGCAAGCGGCTCTGATACCCTTATGCTTATTTGCCGCCATAGACATACCGATACCGGTTCCGCAAATAAGTATGCCAAGCGTATGATGACATCCGTCCTTTACCGCACAGCAAAGCTTATGTGCATATTCGGGATAGTCCACCGACTCGGGCGAATGCGTGCCGATGTCGTCGAACGCTATTCCCATTTCTTCAAGATGTTTTTTTACCTGCTCTTTAAGCGCGTAGCCTGCATGGTCGCTTGCAATCGCAACGGGCAGTTTAATGTTCTCAAATTTCATAATAATCCACCGTCTTTATAATTAATTTTGATTTAATCTTTCGAGCCTTTCCCTTTCCGCCTGAGGAACCCTCAAATAAGTGGGCTTAAGTTCTCTGTCGGAAAAGCTCTCGCTTTCTTTATGCGTATTGTATTTTTTCAATGCCGTCTGCGCAACCGAATACGCATTCTGTTCGCGCAGAATAACGGGAGTATCGCACACCAAGTCTGCAAAAGCCTTTTTTGCGATCTCGTAACCGTCGCCGCACAAATATATCTTTTTGTCGG
This sequence comes from Eubacteriales bacterium, assembly GCA_045580755.1. Taxonomy (GTDB): domain Bacteria; phylum Bacillota; class Clostridia; order Oscillospirales; family CAG-272; genus RGIG1995. The sequence goes on along the minus strand of JAZNOI010000086.1, from coordinate 7,690 downwards.
CATATTTTTCTCTAAGCTCTTTTTCGAGCTCTGAAAGAGGGATGGCTCTGTCTTCGGTCAAACGGGTAACAACTCCGTTTTCGCATACGAACAAAGCATTGTACACCTGATCGCGCCTAGCATCCATTACGGGACAAACGATCCCGTCGTTGCCCGCCAAATTGTTCGCCAAAGCTTCAAGAGTGGATACACCCACACAAGGCTTTTCTTTCCCGAAGGCAAGACCTTTTATAAGCGACACGCCTATTCTGACTCCCGTAAAAGAACCGGGACCGTCGGAGATCGCAAACATATCGATATCGTCAACCGTCAGTCCGGCTGTCTTCAAGGCATTTTCAACCATCGGAAGCAGTGTCTCGCTGTGGTTCAGCCCTGCATTTACCGAGTATATGCTTACAAGTCTTTCTCCGTCGCAAATCCCCACCGATGCGGTCTTTGCCGTCGAATCAAGGGCAAGAATCTTCATATAATTACTCCGTTATTTTTTCAATCAAAATGCTTCTTCCGTCAAATTCGTCCGTCTTTTTTATCGTAATGCGGTAATAGTTATCGGGGATAGCAAACGGAACGTTTTCACACCACTCGGCAACAATTACGCAGTCCTTGTAATCGTAAAAGCCGGTCGATTCGAGATCGTCCTCGTCGGTTATCCTGTACATATCGTAATGACATATACGGTGCTCTCCTCTGTATTCGTGCACTATCGCATAAGTCGGACTCTGCACAAAATCGTCGGGGCATATCACCGATGCCAAACCGCGCACAAACACGGTCTTTCCAACACCTACGTCACCGTACAGCGCAAGAAAAAGATTATCTCCCGAAAGAGCCTTCATTTCCTCTCGGACTATCGAAGCAAATTCTTTTGCAACGTCTTCCGTTTCACGTGCGGAAGACGTTACAACTTTTTTTATCAACTCTGTCATTATCAGAACAAACCGGTAATAATGCCGTCGTCGTCAACGTCAATATTTTCTGCCGCGGGAACCTTGGGAAGTCCGGGCATCGTCATAATATTGCCGGTCAGAACTACGATGAAATGTGCACCCGCCGAAAGAGTTACGTCGCGTACCGTAACGGTAAATCCGCTCGGTCTGCCGAGAAGTGCGGGATCGTCCGAAAGCGAATACTGTGTTTTCGCAACGCAAATGGGATATTTCTTATATTTTTCATCAAGAGCTTCGATCTGTCTGATCGCGTTAAGTGCGGGAGCTGTGAAGTTTACGCCGTCTGCGCCGTATACTTCTTTTGCAACCTTTTCGATCTTTTCGCAGATAGAAAGCTCATCGGAATAAATGTGCTTGAAGTCCGCCTTCTTTTCGCAAGATTCAACCACCTTTTTCGCAAGCTCAATACCGCCGTCGCCGCCCTTTGCAAACACTTCGGAAAGAGCAAATTCAGCGCCTTTTGCTTTACAGGTATCCTCGATGAACTTCAGTTCAGCCTCGGTATCGGTGTCAAAACGGTTGATCGCAACAACGCAGGGCACACCGAATTTTGCAATATTGTCTATATGTGCTTCGAGGTTGCAAATACCCTTTTTCAAAGCCTCGAGATTTTCCGTCTTCAGTTCGGTCTTGGGTACGCCGCCGTTGTACTTCAATGCGCGAACTGTCGCAACAAGCACGATCGTAGCGGGAGAAATACCTGCCATACGGCACTTAATATCAAGGAATTTTTCAGCTCCGAGGTCAGCTCCGAAACCTGCCTCTGTTATAGCGTAATCCGCAAGCTTCATAGCGAGCTTCGTTGCTCTTACCGAGTTACAGCCGTGTGCAATGTTTGCGAAAGGTCCGCCGTGAATAAGTGCGGGCGTATTTTCGAGTGTCTGTACAAGGTTAGGCTTGAGCGCATCTTTCAAAAGAGCTGTCATCGCGCCGTTAGCCTTGATGTCGCGGCAGTAAACGGGCGTTCCGTCGTATTTGTATGCGATAAGAATATCGCCGAGTCTTTCTTTAAGGTCGGAAATGGAATCCGCAAGACAGAGGATCGCCATAACTTCGCTTGCAACGGTTATCATAAAATGATCTTCTCTCGGAATACCGTCAACCTTTGAGCCGAGTCCGCATATAGTATTTCTGAGTGCTCTGTCGTTCGTATCGGTAACTCTCTTGAAGAGTATTCTTCTCTGGTCGATTCCGAGCGCGTTGCCCTGGTGGAGATGGTTGTCGATCATAGCGCAAAGAAGGTTATTTGCCGCCGTGATCGCGTGAAAGTCGCCGGTAAAGTGAAGGTTGATGTCTTCCATGGGAACGACCTGAGCATATCCGCCGCCGGCAGCTCCGCCCTTAACGCCGAATACGGGACCGAGCGAGGGCTCTCTGAGTGCTATAACGGCATTCTTGCCGATCTTTTCCATAGCCTGTCCGAGACCGATCGTTGTAGTCGTCTTTCCCTCACCCGCGGGAGTGGGGTTGATCGCCGTAACGAGAATAAGTTTACCGTCCTTTTTGTCTGCGTTACGCTTTATAAAATCGTTTGTGATCTTTGCCTTATATTTTCCGTAAAGCTCGAGCTCTTCGGGTTTTACACCTAACTTTTCCGCGATTTCGGAAATAGGCTTCATTGATGCGCTTTGAGAAATTTGAATATCGGTCAGCATATGCGTATGCCCTCCTATGTAATAGTGTTTGGAAATAATTTCAAATTATATTTATTATAACATATGTTCTTTTAAAATTAAACACCTAATCAAATTTTTTTAGCTTTTTTTTAATCTTTTTTAACACTTTTTCTTTTTTTCGATCATAGATAATGTAAAAAGGCTCGTTTTATAACAGCTTTGTCCATCTTTTGCTGACAAATAACACTTTACAGAAATAAAAAAATGTGTTATACTAGCAACTGCAAACCACATCTGCCCGTGGCTCAGCTGGATAGCGCGTCAGACTCCGACTCTGAAGGCCGCAGGTTCGAATCCTGTCGGGCAGGCCAAAAAAGAAGTAACTTTTGTCTACCAAAAGTTACTTCTTTTTTTATCCAAGCCGCAGTCTTGGTATATCATCACGCTTTAGCGTGCATATCATCGCCGTAGGCGCATATCATCAGCCGAAGGCTGTATTACCTGCGGCTTGATGATATACAAAACTTTGTTTTGATGATATGCAATTTCTTGCGAAATTGATGATATACAAGGCTTCGCCTTGATTTATTTGCGACAGTGTGATATAATAAACTCACCTAAAATCAAGAATTTGACGGAGAATATTTTATGGATATAAAAAAGTTGTTTCAAGTAATTTGCTGTACTGCCGGTGCTGGAATGATTGGCTTTTTTGCAAATCAATTAAATACGGTTGTGGGATGTGTGTTCTTTACTCTTGGAGTTGCTTTACTTGTTGGCTCAATCATCCTCGTATCGAAGAAAGATAAAGAAGATCAGTAAATTCCAATTTGTCGATTGGCACACTTAGTGTACTTTTAGTCGTTCTTACCCCACTTTACGCACCTTTTAGTCGCTCTTTCGCAGAAAAAAGCATCGGCTTTGTCGGTGCTTTTTTCAACTAAATCCACCCTTTCGTGTGGGTGAAATCGTCTTCGACGATGAAATCCAACTTCGTTGGATGAAATCCGCCTCGACGGCGGATGGATGGATTTAATTTCATCTGAGGCAAAGTCGAAGATTTCATCAGCGTCAGCTGATTTCATCCTTGCGCCGGCAAGGATTTCATTTCAGTAAGAGTTCGAATTCATACGTAAAACCGCCGAAAATTTCTTTTTCGTAGTTCATAGACAAAAATCTACAAGTTTTGCGTGATTATCTCATCTCGCGCTTCCGCGATTTCATTGAAAACACATTCTGTCAACTTATACTTATTTACAATACAAAATTCATCAAAAATCCTCTTTTTTCTCAATTTTACCATTGACAAATGTCAAAAAATAAGATATAATTAAGAAAATGTGAATATCTTGTTGATTTTTTTGCATTAAATTCTAAATTTTTTTTACAAGGAGAATTAATATGATTTGTCCTAATTGTGGAAAACAGAACGCAGACGGTCTCCGTTTCTGTGCAGAATGCGGAACTCCTCTTGCTCCCGCAGCAGCTCCTCAGCAGCCCATGCAGCAGCCCGCTTATCAGCAGCCTATGCAGCAGCCTGCTTATCAGCAGCCTATGTATCAACAGCCTATGTATCAGCAGCCCATGCAGCAGCCCGCTGTTCCCGGTAAGGGTCTCGGCATTGCTTCCATGGTAGTTGGTATTCTCGCTATTCTCTTCCTCTGCTTCAACGCTACTGTAGGATTGGTATGCGCTATCATCGGTGTAGCTCTCGGCGGAGTTGCATTGAACAAGGCTAAACAGGCAGGCGTTAAGAACGGTATGGCAGTTGCAGGCCTCGTTTGTTCTATTGTCGCTTTAGCACTTTGCCTCCTCGCGATAATTTTTGCAGCTGCATTGATCTCAGCTATTTCCGAAGCATTTGCATTTGATATGTATTATTAATCAAAAAATGCACTCATAAAAGCAATTGCAACACAGCAATTGCTTTTATTTCTTTTTTACGGAGAATCGTTATGATAAAACGCCGGTATGCAATTATTGTTGATATTGTTTTTGCGGCTATGCTTCCTATACTTTGGGGGCTATCTAATCTAATGCTATTGGACAGAACGTTTTGTGTTTTTCGCAAGTCCGGTTATCTCTGCCCTGCCTGCGGCGGAACGCGATGCGTGTATTATTTTATGCGTCTTGATTTCGTTTCGTCATTTTTGGCAAATCCTTATCTGTTTATATCGGCGATAGCGGCAGCTGTATTGCTTTTTGTATACAACGTCTACATTTTGTCAAAAGGCAAATATTTGAGCAAAACGTATAAAGTTTTGTTTAATCCATATTATCTGATAATCTGGACGGTAGGCTTTACCGTGTTTGGCGTATTGCGAAATTTTCTGTAAATAAAAAAACAGCTCTTTTCACAAGAGCTGTTTTTGTTTTTTGTATTGCCACGTATATACAAGAGAGAGTGTATGCAAAAGCACACACTCTCTTGTTGTATTCAAAAAAATAACGCTCGACAGAATCGCTTCTGCCGAGCGCCATATTAGCCCACCGGGCCGTGTAAACGGAAATTAAGCAACCCTGCATGTGCAAGGCGGTGCTCTGTTCAATAGTTCGTGCTACCAGCTTCCTTTTGAATGCGCAGCTGATACAGCAAGCAAGCAAAGGGAGGTCTGCATTCCCCATACCGAAACGCAAGCTCCTTTAATGATCTGTGGGTTTAATTACCCGTTTATCACAAACAAAGCAGGATGTTATTATAGTATGCACGCAGATTGTTTTTAATTACAAAAACAACTAAATTAAGAAATTATTTTGCGTCGTAATCGATCTCATCGAAAAGCATATCCTCAAATATTTCGGCTACCTTTTCAAACTCGTCATCGTCGTCTATTGTAACAAGAAGATCTTCGCCGTTCTCGTCAGCTTCAAGCTTCAATACAACGTATTCCTGTTCCTCATCATCCTTCTTTTCGGGTTCATAGGGAACGAGTGCAACGTACGTTGTTCCGTCGATCTCCTGACTTGCGATAAGCTCAAATTCGCTTTCGTTTCCCTCTTCATCCGTCAAAGTAAATATTTCATCACCGATAAATTCTTCTGCCATTTTTATATACCTCGCTTAAATATATTCAACACAATAATGATAGCTTATTTAACTGCAATTGTCAATGTATAATGCGCATTATTTTTACAATTATTCGTCAGTTTTTTCAATTTCGTATTCTCCCGGGTTGACGTTTTCCGACAAAACCTTTTTTTCTCTTTTCGCTATGTCCTCTTTCAGTATTTTGTAGAACGCCGAGGCTATGGGCACTCCGACAAGCATACCGGGAATACCGAAAACACCGCCGCCGACCGTAACAACTACGAGCACCCAAACGCCCGGTAGTCCGATCGACGATCCAACTACTCTTGGATATATAACGCTACCCTCGAACTGCTGAAGAAGTATAATAAATATCACAAAGATAAGGACTTTTATAAAAGAGCCCGTCCCCGTAAGGATAACCACAGCTCCCGTTATTGCACCGATGTACGCTCCCGCAATCGGGATCAGCGCAGTGAATCCGATCAGAGTTCCGATCATAGCCGAAAACGGCAGATTTAAAACCAACATTCCGAATGCACAAAGAACCCCTATTATGATAGCCTCGGTTATCTGACCGATGATAAATTTTTTAAAACAATCGTTTACGATGTGCAAAACGTAGAACAGTTTAGTGTGAAATTTCGGAGGAGTATATGCCTCGGCAACACGCCTGAACTGCCTTTTCAGACGGTCTTTGTCGAGCAAAAGGTATACCGAAAATATAAGTCCGATCACAGCGGTTATTATTCCCGATATTACACTCATGACCGTTTTTGCAACGGTATTTACGACCCCGCCGACGCCCGTCGTCACCAGATCGACGAACTGCGTTATTCGCGACGTCCAATCGACGTCTGCAAGATAATCAAGCAAGCCTTTAGGAACAAAGTCCCATTTCTCTGCTTTTTCGGCAAAATCCTGAATATAGCCGGGAAGAGACATAAAGAACTCGAAAACCATTTGAAGACAACTGATGAGCTGCGGAACAATAAGCATTATTACAACAACGATCACCAGTATTGCCGTCAAAAACGCGTAAAACATACACAGCGGACGCCGTATTCTTGCAAAATATTTATTATGCGACCTCGGAAAAAACAGCTTTTCGTATTCTGACATTAGTATATTTATCACAAACGCCGCGACGGCACCTAAAAAAAGAGGGGCTGATGCAGATAATGCAAGCCCTAAAAACGATACGAACGAGCCCCAGTAAAAAATGATCAGAAAAGTCGTCAAAACAAATAAAAACAGATATACCAACAGTTTTACCGTTTTTCTGACTTCTAGCTTCATATTTTTCTCCCTTCGGCGCTTTTCATTCTTCTACTGATTATTGCACATTATTTGAAAAAGAATCAGTATTTATTTTAATTTTTGAATTAAAATCTTGTTAAGCAAGGTTTGACAACCCTCAAGCACGTCATCTTCGGTTGCCGAAAAATCGCCGGTATACCAGGGATCAGCCACTTCGCGCGGACTGCCCGTCCAGTCAAGCAGCATCGATATCTTCCCGTCGGGATCGCCACCGAAGCACCGTTTCATATTCCGCACGTTTGCATGATCCATACCGATCAAATAATCATATTTGTTATAGTCGTCGACCGTTATGCGCACTGCCCTTTTTGCCGAGCAATCTATATTATACTTGCGCAAAACCTGTCTTGTGCCGTAGTGAACGGGGTTGCCTATCTCCTCGTTCGACGTTGCGGCTGACTCAATGTAAAACCTATCGGATATTCCCTTTTCTTTCACAAGCATTTTCATCAAAAACTCTGCCATTGTACTGCGGCAAATATTGCCGTGGCATACGAATAGTATTTTTATCATAAGTATATGCTCCTATTCCGTTAATACATTCTGAAAATCATATAATTCACTTATTCATTTTTTTGCTTATCACTTATTCATTATTTCGCTATCACTTCTTACTTGAACTTCCGTACGCGCTAAATCCGTGAAAAGTGAATAGGTAGTCAAGACCGCCGGTGAAACCGCTGGCTTGCACAGCCCCTTTAAGTAGCTAATACAGGCTTCGTCCCTAAAAGGGAGTACTGAGTTATGACACTGCACTACAATAAGTAAAAATTCCGCAC
>JAZNOI010000085.1:0-19866 GCA_045580755.1 Eubacteriales bacterium | reverse complement strand
TCCGTCGTGCTCCCACACGCCGACGACCCTGTGTCCCTGAACTTTTGAGTGGCAGGCGCAGAGTGTCAATAGACATATCAAAAAAAGCGAGAGAACTGTTTTTACTTTTTTGAAGACCATAGATTACTCCTTATTCTTTTTTTTATAGTATGTCAAAATATGTGAAAAATAAACCGTTTACGTTTTTTTGCAGCGACAAATTACCCCGTTTATCATTCTTGACATAGATATTATAAAATGGTATAATAAAAAGGTATAATGATGATTTGAAACTCAACTTAACAGGAGAGATCTGAATATGGTAAGAAAAAACAATAAAGTGCTTTTGCCCCTTCTTTTTCTTGCGGTATCACTTGTTTTGGTGGTAATAATGATACTGTTTTTCGGAAATGCAGTTCCGGAAAAAAAGGACGATGAGCCGACGATAAACGAAGAGATCGTTTTGCCTAAACTGACGACTCTCAATGTTGACGGTGAGACGATTGAGTTTTCTCCCGACCTAAATGAATACGTTGTTCGTATTCCTGCGGGCAATTCGTACGTTCCGAAGATAAACGCCGTTGCAAAAGATGGCGCCGAGGTGTACATATACGGAGCAGCTGCTCCTTTTGGTGAAAAAGAGCTTTGTGCTTCGGTTTACGTTGACGACGGAGAGTATGAAAACGTATATAAAGTAAAGTATATTCGCGATGCTTCCGAGGGCTTTGTGCTTCAATATGATGACAGATATACTTTTGTTCCCAACTATTCTTTGGGCGAAGGAGAAAGCTTTGTTTTCTCGACGGATGCCGAACAGAGTTGTGTTGAGGTTGATGAAAACGGTGTCGTCAAAATTGTTGGAGTTGGGGATTCTCCCGTAAACGTTTATGCTCATGTCGGAGAAACTCTTGTAGACACTCTGACGGTTACAAAAACGGAAAAAGCAATATTGGATATATTTATAGTTGCAGGTCAGGGAAATGCCGGCGGAGAGGGCGGCAATGCAGAAGAAAGCTATCGTCCGACGGCAGGAACGGCTTACAGCGTTGAGCTGAACGACCGTTTCAACGAAATGAAAGATCTTTCATCCGGCAGACAGGGATTTACGCCCGCGCTCGCAAAAAAATGGTATGATTTGACGGGTGAAAAGTCGCTGTTCTTGCAGACCGCACTTTCGGACGTATCTGTAAAACAGTGGACCTCCGAAGGCGAGGCATACAAGATGGCAACCGACCGAATCAAGCTTTTTGAAGAAAAGTTTGGCGCAGAGGAGTCGGCTTATACAGTAAACAACGTTATATGCTTGTGGCTTCAGGGTGAATGGGATATTGCTCAGAATATGACGTCTGAGGAGTATATAAAATATTTTACCGATTTTTACGAGAATATTAAAGCTGTTGCCGGAATTGGAGTTACGGCGGTTATCCCCGTAAGATCCTCGCTTGTAACGGAAGATACGGAAAAAGACATAGCATCGGTATGTGCCGCGCAGTACAGAATTAATAACAAGTATAACGATCTGCTTATCATAACAGAGCTGCCCGAAAACGCAACAGTCGAAAATAACTTTATTCAAAACGGCAATCTTTATTATACCCAAACGGGATATAATCTTATCGGAGAAGACTGTGCAAACAACCTGTATAAACACTGTTTCGGTGAAAACGGCGGCAAGGTATACAAGATAAGAGTGTTCGGTGAATCACACGGAAACGAACTCAAAAACGGAGACACAGTAAAGCTTGAAGTAGGTGAGTCGATCCAAACGATCGCCTACGCATATCCGCTATATGCGCGTAATACTTCGCTCGAGGTTAAATTCGATAAAAACCTTGTCGAGTATTCCGAAGGCGGATTGATCTCGGTCTCAAAAGATAATAAAAATTATAAGCCGGCAGAAATAGTGTTTAAAAACGGCGGAGTGGAATTTAAGCTGAGAATTGAGTTTTACGATGACAGTACTGTTGAACACAAAAAAGAGACATACGTCTGGGAGTTTGACGGACTGGACGAAAAGGACGGAAAGAATAATCTTTCTTTGTCGGATCGCTCGACAGAGGGCGGATATGCTATCCGGGACGGAAAGATAGTTTTGAACCAAAGACAGAGTGATTTTTCTATGGAAAAAAAGATCGAACTTGATTCTAATACAGACTGGTCGATCGAGTGGTCGGGAAGCTTGACCGATAACAGCATTATTCTCGGAAACGCATTTGATACAAAAGGCTTTATTTATCTTGCTCCTTTTGCGGAGAATATAAAAGCCGTCAGATTAACCGATAACGTCGGAAATACCTTCTATCTGGAATACAAAGACAAGATCGAACAGAACAGAACGCAGAACGATTGGAAGATCGGATATGACAATGACGGAAAGGTGTTTAGTTTGTATCTGAACGGTGAGGCAGTATCAACGGCAACAGCAGAAACTGATTTTGAATTTTCGTTTACAAACATATTTGGCAGATACGGAAGCGAAAACGTGAATTATTGTTATGCGGGCAGCGTTGACAGCCTGTGCATTACGAAAGAATAAAAAGAATAAAAAGAATAAAATGTAGAATAAAAATTAAAAAGAAAAAAATAAAAGGAGGGCTTATATGAGCAAAAAAAATGCTAAAAGAGTTACTGTAATACTGTTTGCGGCGATGCTTGTATTAGCGCTCTTTTTGATAAGCGTGTATGCCGATAACGAAAAAAACACCGTTTATTTAAGAAACGGTGGGCAGGGGGACGGTTTTTCTCCCGAAAATGCAGTCGGAGATTTTGAGCAGGCGGTCAGACTTCTTGCCGACAGCGGCGGAAAGATCGTCGTCTGCGGAAAATACTCTTTTAACGAACTGATATTTCTTTCAGAGCAAAACGGAACTGCAAACAAAAACAAAAAGATAACCGTAACTTCTGTTCATAACGGAGTGGATTACAGATCGACCGAGAATGCGTCGTTTTGCATAGGCGACGGAGAGATGAGCGCAAATATTATTCTTGCGGGAGATTTTGTTTTTGAAAATCTCAACATTGTAACTGACGGAAGCGAATGGCAGAGAGCCATTATTTGCGGAGGAAACGAGACGGTTTTCGGCGAGGGTATAATTTGTAAGAAACAGGGAAAAGCGCCCTATATTTCTATCGTTGGGGTGTCGCTCGATGAAGATATGTCGGTTGACGGCGCTATTACGATAAAAAGCGGAACGTACAATTACGTTTGTGCGGGCAGCCGAAACGGCAGCGTGAAAGGCAATACGAGTCTTGTCATCGACGGAGGCAGATTTGAAGGTGCAGTCTCAGCGTCGGGAATAGAATCGGGTGAAAAAACCGTTCAGGACGGCGACGCATATCTCACGATAAACGGAGGAAGCTTTTACGGCGAAGTCGGGGCTTTGACAGGTCTTACGGGAGATTTCTTTATGACCGTTAACGGCGGCACGTTTGAGGGGAATATACTTGCACTCGGCATTTATAACACGCTTGATATAAACGGCGGAAAAATGCAGAAGATCAAATCTATAAAAATAGCCGACGTTATGACCGAAGAAAACGGTGACGAAGAAAAAGATGACGACAAGGACGATAAAGATAACGAAAAAGAGACCGAAGTCGGCAAAGATAAGCAGGAGCCTGAAAAAATTTCGTCCGTTAATATAAACTCGTACAGCGGAGACGTGAATAAGCTTGTTAAAAAAATTGAGGGCAAGGGTGTCGTTATAAACGTTAATACCGAGGGCGGAACCGACGATGACGTGTGGGAGGAAACCGATAAAGAGACGGAAGATACAAAAGAGGTTCAAAACGCCGAGTCGACGAAACCGACCGTAACGGAAAAACAGGATAAGAAGGCCGAAGAGAAAAAAGAGTATTTTCTTGGCTCGAGAACGACCACGATAATAGTAAACGTGATGCTTTTTGTGGTCATTCTTATAAGTCTTTTGATTCTTGTTTACAGAGCGATACACAGAAAATAATAAAAAAGGATATATGACGGTTTACAGTCGTATATCCTTTTTTGCAATTATATAATATTTTGGATTTCAAGCAGGGAAGAGACGATATGATCCGGATGTACGTTTTTCGGACATTCTTCTTTTTTGGGGTTGAACCAGATCGTTTTCAGCCCGTAGTTTATACCGCCCGTAATATCTGCCGTCAAAGAATCACCTATCAGAACGACTTCATTCGGCGTACAGCCGCCCATTTGCATAAAACACTTGTCAAAATACTCTTTTGCGGGCTTTAATGCACCCATTGCCTCCGATACGAAAAGGTTTTTAAAATATTTTAGCATATCGGCTTGAACGAGCCTGTTTTTTTGATGGTCGTACGATGAATTCGTTGCGGCGTATAACGGATATTTTTTGTAAAGGTGATCAAGCAGTTCGTAGGCGTTTTTTACCGGCTGAGCAATGCTCGAAAGCGTGCTTCTGAAAAGGGGTTCCATTTTTGATCCGTCATATTCTATCCCGAGGGCTTTAAAAACAGTGTTCCAACGGAGACCGTACATTTCCTGCTTGGTCAGCTCTTTTCTTTCGATCTTTTTCCAGAGCTCGTCGTTTATTTCATGGAAAGTACTTGCAACGTGTTCGTTATATTCCAAACCGCATATACCAAACGATACTTCAATTGCTTTTTTTGCGCTTTCCGAAAAGTCGAGCAACGTGTCGTCTATATCGATCAAAACTGCTTTTATCATACAAAAACCTCGTCAATTTATAACTCTTATGTGTTTTCATATTATCATTTGACCGTGTTTTTGTCAATACGCATAATGGGTAGCAGACCCGCTTTTGAATATGCAATTAATATGTAAACAAATTGTTAAAACGCATTACAAATATTATAATAAGTGGTATTATAAATCTGTTAAACCGTATGTTATCACAGGGGAGCCCAAATACGAAAAATAAGGAGACTTGTTATGTTGTTGATAAAAAACGGATACATAAAAACCATGGCAGGCAAGGATATAAAGAACGGCTGTGTTCTTGTAAATGACGATGGCAAGATCGAGAAGGTTGCAAAGAGTATTGAAGTTCCCGAAAATGCCGAAATAATCGATGCCGAGAGCAGACTCGTAACTCCGGGTTGCATTGACGGGCACTGCCATATAGGCTTAAAAAATGAGACTTTGCTTCCTGCAAATAACGACCAAAACGAAAATGTTACGCCTATTACTCCCCAGCTGAGGGCGGTCGACGGTCTTAATCCCATTGACGAGGCGTTTGGCATGGCGCTCAGAAGGGGCGTTACGACTGCTTGTACAGGACCCGGTTCGACGAACGTGATCGGCGGTACGTTCGTTGCCGTTAAGCTTTTCGGAAACAACGTGGACAAGATGATCATAAAGGACCCTGTTGCTATGAAATGTGCGTTTGGGGAGAATCCCAAAAAAGTATACGGCGATAAAAAGACGTCGCCCGTGACCCGAATGGCTATTGCGGGATTGCTTAGAGAAATGCTTATGAAAGCAAAAAAATATGCTGACGAAGATGAAAAGGGCGTAAAGCATACTTTTGATATAAAGCTCGAAGCTATGATCCCCGTAATGAGAAAAGAGATCCCTCTTAAAGCTCATGCACATCAGGCGGACGATATATTGACAGCAATCAGAATTGCTAAAGAGTTCGGCGTGAAATTGACTATCGATCATTGTACCGACGGTTTTATGCTGACCGATGAGATATTGGAGTCGGGATATCCCGTTATGCTCGGTCCTCTGATCAACGGTTCGCACAAGGTCGAACTAAAGAATCAAAGCACTGAAACACCTGCAAAGATTGCGAAAGCGGGCATTCCTTTTTGCATCGTAACGGACGCTCCGACCGTTCCCGTTGAGTTTTTGCCGCTCAGTGCGGGTCTTGCCGTCAGAGACGGACTTGATTATGACGAGGCGTGGAGAGCTATAACCGTAAATCCCGCAAAGATAATAGGAATTGACGACAGAGTGGGAAGTCTTGAAAAGGGTAAGGATGCGGATATAGTGATTTGGAACGCAGATCCGATAAAGACTGTCGGCGCTACAAGTTACAAGACCATTGTCGACGGCAAAGTCGTATTCTCACTGCAGGAGGGCTGATCGTATGTTGCTGATTAAAAACGGATATATAAAAACTATGGCGGGCAAGGATATAAAAAACGGTTGTATTCTTGTAAATGACGATGGCAAGATAGAAAAGGTTGCAAAGAAGATCGAAGCTCCCGAAAATGTTGAAGTTATAGATGCCGGGGGCAGACTGGTAACACCCGGTTGCGTTGACGCACACACTCATATAGGAATTATCGGCACAAACGAGAACGTCGACCCTTTGACACCTCATTTGAGAGGCATTGACAACATAAATCCCTTGGATTATGATTTTGGAGATGCGCTTAAAGGCGGTATAACGTCAGCTTGTACGGGGCCCGGATCTGCTAACGTTGTTGGCGGAACCTTTGTTGCTATCAAGCTTTACGGAAACAACGTCGATAAGATGATCATAAAGAATCCGATTGCTATGAAATGCGCGTTCGGAGAGAATCCGAAAAAGGTATACGGCGGGAAATCAAAGAGCCCTGCTACGAGAATGGGTACTGCCGCCGTACTGAGAGAGCTTTTGTTTAAGGCGAAACAGTACGCAGAAGAGGACGAAGCGGGAATAGAGCATAAGTTCGATATGAAGCTCGAGGCTATGATCCCCGTTATGAGAAAAGAGATGCCTTTGAAGGCGCACATGCACCAAGAGGACGATATACTGACTGCGATCAGAATTGCAAAAGAATTTGATGTGGACATGACCCTCGATCACTGTACGGCGGGCGCAAATATTGCCGAAGCGGTTGCCGAGTCGGGATTTCCCGCTTTGGTCGGTCCTCTGCTCGGCAGCAAGTCGAAGATCGAGCTTGCGGGAAAGAGTTTTAAGACTCCCGGAAGGCTTAATAAAGCGGGCGTTAAGATCTGCATAGTAACGGACTCGCCCGTAATACCGATAGATACTCTGCCACTCTGTGCGGGACTTTCGGTCAGTGAAGGTCTTGATTATGAAGAGGGGTGGAAGGCGATCACGATAAATCCTGCCGAGATCGTCGGTATTGCCGACAGGGTAGGAAGTCTCGAAAAGGGTAAGGATGCCGATATCGTTATCTGGACTGCCGATCCTTTGACCAACGTTAATGCTAGAAGCTACAAGACTTTTGTCGACGGCAAATTGGTATATGAAAATTGAAAAAACGGGGCAAACGCTCCGTTTTTTTGTGTGTTTTCGGGGGATTTGTAAATAAATTGTAAAAATGTAAAAAAAGCTTGAAATATACTTAATATGATGATATAATACTCAGGTATGAAAATTCACACATACGGCTGACTTCGGTGCAATATCTAAAGGGCTGTATGGTGGAAATAACCGAAGGAGGACATTTAAAAATGTCAGTAATTACAATCAAACAACTGCTTGAAGCAGGCGTCCATTTCGGACATCACACAAGAAGATGGAACCCCAAGATGGCTGAGTACATCTTCACAGAAAGAAACGGCATCTACATCATTGACCTTCAGAAGACTGTAAAGAAGTTCGAAGAAGCTTATATGTTTGTACGTGACCTTGCTGCAGAAGGCGGCACGATGCTCTTCGTTGGTACGAAGAAGCAGGCTGCATCCGCAATCAAGGAAGAAGCACAGAGATGCGGTATGTACTATGTAAACGTACGTTGGCCCGGCGGTATGCTCACCAACTACAAGACCATCAATAAGTCTATCGAAAGACTCAACAACCTCCTCAAGATGCAGGAAGACGGCACGTTCGATCTTCTTCCCAAGAAGGAAGTTGCAAAGAGACTTAAGGAAATTGCAGACCTCGAAAAGAACCTTGGCGGTATCAAGGATATGCCCGGACTTCCTTCTTGCGTATTCATTGTTGACCCCCGCAAGGAAAGAAACGCAGTTCTCGAAGCAAAGAAACTCGGTATTCCCGTTGTTGCTATCGTTGACACAAACTGCGACCCCGACGATGCAGATTACTTCATTCCCGGTAACGATGACGCTATCCGCGCTATCAAGCTTATCTCTTCCGTAATTGCAGATGCTATTATCGAAGGTAAGCAGGGCGAACAGTTCGAAAGCGCTGTTGAAGAAATTACCGAAGCTGAAGAAGCAGAAGACGCTGAATAATTTTTGAGAATTACGAATATCGGAGGATTATAAAAATGGCTACAATTACAGCAAAGGCAGTATCCGACCTCAGAGCAAAGACCGGTTGCGGTATGATGGACTGCAAAAAAGCATTGGTTGAAGCAAACGGCGATTTTGACGAAGCTATAAAGATTTTGAGAGAAAAGGGTCTTGCTGTTGCAGCTAAGAAGGCAGACAGAATTGCAGCAGAAGGACTTGTAGATATCCTTGTTGAAGGCGAAAAGGCAGCTATGATCGAAGTAAACTGCGAAACAGACTTCGTTGCAAAGAATGCAAGCTTCCAGGCTTTCGTTAAGGAGATCCTTAAGCTTATAATTGACAATCAGCCTGCAGAACTTGCAGACCTTAACGCACTCGTTATGGCAAACGGAATGACCGTTGAAGCTGCTCTTAAAGATAAGATTTTCCAGATCGGCGAAAATATGTCTATCCGTCGTTTCCTCACAGTAAACGGAACAATGAGCTCCTACATTCACGGTAAGGGCACAACAGGCGTTATCGTTAAGTTCGTAGCAGACGATGCTGCAAAGGCAAACGAAGGCTTTGCTGAAATGGCAAAGAATATTGCTCTCCAGGTTGCTGCTTATCCCAACATTCAGTATGTTGACAGAGAGGCAGTTCCCGCAAGTGCAGTTGAAGAAGAAATGAGCATCATCAAAGCTCAGCTCAAGAACGATCCCAAGAACGCAAGCAAACCCGATCAGATTCTTGAAAAGATCGCTACAGGTAAGCTCGGCAAGTTCTACGAAGCAAACTGCCTCACCGAGAACGCATACGTTAAGGATGACTCTATGACAGTTGCTAAGTACGTTGAATCCTGCGCTAAGGCATTCGGCGGCTCTGTTGTGATCGACTCCTTCTACCGTTACGAAAAGGGTGAAGGTCTCCAGAAGAGAGAAGACAACCTCGGCGACGAAATTGCAAAGATGCTTAACAAATAATTAAAAAACACAACTTAATACTGTCAGGGGTGCTGTAAAAAGCTGAGATGGAGATATCCGAACCCTTTAAACCTGAAACGGATAATGCCGGCGTAGGAAGATAGGAGCAAGAAGCTTATTTAAACCCCTTCCGAAAATACGGAAGGGGTTTTAGTTTTCTTTTGTTTTAACGCTGGAATGCTAACGAGCACATTTTCGAAGTTATAGTTCATTGTCTTGTTTTTTGTCAGCATAAATATTTACGTATATTGATTAGAATATTAATATGAGGTGTAAAAAATGAAAACAGTAAATAAAAAAACTAAAGTGTTGGTTGAATGTTCTTTGTTGACAGCATTAACGATCATGCTGTCATTCGTGAAGATCTACCAGGCACCGCTCGGCGGCTCGGTAACCCTGTTTTCGATGCTGCCTCTTATGATAATATCCATAAGACACGGACTTGGCTGGGGGCTTGGATCCGCATTTGTTTTTTCTGTGCTGAAACTCATATTGGGTGTAGGTGAAGGAAACTTTGCGTACGTTCCCACGCTGACGGGTATAGTTATAGTAATATTTCTTGACTATATTTTCGCGTATACGTCAATAGGTCTTGCAGGTGCGTTCCGAAAGGTCAAGATCTTGAAAAATGAAAAGTCGAATTTGACGGTAACCTCTTTTTGCGGAGTGCTGTTGGCGTGCATCGTTAGATTTATGTGTCATTTTGTAAACGGAGCTGTCGTTTGGCACGAGATAACGAAAAATCTGGGCTGGAATGAGTATGCAGAGCAGGTTGGTATGTGGTTGTATTCATTTGTATACAACATAAGCTATCTCGGTCCTGAAACGCTTATTACGTTAATGGCGGTACCGGTGATCGTGGTTTTGTTGAACCTTATGAAAAAACACGCATAAACATGCAAAAAATAAAATCCGATGTTTGAAAAAACATCGGATTTTTTGTTTTATTAGTGCGTGTCAATAAAGTCCATATACTTGTTCCAGTCGTAAAGGCTGAGACAGTGACCGTAGTCTCTCAGGTGATAGCTTATATTGCCTTTTTGCCAGCTGTCTCCCGGTTCGGGGCATTTATCATCGCAAACGAAGCCGTCCATTCCGAGAAATTCGTATGCGGGCGAGGCTGTAACGCAGGCGATATATTCTGATTTCGGGTCCGCCCATTCATCGAGTATTGCCGCACCTACGCACAGCTTTCTCGGAGCGATCGAAGCGAGCAAGAAGTTTTGATCGAAAGGCATATTGTCCTCGTTGTTGCCGTATTCAGCATATTTCGGAACAAACCAATAGGGGAAACGTGTGTATATTTTTTCCACCGATTCGCCCTCTTTTTTTCTTGAAATGGCGTCGCCGGAACAACCCGCATTGTTTGAGCATACGTAAGAAAAACGTGTATCGTTTGCAGCGGTCCAAAGAGACGTTTTGCCCAGTCTTGAATGTCCGATCATTATGATCTTGTCTTTGTCGACCATATCCAACGTTTGAACGTGGTCCATTATCCTTTGCATAGCCCAAGCCCAAAGTGTGATCTTTCCGACGTTATATTCTTCCCTGGGGAAACAGGGCGCAATTCCCGTTGTAAAATCTCCGTCATCGCTCGTTATGTCGGTGTAATACGCAAGAACTACTCCATATCCTCTGTCGAGTATGCTTTCAACGGGGCAGTATGACCAGGGAGCAGACGGGGGGAAGGCAATATGTACGAAGGTAGGAACGTTCGTTTTGCCCTTAGGCATAAACTGATAAAAAGGAAATGAAGCCGTGCCGTTCGGGGTTTTGACGTTCATTTGATATTTTGTGTAAACCATTTTTCCGCCGAGACGTTTGTCGGTGAAGAACGTTTCTTCCGTTTCGATGGGATATGCGGGGGGAATGGCGCCGAACATGTTTTCGGCGATGATATCTATCATTTCGGCCCTTCTTTTTTCCCAATCGTATTTATTTGTAAGGTCAGAGCCGTCTTTGAACTTGAGTACTTCAGGGATGTTTCTGTATTCAAGCTGTTCTGAAATATACGACATATTATCTGTCTCCTTTTTGCAAAAAAAGCATTAACCGAGTTTTTCGACTAACTTCTTTCCGCCGAGAATATGGAAGTGCATGTGTCCTACTGACTGACAACCGTCAGCGCCGATATTCGTGATGATTCTGTAACCGTTTTCAAGGTTGCATTTTTTTGCAATTTGAGGAATAGCTTCGAATATTTTTGCGACGATCGCGCTGTTTGATTCATTGATCTCGTCAGCCGAACAAATATGCTTTTTGGGTATAACGATCACGTGGATCGGAGCCTGCGGAGCAATGTCGTGAAAGGCAAGAACGCTCTCGTTTTCAAAAACTTTGTTTGAAGGAATTTCTCCGTTTATAATTTTGCAAAAAATACAGTCCATAATATCTATACTCTCTTTCTGTAATGATAAAAAAGTGAATAAAAAACCACCTTTTGTTATATTTTAATTCAATGAGGGTAAAATGTCAACGGATATTTTGTTTATAACAGTATGTTTTGCTTATTGTTAGGCAAAAACAGAATGAAATATTGTTGACTTTTTTATGAAAAAAAGATATAATATATATAATAAAAAAATAAACGGAGGATATACAAATGAAAGTTACAAAACAGTCAATTATCGGTGATGTACTCGATTATGATAGAGGCACAGCTGAATTCTTCTTTGCTATCGGTATGCATTGTCTCGGTTGCCCTGCTTCCAGAGGCGAAAGCATTGAAGCAGCATGCGCAGTTCACGGAACAAATGCAGACGAGCTTGTAGAAAAGCTTAACGCATACCTCGCATCGAAAAACTGAATAAACAAGAGTAAAAGGGGCTTAATAAACCAAGCCCCTTTTCTTGCTGTATAAAAAGGGGAGGGTGTAGAGTGCCAGATATTATTCTTGACAACAGAATGACGTGCATAGCCGAGTGCGTACCCTATGGAGCTGTGCTTGCTGATATAGGCACAGACCACGGAAAACTCCCCGTATATCTTGTTAAGACCGGCAAGATAAATAGAGCGGTTGCCGCTGATATAAACGAGATGCCGTTGCAAAAGGCGGTAAATAATATAAACAAATACGGACTGCAAAACAGTATAGATACTTTTTTGACGGACGGATTGCACGGTATAGAAAGGTTTTCGCCCGACTGCGTGGTAATTGCGGGAATGGGCGGCGAGCTTATAGCACAGATATTGGACGAATCGACGTTGGCGAATGATGGGATAAAGTATATACTTCAGCCTATGACGAAAGAGGACGTACTTTCAAAGTATTTGTGTGGTAACGGTTATACGATAACCGACGAACATATAGTAAACGAGGGCAAGCTGTACCGCATTATATGTGCGGTACACTCCGGAGAGAATATAAAAATGACCGAAGCGGAACACGCTTTGGGCAGGAAGAATATTGAAAAGGGCGGCGAGCTTTTTGCTGCTCTTGCCGAGAAGGTAATAAAGCGGACCGAGACCAAACTTTTAGGCAAACAAAAGGCTATGCTCGATACGACCGAAGAAGAAAGTTTGCTTTATGACCTTTCAAACATACTTGCAAATAACAAAACGAAAAAAGAGGGGGAGATATTATGACGGTAAATGGCTTGTATAGATTTTTGGAAGAAAAGATGCCGAAAGATCTTTCTTGCGACTGGGATAATGACGGCAGAATGGTAATTCCGGAACCCGAAAAGCCGATAAAAAAAGTGCTTATATGCCTTGACGCCAGCGAGTCGGCTGTTGATCATGCCGTAGAAAACGGGTATGACTGCATATTAACTCATCATCCCATAATTTTTAACCCAATAAAAAATATAGATGCAGATAACCACTTGGGCAGAAAACTGTGCAAGCTTATACGAAACGGAATATCCGTTTTATCGTTTCACACAAGGCTTGATTCGGTTGACGGCGGAGTTAACGACGTGTTTGTAAACACATATTCAAAAAAACGTATGATCAAAAACGTACAGCGTTTTTCGGACGTCGGAAGAATGTTTGAGCTTTGTAACCCCGTAGATCTAAGTCTTACCGGTAAATTTGCAACTGTGGTAAAAGAAATATATGACGTTGACAGACCGATGACAGTCGTGGATTGCGGAAAGTATGTAAAAAAGATCGCCGTAGTGTGCGGAAGCGGTAAAGATTATCTCGAAGAAGCGGTTGAATGCGGCTGTGATACGTTTATAACAGGAGAAATGCCTCATAACCGATATCACGACGCCAAAGAATTGGGGCTCAACGTTATTTGTCTCGGGCATTATACGACAGAAAATTTGGTGTGCGAAAGATTAAAAGAGCTTGTATTGGAATACGGCGACGTTGAAACGGAGATTTTTGATACCAATCCCACCATTCCGCGATGATGAAAGAATAAAAAATAGCTTTATCCCTGTATACAAACGGGAAAGAAACGATTACAATATAATTAGACGAACTTAGGAGGATTTCACATTGATAATTCAACTTGAAGAGGCAAAAAGAGAGCTTGTACGACTTGACTCGGATATAGACGAGCTCGGCAATGCCATGAAAATAGAAGAACTGAAGATCGGTATATCATCTCTTGAAGAAAAAACGCTTGCTGCCGACTTTTGGAACTCGACCGATTCGAGCAAGATCCTGCAGCAGATCAAGTCTATGAAAGACAAGGTGGAAGCATTTTCGAACTTGAAAAAGCGTTGCGAAGACGCGATCGTGCTTGCTGAGATGGGACTTGAAGAAAACGATGAAAGTGTACTTGAAGAGGTTCTCGGCGAACAGAATTCAATTGCCGAAGAAATAGAAACGAGAAGGATCGCAACGTTGCTTTCGGGCGAGTACGACAAGAATAACGCGATCGTATCCTTCCATCCGGGTGCCGGCGGAACAGAGGCGCAGGATTGGGCACAGATGCTCTACCGTATGTACACCAGATGGGGTGAACGCCACGGCTACAACGTTAAGCTTATAGACTGGCTTGACGGCGACGAAGCGGGCTTGAAGAGTGCCACGATAATGATAGAAGGCGAAAATGCTTACGGCTATCTCAAGGGCGAAAACGGTGTGCACCGTTTGGTCAGAGTATCGCCTTTTGATGCTTCGGGCAGACGTCATACGTCTTTTGCATCCGTTGAAGTTATGCCCGAATTTGAAGATGACGGAAAGATCGAGCTCAAGGAAGAAGAGCTTGAGATCACCGCACACAGATCGAGCGGTGCGGGCGGTCAGCATATCAACAAGACCGACTCGGCGATCAGAATCTTGCATATTCCGACGGGAATAGTCGTTGGTTGCCAGACGGAGAGAAGCCAGCTTCAGAATAAAGAAACCGCAATGAAGATGTTGAAGGCAAAGCTTATGGAGATCAAAGAGCGCGAAAAGCTCGATAAGATCGAGGACATCAAGGGAGTAAAGACCAACATCGAGTGGGGCGCGCAGATCAGATCGTACGTATTTATGCCATATACCCTTGCAAAAGATACGAGAACGGGTTATGAAGACGGAAACATATCGGCTGTTATGGACGGAGAGATCGACGGATTTATAAACGCGTATCTCAAATCTCAGGCGCAGATATAAAACATCAAAAAATTCGGAGGAATAAAGTATGTTAAAAAAGACAGCATTTTATGCGGGCATATCTTTGGTTATTCAATCGATTTCCATGTTGGTTTTATTCTTCTTGCTTTTTACAAAAAAGAAAAAGCTTTCGACCGTTTTGGTTTCGATGGCGGCTGTCGGTGGAGCTATCGGCGGAATACTTCTTTATAAACAGGCAAAGAGAATACAGGCAGAAGAAGATCTTATGACGGAGTTCCTCGGCGATGATGAATACGATTATAACGACGGTGAGATGGAAATTCTGACCGACGATGACGTTGATGAAGCGGAATTCTGTTGAGTATCTGGAGAAGATAACTATGAGTAAATATGTAGAAAAAGCCCTTGTAATGCATTCAAAAGGGTATAATTGTGCTCAGGCTGTTGCTTGTGCCTTTGCTGAAAAGCTTAATATGGATGAATCCGTATTGTATAAAATTGCCGAAGGTTTCGGTGCGGGGATCGGAAACAGAAAATACGCCTGCGGAGCTCTTTCAGGTGCTGTTATGCTGGTTGGCTGTGCGTTGAGCAACGGAGACGTTTCAAATTCGTCGAAGTTTGATACTTATAAGATCTCCGGAAAAGTTGCTGATACTTTTGCGGAAAAGTGCATGGCAGTGAACTGCATGGACATAAAGGGAATCGAGAGCGGCAATCCCACTGTGAGCTGCAGCGAGTGTATTGAAATTGCCGTTAATGCCGTAAGCGACGTTTTGGGTTGGTAATATACTTAGAGTAATTGTGAATTGTTGTTTGTATGAATATTAGAAAGATTAGATCTGCAATAATGCTTGTGATAGCGGCACTCGTTTGGGGTGCTGCTATGGCTTTTCAAAGTGAAGCTGCTAAATTTATTGGACCGATGACTTTTCAGTCTGTCAGGTTTTTAATTGGAGGAACGGTGCTTTTGCCCGTTGTGTTTTGGTTGGGTAAAAAAGATCCCGGAGAGGGAAGGCCCGAGCATAAACCGAAAGGTGCGATTTTTGGCGGTGTGCTGTGCGGAATAGTGTTGGCGGCGGCTTGTCTGCTCCAGCAATATGGCGTAACTTATACGACTGTCGGCAAGGCAGGCTTTTTGACCAGTTTATACATAATCATAGTGCCCGTACTCGGCCTTTTTATGAGAAAAAAGGTGGGCGTAAACATTTGGATAAGCGTCGGTATTGCGCTCGTCGGAATGTATTTTCTGTGTATGAACGAATCCTTTACCCTTTCGGTAGGAGATACTCTGGTCTTGCTTTGTGCATTCGTTTTTTCGATTCAGATCATACTGCTTGACAAGTATACTCCGATTTATAACGCACTTAAACTTTCTTGCATACAGTTTTATGTGTGCGGATTTGTGAGTATGATCGGTATGTTTATTTTTGAACAACCGTCAATCAGTCAATTGATCGATGCCTGGGTTCCGATTCTGTATACGGGTGCTTGTTCTTGCGGAATAGGGTATACGTTCCAGGCAATTGCCCAAAAGGACCTTGATCCCACTTTGGCGTCACTGCTTATGAGTCTTGAATCGGTGTTTTCTGCGATATTCGGCAGTCTTATTGCGAGCCAGATTATGACAAAAAGAGAAATATTCGGTTGCGTAATAATGTTCTGTGCAATCGTGTTAGCTCAATTTGTCAGTCCCGATAAAAAACAAAAGAACGTGTAGTAAAAAAACTATACGTTCTTTTTTTTTTTGAATACACGGAGAATGTATGTGCTCAACATACTTTCTCTTGTTATGTGTTTCTGTTGTGGACCTAAGTGATAAAACAAAAAGCGCACACTTAAAGCGTGTGCGCTGAAAATTCTCTTGATATTAATAAATACCTACGGTGTAACCGTCTGCAACGGTCTGAAGAGTAGTGATGAAATTCTTGAGTGCAATAACGTCAAGAACGTTGATCACGTCGTCATCAACAAGGTCAAAATCGGTGCCGCTCGGAAGTTCGCCTTTTCCGACGATGTTATCCATAAGTGATGAAACGTCTTTGTTGTCCAAAGTGCCGTCGCTATTTGCGTCGAATGCGACAGATGCCGCAAAAATTGTAAGTGCGATAGTAGCTATGATAATAAGTGAAACGACTACGAATGCAGGCGTCTTTTTCAAAAAATTCTTCATCAGAAAACAGTATCCTTCCGCAGAATGTATTTTTACTGATTCATTATATCATGTATGGAATAAAAAGTCAACTGTTTTTTGATAAAAGTAACAAAAAAGAAAAATGGTCAAAATATAAATTATTTATACTGACATATTTTGAAAAATGTATTGCAATTTAAAAATAAGTGTGCTATAATTACTCTGTTAAAAATAAGTTTATTATTTGATTTATCATAAACTGGAGGTGCATCGGAATGGCAAAGTGTGATTTCTGCGGCAAGAGTGTAGCATTCGGTCTTAATGTTTCTCACTCCAACCGTAAAACAAACAGAGTATGGAAACCCAATATCAGAAAGGTAAAGGCAGTTGTAAACGGAACTCCCAAGACTGTAAATGTATGCTCTCGTTGTCTCCGTTCTAACAAGGTAACAAGAGCTAACTGATCGTATATTGAAGTTAATTCAGCCCGGACGCATTTTTGTCCGGGCTTTGCTCTTTTTTTGATCAATTCGAAGGGAATGATGAACGATAAAAAGAATACTTGTAGGCGATTCGATATCACATAAATGCGAAAAAAGCTTAAAAGATATGGGGTATGAAGTTATAAAGCTTCCACCCTTTTCGAGACTTGCTCCCGAGGTGTCGACCCATGCCGATATGCTGCTGTTTTTTTATAAAGATACCGTCGTAACCCACAGTGCGTATTACGCTGAAAATAAGAATACGTTTGATTTGCTTGGGGTAAAAATAGTTTTGTCGGACGAACAGATGAACGCTGTCTATCCTTTTGACATACTTTTTAACTCCGTGCTGACGAACGAGGGAGTGCTTTTTTCGAATTCAAAATATACATCAGAACACATAAAAAATGTGGCAAAGAGAATCGTTGATGTAAAGCAGGGGTACACGGCTTGTTCTACCTGCAGAATAGATCCCGCTGCTTTTATCACGTCCGACATAGGCTTATACAGAGCTTATACCGAAAACGGAATTGATTCAATACTCGTAGAAAAGACGGGAATCAGCCTTCCGGGATATGATTGCGGTTTTATCGGGGGAGCAACGGTCGTATTGCCTGAGGGGGTATGCTTTTTCGGCAACGCTATAATGTATCCCGACTTCAAAAAAGTATCTTGTTTTGCCGAAAAATACGGAAAAAAGATCATTTCGCTGTCAGACGAAAAACTGACCGATATAGGCGGTGCCGTAGTGCTCTGACGATTGACATTCGGGTGCTTTTGTGGTATAATATTCTGAATAGTTTTATAGTTTAACAAGCGCAAAAAACAAAGAGGAATATAATCGGGAAAATCAAATGATTTTTAGGAACAAAGATAAAGAATTAGACAAAAAAAGAAAGCTGAAAGAGACCGATTCTTTTTGGGACATTTCAGCAATAGTTCCGTTTAAAAAGAAGGCGGCAAATAATGAAAAAAAACGCGAAGTCGGTACCGTTACCGTGGTTGATGAATCGAATTCTTCTTATGTTCCCGTTACAAGTGCTGTTGCCGAACCGATAAAAAGACCCGAGGATAATTCCGAGCTTGTTGACGAATACGTTCCCGAAAACCAGTTGATAAAAAATATTTCGGTTTTTTCGTGGCCGTCGAGATACACGTTTTACGAGCGATTCAGACTTGACGCCCACAGGTTTTTTGAAACGGATCACCCAAAAACACAGCCGATAGACTATTTTTCGTATATGCCCAGCTATATGCAGATGTCGCTGAAGCAGCGCGAGTGGTATTTTTACTGGCGTTCTTGCGTCAGAAAAAAGGTATATATGCCCACGTCAAGCAGTTACATCTTGCTTTACGTATACGAGATAATAAACTTACCCGACCTGATCGAGCCGAAAGAGGGCGTTGTTCTTTTGTGCGAGATATGGGAGAAATACAGAAAAACTTTTACGAAGCTTGACCGCTTTATGTCAGAGTGGCTGTGCGATTACTGTTTGATAAACAGGCTTGAATTGCCGATTCAGCACATAAGCAGTTTTTACGGAGAAGCGCTCAGGGCGGCGTCCTTTAAGCAGTTTTATATAAAAAGCGATAAAGAAAACGTTTTTGCAGATCTCTTGTTTGAAAAGACGTCGTCTTACGACTGGAGAAAGAGCAAATATATAACCGACTCTAACAGAGAGGTTTTTGAGACTCATATAAAAAACGCATTCCGTTACGCCATAAAAAAATACGAACGGTTCGACGGCAGGTTTGCCGAAAGGTTGATTGAAAAAAAGGTTGCACGAGACTCGTTCAGCGGCGCTTTGTGCGTTTATAACGTAAAAAAGAAAATTGAAGTTTCGTATTACGATATTGTAAATGTCGGTGAATTGGGGTTTATTGTAACCGATATGATAATTTACTGCGAAAATAAGATAAGAGCATATTTCGGAGTGCGCTACGGGAAAAGCGTACAGAATCTTACCGAACAGGAAAAGGCAGTAATAGACGAATATTTTGACGCATATTTGCCGAGTGTTAATTACAAAAAGCAGCACACAAAGAATAAAGAGGCAGAAGAATACAAAATAACCGAAGAAAAGGGTAAACCGTTTAGTGTGTCTTTCGATAGGGCAAAAGAGATCGAACAGGAATCCTGGAAGGTAACGGACAGGCTTGTTTTTGAAGAGTCCGAACAGGAAGATATTTCCGATGTGAAACCACTCGAAACACAGGCGGAAAAATCGGTTGAAGGCGAGACGCTTGACGTTGCAAAGGCGGCGCTTGCCTGTATAGCGAAAAAGGATATGGCCGGATTTTTCAAGATAGCAGACGAGTGTTATATGCTTCCCGAGACGTTGGCTGAGTGTGTAAACGAGCTTTGCTTCGAGCTTTTTGGCGATATCGGCATAGAAGAACACGACGGAGAATACAGAGTCATATCCGAATATGAACAGGAGGTCATGCAATGGCTCAGAACGTAACCAAAGTTCCAAAAAGAATATTGGTTTCTTTGCTGGAAAGTCTTTCGGCGGGAGTTGTTCCGAGAAAAGGTGCTCCTTACGTTGCGATAGGCAGAGAGGGCGAGGTAACATCCCTTCTTGACAGTATTGAGAACGTCTCTGACGGCGGGGCGTTTATGAAGATGATCATAGGCAGATACGGAAGCGGAAAGAGCTT
>JAZNOI010000084.1:0-8105 GCA_045580755.1 Eubacteriales bacterium | reverse complement strand
CGTGCTCGCCAGATCGCTCTTTTGCCTTACGTTAGCGACTGATTACAGAGAGATAAAAAGGATATACGGAAAAACCGTATATCCTTTTTTTGTTGAATACAAAATAGAGAATGTGTGCTGAGCGCATACTCTTTTTTTAGTTTTTTGTTATTAGATTTATATATTCGTCTTGAGTGTATATTTTTGCTGAACCGTTATCAACCGAAACGAGATAGAAGATCGCGCTCTCGTTTGTTTTGATCTTATATTCAAAGAAAAAATCCGATCCGATATACACGGTGTATACTGACAGTGTGTTTTTGTCTTTTAAATCACTTGGCAGCTCTTTTGGTATACTTATCGGCTTTGCGAGCATGATCCTGTTTGCGTGTTTTTTTAAAAAATTAGTGGAATCAAAAGCCGTAAGATTGCCGTTGTTTATATTAACTGCCAACGATACCGTTTCATTATAGTTTAATATTTTCGTATCTTTTAACCACACCTGCGGACAATAGACGTAGTAGGCGTTTCTGTTTGTTACTTTTGAAAATACACATATAGGCTCGGAAAGATAGGGAGCGTATTCTTTTATATATTCATCGGCATACATTTTCGGGTGTGTGAGCAATATTTCTCCGGGGGAGGAAATATTTTCCGTTGCCATGGATGCTAAGAACAGACCGGAGCCGAAAACGTTTGCATAGGCGTTTTTTGAGTGAAAAGACGATACTGACGGCAGATGAAAGTTTCCTGCAAAGTCGTTTGGTGAAATGGGACTGTTCATAATATCTTTTGCAAGATTGCTGACGTCCTTTTTGCTCCATTTTATTTGGTTTTTTAGTATATAATATTCGCTTTCGAGTTGCCTTGAAAGCTCGGAAATTTCACTTTGAGAAAGCTTTTTGGTGAAGAGAGCTTCTATTTCTGATATGCTTTTGGGTATATCGTTTGTGTTGCAGTTTTCAAACAAGACGGTATATGCTTTTTTCAGTTCTTCGTAATATGCAGTGTTTTTTGATTGATCGTTCATTTCGGTTTTTGAATATTCGGCGAGATCAAAAAACCATTCGGTAGTTTTGGGGAAGTCGTATTGTAATTGAAAGAGCGAGTTTCTCACGTGTTTGCAGTTTAGGTATATTTCGCTTTTTATATCCGTAAAATTGTTTAATGCGATTCCTTTTTCGAAAAGGAGTTGTATTTCGGAAACACTGTTTCCTATATTCGATATTGAAGATGCAAAGTGTTCTTTTTCGTTCTTTTGTTTTTCGACGTCTTCAAAATGCGACTTTGCAAAAACCGCCGTGATCAGTATGACCAATGCTATGAGTGCCGTATATGCTTTTATTACGTATTTTCTCTTTATTACAAACATGGCATAACCTTTCAAAAATATGATTCAAAAAAATTGACAAGTTTATTGGAATTTGTTATAATAGTATTGTTAGATTAATATAGGTGTATTAATCATAGAAAAATATAGTAAGGAGTTAAGAAAATGAAAATATTGTTAGCGATTGTAAACAACGATGATGCGAATTATGTAAATACCGGACTCAATAAATCAGGATTTATGGCGACAAAAATTGCTACAACGGGTAGTTTTCTTATGAGCGGTAATACCACGTTTTTGATTGGTGTTCAGGACGAGGACGTAGACAAGGTATTTGAGATAATCAGTCATTTTTCGAAGAAGAGAACAGTTCCGGTTCCCGCAGATCCTATATATAACCCCGCATCCATTTCGAGCGTACCCGCAAAGGTAACTGTCGGTGGAGCGACGGTATTCGTTCTTAACGTAGAAAGATTTGAACATATTTGACGATACGTTATTAAAAAAATGACGGGAAAATAAATGGAAAACCAAAACACTTTTTTGTATGGCAACGAGAAACTGTTGAATTTTTTCAGCAGCGCGTCGGAAAAAGGAAAGTTAGCGCACGCTTATATATTTGAAGGTGGGCGGGGCAGCGGAAAACATACGCTGGCTCGCCGTCTTTCGTGTTTGATTGCGTGCAGGAGTCTTTTTGACAGACCATGTTTTATGTGTGAAAGCTGCCGCAAGATCTCCGAAGGTATATCTCCCGATGTTATAGAAGTCTCTTTGCTGAATGACAAAAAATCGATTGGTGTTGAGCAGATCAGAGAACTTAGATCGAGCGTATACGTTAAACCCTCGGAAGAGGACGTAAAGGTGTATATAATTACAAACGCAGAGGCTATGACAGAGCCTGCGCAAAACGTTTTTTTGAAGGTTTTGGAAGAGCCGCCTATGGGCGTATTCTTTTTGTTGCTTTGCGAAAATTCGTCTAACATTTTGCCCACGGTAAAATCCCGTGCACCCGTATTGAAAATGCAGATATTCTCCGACAGCGAACTCAGTGACTATTTGCTGAACAATGATAGTTCCGCAAAGGCTCTGTATGCATCGTCACGCGAAGAATTCGAACTGATAGTCAGAATGGCAGAGGGAAAGATAGGCGAAGCAAAAAGGCTTTTGTCCGATGCGAAATCCGATAGAGCACGAACGAAACACGAGAAAGCAAAACAGATGATCGAACTGTTGGGTGAAAGCAAAAACGCCTCCGAGATAGTTTGTTTTATGCTTAATTCCGTAAAAAAACGTGATGAATTGGCAGATCTGTTGCTTTATTCGATGTACGCGGTCAGGGATATTATGGCGGTAAAGAAGTGTTCTTTTGAAAACGTACCGCTATTGTTTTACAATGATTATGATTATGTTGCCGAGCTTGCATCCAAGTTTACAGCGGCGGCAATAATGACTATATACGATGAATTATGCCGCACCCGCTTCGAGGTATACGGAAATGCGAATTTGAACAATACTTTGGTTTATTTGGCGAGCGAGTTGAAAAAGGCGGCGAATATTTAAGTTTTTAAACTTTTTTGTTTTGACAGCGACAAAAAAGAAATGAAAAAAATACAGCTGTCGGGTATGGAGAAACGATGGAAAATAAGGCAGATAAAAAAGAAATAGTTGAATTGCCCGAAGAGGTCGAGGTAATAGGCGTAAGGTTCAGACAGACCGGAAAGGTTTATTATTTTGATCCTAACGGGTTCAAGGTCGAGCAGGGTGAAAACGTTATTGTTGAAACTGCCCGCGGTCTTGAGTACGGACAGACGGTGTCGGAGAATAAGTTTGTACCCAATACGGAAATAGTGCCTCCTCTTCGTAAGGTGATCAGAAAGGCTACGCACGCCGATGACGTTCACCACGAGGAAAACAATAAGAAAGAAAAAGAGGCTTTCGATATTTGTCTGCAGAAGATCGAAAAACACAATCTCGATATGAAGCTTATTGAGGTTGAATACACTTTTGACAACAATAAACTCTTGTTCTACTTTTCCGCAGAGGGAAGAGTCGACTTCCGCGAGCTCGTAAAGGATCTTGCTTCTGTGTTTAAGACCAGAATCGAGTTGAGACAAATAGGAATCCGAGACGAAGCAAAGATGATGGGCGGGCTCGGAGTTTGCGGCAGACCTTTTTGCTGTAAGACTTTTTTGAACGACTTTGCTCAGGTGTCTATAAAAATGGCAAAAGAGCAGAACCTCTCTTTGAATTCGGCAAAAATATCCGGCACATGCGGCAGACTTATGTGCTGTCTCAGATATGAGTCGGACGTATACGAAGAAGAACTCAGAAGAACACCGAAGATCGACTCTATAGTTGATACACCCGATGGAGAGGGAGTAGTGTCCGAGATCAATCCTTTGGCGGGAATCGTTAAAGTAAGACTGAATTCAAATCCCGATCAGGCACCAAAAGCTTTCAGCAGAGACGTTCTTAAGGTTAAAGGATATCTGAAAAAGAAAGAAAAAGAAGAAAAAATTGACGAAGATTTAAAAAAACTTGAAGAATAACTCAAAATATATGCTAAAACCATTTGATTTTTTCGAACAAGTGTGTTATAATATGTACGCTTGATGGGGCGGCAATAAAATGGCTGTCTCATTGAGTTGACTAATTAGTTATAATACCATTATGGAGGTGTACACAAATGGCTTATAAAATTGACACAGATCTTTGCATCGGTTGTGGTGCATGTGCTGCTGATTGCCCTGTAGAATGCATTACAGAGCAGGACGGCAAGTATGTTATCGATGCAGACAAGTGCCTTGATTGCGGTGCTTGCGCAGGTTCTTGCCCTGTAGAAGCTCCCAAGGCTGAGTAATTCAATTTTTCGGTTACATATCAAAAAAATTGAACAAAACAAAAGGATCTCCCGTTTTATTCTGGCGAGGTCCTTTGTTGATATTACGGTCGTTTATGATTTAATAAAAAGAAAGGCGGTGTTTTTTTGGAGACGAATGAGGTTTTGTTATTACCTGACGAACGTATAGACGAAGTTGATAATAAAATATCGCTTATTCAGAAAAAGAACGGTTTTTCGTACGGAACCGATGCCGTTTTGCTTGCTGCTTATATAAGAAAAATGGGCAAAAAAAAGGCGGTGGAGTTTGGTTCGGGGACGGGAATCGTTTCGCTTTTGTGCGAAGAATACGGAAAGCTCGGAGAGATTTTTGCGGTTGAAATACAGGATGAATATTATGACCTTTTGAGCCGAAATGTTAAATACAATAAATCTTGTGTAAAGCCTATAAAAAGCGATGTCAGAACACTTTCCTGCGAAATGTTTGGCGGTGAAGTTGACGTTGTTTTCTCGAATCCGCCTTATATGAAGACTGATTCGGGAAAATCGAATACCGATCTGGGAAAAAATACAGCGAGACACGAGGTTGAAGGCGGTATAGCTGATTTTTGCAAGGCGGCGTCGAGAATTTTAAAACACGGCGGTTTGTTTTATTGTGTGTACCGTCCCGACAGGGCCATCGATCTTATTTGTGCTATGCGCGAAAACAGGCTCGAACCGAAGAGAATGACCTTTGTTTATCCTTATGTCGGCGCGAGAGCGTGTTTGGTTCTTATAGAGGCGAAAAAAGGGGCGAATTCTTCGCTGTTTACTACAAAGCCGTTTATAATTTTTAATAAGGAAACAGAGAAAAACGACGACGAGACCGACGATATGAAAAAGGTATACGGGGAGTGTGATATGTGTGACGAATTCAAGCAGCTTTGATTTTGAATATACAGAAGAAAAAAACAAGATCGAAAAAGGCGTATTATACCTTGTTGCGACCCCGATCGGTAATATGTCGGATATCACCGAAAGAGCATTGAAGGTTCTTAATGGTGTTGACTTTGTTGCAGCTGAGGATACACGCAATTCAGGCAAGCTTTTGTCATATTTTGGCATAAAACAGAATTATGTGTCCTACCACGAACATAACAAATCCGAGGTTGGAAAGACTATTTTGCAAAGGCTTATTTCGGGGGAATCGGCAGCGCTTGTTACCGATGCGGGAATGCCCGCGATAAGCGATCCCGGAGAAGATCTGGTCAGGCTTTGCGCCGATAACGGAGTAAAGGTTACTTGCGTTACGGGTGCTTGCGCCTTAACGACAGCGCTTGTTTTATCAGGATTTGACACGAGACGTTTTTGTTTTGAAGGTTTTTTGAAAGGGAATAATGCAGCAAAGAAAGATGCTCTTGAAAAAATAAAAGATGACGACAGGACTGTTATTTTTTACGAGGCACCGCATAAGCTTAAGCAAACGTTGGCTCTTATGTTCAGCGTTTTGGGAGACAGAAGAATTGCTTTGTGCCGAGAATTGACAAAGATCAACGAGGAGATAAACCGTACTACGATCAAAGACGCTGTTGCTTTATACGAAACGAAAGAGCCTCGAGGGGAGTATGTGTTGATAGTCGAGGGGGCTAGTTCTGAAAAGGCAAACGACTGGTCGGCTTTATCAGTTGAGGAGCATATAGATTTTTACGTTTCTTCGGGAATTTCGAAAATGGACGCAATAAAAAAAGTTGCGAAAGACAGAGGGGTTCCAAAAGGGGATATCTATAAGATCGCTATAGGTAAATAAGAACAAGAGAGAGTGTGTGCGGAGCACAAACCTTCTTGTATTCAACAAAAAAACGGTATACTGCATTTTGTGCGTATACCGCTTTTTGTTTTAATTACATATTCAGTCCGAAGTAGGAAAGAAGCCCTTCGTAAATTGCGTCGGCAAAAGTTTGCGGTTGTTTACTGAGAAGATATGCCTCGTTTTCGTTTGTGATATACGCCATTTCGATCAAAACGGCAGGCATAGGCGTTCTTCTGAGGACGTAAAGAGAGGGGCGAACGAACATTCCCTTGTTTTCAATTCCCGTAAAATCGGAAATGCTGTCGATTATTTCCTCCCCCAGCCAGTATCCTTCGCTGTGCATGCTGTAAGCGTATCCCTCTGTTCCACCGATGTTGGGGTTAAGAGAGGCGTTTGTGTGCAGCGAGATGAAATAGTTTGCTCCCCAGCCGATAGCTGAATTGACCCTTGTTGCCAGGCTCGTTGAGTTGCTTGTGCCAAGCTGTTCGGTCGGCGTTGTTCTTGATGTTTTTACCTCAAAATTCG
Organism: Eubacteriales bacterium; assembly: GCA_045580755.1. Classification (GTDB taxonomy): domain Bacteria; phylum Bacillota; class Clostridia; order Oscillospirales; family CAG-272; genus RGIG1995. The sequence goes on along the minus strand of JAZNOI010000084.1, from coordinate 1,643 downwards.
GATCTGCACGTAGAAGGTTTGCCAGTCTTGTGCCGATATCATAAGTAATATCTTGTTCTCTGAGGCCAAAACCTTCTGCTCCTGCATTGGGATTAACGGGATTGTGTCCCTGATCTATGAAAATTCTTATAGCCATAAGTAATACCTCGTTTGTTTGTAAAAGTTCTAATATCATATTATTCGTTTTGACGGAATATTGACATTGTTTTTTTGCTGTTGTATAATAAATCGTAATTTTAATATTTTAGGGAATAGTGTATGGAATTTGAAAAGAACCGCCGATTACTCAGTTATACAAGACGAGCGATCGATGAATACAATATGATTGAAGAAAACGACAGGATCGCTGTCGGTATATCCGGCGGTAAGGATTCTATCGCTCTTTTTTGCACGCTCGTTGCTTTGAAAAGATTTTATCCTAAAAAATTTGATCTTGTTGCCGTCACGATAGATATGGGATTTGAGGGAATGGATTTTTCGGGAGTAAAAGAGCTTTGCGATTCGGTCAACGTTGAATATCATATTGTGAAGACCGAGATATCCAAGATTATTTTCGATTACAGAAAAGAGAGTAACCCCTGTTCTCTTTGTGCCCGTATGAGAAGGGGGGCTTTGCACGACGCGGCGAAAGAATTTAAGTGCAATAAAATAGCTCTCGGCCACCATTTTGACGATGTCGTGGAGACTTTTTTGCTTAACCTCTCATACGAGGGAAGACTGGGGACTTTTTCGCCCGTAACTTATCTCAGCAGAAAAGATATTACGATGATACGTCCGTTTGTATATACAGCCGAAAAAGACATAAAATATTTTATGGGAAAGAACGAATGGCTGCCTCTTGTACAGAGTACATGCCCGGCTGATAAGGCGACGCAGAGGGAAGAAGTAAAGGCTTTCTTGGCTGACTTAGAAAAGACAAACAAGGGGTTAAAACACAGGATCCTGGGGGCAATACAAAAAGCAAATCTTGACGGATTTCATGAGTGATAATGCCATTTTTGCGGTTTTAATTTGGGCAAAAATAAATAAAAGAATTTTGAAAAAAGATATTGACAAAGGGTATTTGTTATGTTATAATTGACAACGTTGTGAAACGATGCTGGTGTGGCTCAATGGCAGAGCAGCTGATTTGTAATCAGCAGGTTGTTGGTTCGACTCCGATCACCAGCTCCAAACACAAAAGAAACCGATGTTTCTTTTGTTATAAGGGAGCGTTCCCGAGCGGCCAAAGGGGGCAGACTGTAAATCTGTTGTCAGTGACTTCGGTGGTCCGAATCCACCCGCTCCCACCAACAAAAACAGAACATTTGTCTCCCGACAAATGTTGTGTTTTTGTTTATCCAAGCCGCAGGCTTGGCATATCATCACGACGCAGTCGTGTATATCATCAGCCCTACGGGCTGTATCTCATCACGCGTCAGCGTGTATCCTCCTGCGGCTTGATGATATACAACACTTCGTGTTGATGATATACCGCAACAAGTTGCGGATGATATACACGCCTTCGGCGTGATTGGGATGCGAGGATGCGAAAAGCTCTTGAATTAGTCTATAAAATGTGATATAATACCCTCGAAGGGAGTGATTGTATGGCTAAAAACTATTTATTGATCTATTCGGAGCAGCTTGCGACCGATTTAGAA
>JAZNOI010000083.1:0-6009 GCA_045580755.1 Eubacteriales bacterium | reverse complement strand
TCATAGTCTTCTTTTTCAGCGGGTGTGCTATACATCTTTTTTGCGAAAAAGTGACCGTCTCGGGAGAAATAAACAGTCGGCACAGCACCATAAAAACAAAGTCGTAGCTGAGCGACATCTTATATATATATGAATAACGTTTACCCATAACGCGACACAGACCGCAATAAGTGCTTTTGTACAGGTCGTATTCTTTAACTTTCAGTTCTTTGTGATTGGGTCTCACGTATCCGAACATATTTTACCTTCCCGAAGTGTTTTTTTATCAAACGTTGTTTATAATTGCAATTGCGATCCGTTCTATCAGAGTGTTTGCACAGTCTAAAACCTCGCACGTTTTGTTGTGCATTTTTTGCATAACGGTTGTTCCGTATTGACTTAGTCTTCCCGAATAATTGTGAAAAGCCGGGTATACGTCATCCGTTTTCGGTAATTTTGAAAGATCCTTTGGCAGGCTGTTTTTGAACAACTGCGCAAGCTCGTCGCATATCTTGCATAAGGGTTCAAAACCCGTGCCGTTATTACTTTTTGTGAAGTAACCTTCTTTGAGCAGAATAAGCTCGTACAGCGACTTGTTCATTCTGTGTATTGCAAAACATATTGAGACGACGTCCGTTCTGTCGATCGGGGGGAGAAACTGTTTTAACGCGTAATCGGCGCACTCGTTTCGAAGCTTACAAGAGCGCTTAAAAAGCTCGGTCTTGTTTTCGCACTTACCTGCGGACAGGGCTGAAGAAAATGACCTTGAAATTTCGCATAGTTCGTAAAAATATGAAAAACAGTCTTTTTTCACACGCGCTCCCCGTGTTATAAACGTGTTCTATTTAGTATATCATATATAGCCCACTCATTACAACACAATTTTTCAAATATTTTATGAATAATTATATGCGGCACGGTATCATTTAATGCGAAAACGAGCCCGAAGCCTAACGTAACGTTGTTTTTCTCAATATAAAAAAGCTCACACAGTTTCCGTGTGAGCTTTTTGCTGTCGAAATAATCAGTCGATGTTGTATTTCTTGAACAAGTTGTAGTTGGGGTCTGAAGCACAGGGGAAGTCGACCGAGCCGTCTTCCTTGGGGAAGGGAGAGTCGAGGTCTTTTTCGTACTTTCTTCTCTTTCTCTTGTTTGTAAAATCCGGAACATCGTAGATCTTTCCGTTATTCATAATACTTCTCCAAGAGAGGATAGCTGCTGCGGAAAGTGCAGTTGCTCTGTATACGTCAAAGAAGGGTTTAACTTCTCCTCTGAGGTATTTGATGAAGTAAAGTGCGATCCAGAAGTCGCAGTTGCCCGCATGGCCCGACTTCGAGCCGTCGGTGAGCTGTGCGTAATCGATCTCTTTCTTTGTGAATATGCCTGTATCTCTTGCATCCTCGGGATCGTAAACACGGCTTGCCTTTGTTTCGTCGCCGTCGGGAATAGCGTATTTCATATAGTCAACGCGTACGCGGCTAACTCCGCCGCCTTCCATACGAACGGTCTCGATGTTACCGTTGTCGCCCGCAAGTCTGAACCACTTGCTTATAGGTCCGATAGCTGCACAGCCCGTTGCATTGAACAAAGCACCGTTATCCATTTCAGCAAGGCAGAATGCACCCATGTCGCCAACGTAGGGGTGTGTAACCGATTCCATATAGTCGGGAGCATAAATAGCTCTGCCCGATACTCTTACGGGAACGGAGCTTGTGATCTCCATCAGCGCACCCATAGAGTGCATATTGTAGTAGGTACGGGGAGTGTGTCTTCTCCAATGCGTATAGTACTTTTTCTCGCGGTGTACGAAGCCTGTGGGAGTAGATTCAGTGGGGTGGAGATACTCAGCCTGTGCGTATCTTACCTTACCGATCTCGCCTGCTTCGTAAAGCTTCTTGAGTTCTTTTACGCCGGGCATCCAGCTCGTATTTGCCGCAAGCATATATTTGCACTTCGACTGTTCAACCGCACGGCAGAGCTTTACGCATTCGCCCAAGGTGGGAGCAGCTGTCGTTTCACTCAAAACGTGGATCTTTTTCTCGAGTGCGATCATTGCATATTTTGCATGTTCGTGGAAGTAGTTTGCCAAAACGACGGCATCCATACCCGAATCGATGAATTCGTTGAAATCTGTGAATATTTTTGTATCCTCGGGAAGAAATTCTTTTGCCTTTTCAATATGTTCGTTGAGTTTTTCGCAAACAGCAACGAGGTGTACTCCTTTGATCTTCTGGAGGTTTTTTACAAAACCCAATCCGCGCTGGAGACCGAATACGCCTATGCGTACTTCCTTAAGTTTTCTTCTTCTTGCCATAAAAAATATCCTTTCAAAGTATATTTTCGTTTATATCTATACTTCCATTATACATTGCCCCCAAAAAGTGTCAAGACGGTTGAAAAAAATACTTTTTTTTTTGATAGAAACGTCCATATTGAGTTGAAAAGTCCATAAAAAAAGGCAGTTATAAAATAACAGCCTTTTTTTGTGTATTAATCGATCTCGTATTTTTTAAACAGGTTATAATCCTTGCTCGAGCTTGGTAGAGCGTAGTTGCCGTTCTCGTCGGGGAAGGGGGAGAGAAAATCTTTTTCGTATTTTCTGCGTCCTCTCTTATCCGTAAAGTCGGGAACGGTATACTCTTTTCCGCCGGTGAGAATACTTCTCCAGGCGAGAATTGCGGCGGCAGAAAGTGCCGTTGCTCTATATACGTTGAAGAAAGGTTCGACCTCGCCTCTCAGATATTTGATAAAGTAAAGCGTGAGGAAAAAGTCGCTGTTTCCCGAGTGTCCGGTTTTTTTAGGTGCCGGTAAATCCGCGTATTTAACTTCTTTTTCGGTAAAAATGCCCGATTTTCCCGCATCTAACGGGTAGTATATTTTGTGGCCGTCTGTGGCATCCTCGGGCTCTGCCCATTTCATATAATCTATTCTTATTCCCGTATGATCAAAGCGCAAAGTCTCGACGTTACCCCTGTCGCCCGCGAGTCTGAACCACTTGCTTAAGGGGCCGAGAGATGAGTTGCCCGTTGTTGTAAAGACGGCACCGTTGTCCATTTCGGTAACGGCAAACGCCGACACGTCTCCGGTATAAGGATTACCCATTTGCTCACTGAACTTGGGACTGAAGCATGCTTTGCCGGATACTTTTACGGGAACGCTTTCGGTTGCTTCCATCAATGCGCCCAATGTGTGCATATTGTAGTAGGTACGGGGCAGGTGTTTTCTCCAGTGAGTGTAAGCGCTTTTTTCTCTTGTCGTGAAACCTTCGGGTTCAACGGCAAACGGATGTAAATATTCCGCTTCTCCGTATATAACGTTTCCGATCTCGCCGCTTTTGTATAGCTTTTTCATCTCGACTAAAGCGGGAGTCCACGGCACGTTTGCGGCAAGCATATACTTGCATCTTGATTTTTCGACTGCTCGGCAAAGCTGAACGCATTCACCCAACGTGGGAGCGGCTGTCGTTTCGCTCAATACGTGGATCTTTTTCTCGAGTGCGATCATTGCAAATTTTGCATGCTCGTGAAAGTTGTTTGCCAGAAAGACGGCGTCCATACCGCATTCGATGAATGAATCAAAATCGTGGAAAACGGTTGTTGTCTCAGGGAGAAACTCTTTTGCCTTTTCGATAGTTTCGTCGTTTCTTTCGCAGACGGCGACGATCTCGACTCCTTTTATTCTCTTGCAGTGTTTAACGAAAGAGATTCCGCGTTGCAGTCCGAAAATACCGACGCGTACTTTTCTGTATTTCTTTGCCATAACAATACCTCTTTTCATAGGTCGATAATCCTTATCTTTTATTATAACCCGCTAAAAAAAAGTGTCAAGGGAAAGCGGTTTTTTTGCAAAAATAATCCCGAAAGCATTTTGCTTTCGGGATCGGTTGTTATTGTTGATCAATTTGAAATTGGCGTATTGCCATTTTGCTTTACGCTCAAACATATTATTCGCATAATATAATATGCAATTAATAACACCATATATGTGATTAACGATAGAGAGTATTTTTCGAAAAATACAAAACTGCTTAAAGAAGCAAATAATACCGAAGACAAAACAAATAGTGTGCCGTTTAATGTGGTTTTTGTGTTATTTTCTTTTTTTGCGAAGAAATAATAATACAAGTTATACATGGCGTCTATTTCGCAAATTAACATTTGAATTACGCAGAAGACAACAAAGGTGTTAAACAATAGTACACTTTTTGGCGTAGGTGTGTCAAAAATATTATTATGTGGAGCAGTTATGATCTTCCATCCTGCCAAGATAGCCGTTGTTGCTGTTACGGTGGCAAACAGTATAATTAAAATGCTTTTTTGAGTGTCGTTTGCATTATCTTGTATATTATTGCGGCTCATTTTTTTTGCTTTTGATGTAGCCATAACCGTAATTACACTCAACGCGGCGATAAAAACTATGCTTATGATTAACGGATAATTAGTTTTTTGCGGATTGGTTAATTTGTTTTGGTATTCTATTAGCGCGGACACGTCCGTGTGGTTCAAAAGTGCATCGAATTCTCCGCATACCATATAATCTGTGTAGCCATCACACGTATCATACGAGTGGATGGTTACAAAAGATTTTGCGACGTCTTTGTGCTTGAAATAACTTGTGTGTGGGATGTCGCTGTATTTCTTTAGTAAATCGTTTTTATAAAGATCCAGAAACATTGAACCGGTAGCCGGTCCCGTATTATTCTTGGTATAATATTGCATAAGCGTTTCTTCAAAGTCGTCTTTATGTTTTTCGGGCACTCTTAACAGAGTTGCGGAGTAACTGTCCTGAAAACCAAAATGATATCCGGATGTCAGAATTTCTATATACGCTTCATCATTAACCGGTATTGATTCAAGCACGGTTTTTCTTCCGCTTTCCGAGAATGTCTTCAAATTGTAGGTGTAATCACGCCAAAAAAGGTCTGCAGAAAGCACTAATCCGACCAAAACATAACAAACCGTTGATGCAATCAGAAAAACAATGAGTAGCGATTTGAGTATTCTTTTCTTTGCGTTCATTTTCTTTTATTCACATCATTTCTCCTTTTCTGTATTCCAATATATCTCCGGGTTGGCAGTCTAATGCTTCGCACAATCTTATTAATGTGGATATCTTAAGAGCTTTTGCTTTTCCGTTTTTTAGAACTGATACGTTGGCTATGGTGATTCCTAAACGTTCAGCAAGTTCGGTTACGCTCATTTTTCTTTTTGCAAGCATAACATCTATGTTAAAAATAATTTCGCCGTCCATTATGCCCTCCCTATATTGTCCAATCGCTTTGTTCCTGCAAAGCAGCGGCTTTTTTTACTAAATGTGACAAAACAGCGGATGCCACGGTCATTGCAACACCCACAAACACGACCACAAATGAGGCAAGCACCACTCCGGGATGGCTCATATTTAAAAGGAGCAAAACAATATTACCAACAAAAAAGAATCCCGAATCCAGAGCTGACAGAATAGAAATTGATTTTAACAAAGAAGCATTTTTCTCTGTAAAAGGTCGATCGATTCCGATGTTGCTTGAAATTTTCCAGAAATAATAAAGCACCATAAAGCAAGGGATTCCCGAAACCCAGATAAAAAGAAGCCAAGGCCAGAAACGGTTGGATAACTCCGGATACAAAGAACGTAGGTTCAGACCATACATGGGAATGACGAAAAAGTAAATAATCAATCCGCAGATGCCAAATCCAATTAGAATCAGTTTTAACCATTTTGAAAGATGTTTTTGTTCCATTCAAAAAAGCCTCCTGTATTTGTTGAGTTTAGTGTAGCATGTTTTTTTGAAAATTTCAATAAATTTTTATCGCATTACGATAAATATAATATGCGATACGATATATACAGTTCGTTAAGAAAAGTTGGTTTTTATATCCCGGATTATGCATTTTTTCTGCGGGAGCTAAAAACGGTTAAATTCCTTTTTGGAAATAAATGATAAAAAGGCAGTCGATTTTTCGACTGCCTTAAAAATATGTTTTGAGAATTATTCAACGTTGTATTTCTTGAACAGGTTGTATTCTTCTT
>JAZNOI010000082.1:0-1782 GCA_045580755.1 Eubacteriales bacterium | reverse complement strand
TGTATTCGACGGTAACGAAGATTCCAAAACCGCAGAACAATAACAACAGAAAATAGTAAAACAAGAGAGAGTGTATGCATAGCACACACTCTCTTTGTTTTCGTTATTGCTTTTTGTTTTTTATAAGATCCCAGTAGGCTTTAGCTGCCTGTTCTTGTTTGTTGTCTCCGAATTTGTAATAGTTACCCGAAGCGTCGTCGGGCAGATACTTTTGCTCAACGTAATGGTTCGGATAGTCGTGAGGGTATTTGTACTCGTCGTGGTATCTGCTCTGGAAAAGGCGGGGAGTCTGTATTCCGTTACCTTTTTCGATGTCTTCTTTTGCGATGGCGTAAGCCATATACGCGCTGTTTGATTTGGGGCATGTTGCAAGAAAAACTGTGGCGTTTGCCAAAGGTATTCTTGCTTCGGGCATACCTACGTTAAAAGCGCTGTCAATACAGCTCTTGACCATAACGGGTGCAAGAGGGTATGCAAGACCTATATCTTCGCTCGCGATGACCTGTAACCTTCTGCAAGCCGAGATCATATCGCCGCTTTCGAGGAGCTTGGCAAGATAAAATACGGCGGCGTCGGGATCGGAACCCCGTATTGATTTTTGTAGAGCCGAAAGCATATCGTAGTGGTTGTCCCCGTGTCTGTCGTATACAGAAGCGGCATCGGGAACGAAGTTGTCAATAAGCTGAGGAGTGATCTCGCCGTCAGCGGTCATATATATATTTTCAAGGGTATTCAGAGCTCTTCTGACGTCTCCCGCCGCACATTTTGCGATCTGCAAAAGGGAAGTATCTTCGGCAGTGATGCTTTTTGACTGTTCGTTGTTCAGTATTTCCAGTCCGCGTTTCAGTGCGGGCAGCATTTCTTCGTTTGTAACCGACTTAAATTCAAACACGGCAGAACGCGACAAGATCGAGTTGTAAATATAGAAATAAGGATTTTCTGTCGTAGATGCAATAAGCGTGATCCTGCCGTCTTCCATATACTCGAGCAGGGATTGCTGCTGCTTTTTGTTAAAATACTGTATCTCGTCGAGATAGAGCAGCACACCGTTTGATCCGAACAGCGTGCCCGTCTGGGCTATGATATCGCGCACGTCGTTTAAAGATGCGGAGGTTGCGTTAAGAGTAAAAAGCTTCATTCCGCTTCTCTTTGCGATAATATTCGCGGCAGTTGTTTTGCCGGTTCCGGGAGGGCCGTAGAATATCATATTCGTTATATAATTATTCTTGTCCATTCTGGTAATAACGCCGTTTTCTCCGAAAAGGTGTTTTTGTCCAACCATATCGGAAAACTGCTGCGGTCTGATCCTGTCTGCAAGCGGTTGATTACTCATACATACGCCTCCTTTCTTATTGCATAATGCAATTATACAATTTTTATATCCGATTGTCAACCAAATAAATGTACACGATCATAACAAAAATGGGTATGCGGAAAAGACCGTATACCCATTTAAAAAACAAATTAAAGCTTGATTTCTTCTTTTTTGTCGGAAGAATCGTAAAGTCCTTGCATGATCTTTGCCGATTTGATAACGTTGTCTATGTGAGAGGGAAGCTTTTCGCCTGTCTTGATACATCTGATAAAAGAGTTTATCTCGTTCTGGAACATTTCGGCAAAGAGGTTCGAAGTATCGATTTCGGGAGTTTCTTCGATGAGTTGACCGTCTTTAGCGGTGTAGTAAGTAAAGCCCTTGCCGTACTGAAGTCTGATACCGCCCTTTGTTCCGATAAAGTCAATATACATCTCTCTTTCGCCGATGTTCTGTGCCCATGCACCGTT
>JAZNOI010000081.1:0-3253 GCA_045580755.1 Eubacteriales bacterium | reverse complement strand
AAAAGATCGCCGTTTTTGGCATTCTTCTCGTGAAGCTTCATCGGACCGAAGTCGAACTTCATTACGATGATACCGATTATAAATACAAACGTGAGAAGCGAGTAAAAGTTATACGGAATAGCTTTTATAAAGAGCTCGATTCCCTTGCCTTCTTCGGCGTAGCTTGCAACAGCAGCCGCCCATGACGAAATGGGTGCGATCATACATACCGGTGCCGCCGTGGCATCGATCAAATATGCAAGCTTAGAACGCGAGATCTTGTGGGAATCCGTAACGGGACGCATAACCGAGCCAACTGTCAAACAGTTGAAATAGTCGTCAATAAAAATGAGCAATCCGAGAACAAAGGTTGCAAGCGAAGCACCGATCTTTGAATGGATGTGCTTTTGCGCCCATCTTCCGAATGCCGCCGAACCGCCCGCCTTGTTTACCAAAGACACGAGCGCGCCCAGCATTACCAAAAATGCGAATATGCCCGCAGTATCCGATACGGCGGAGATAAATCCGTTGTCAACAACGTAGTCAACGGTAGACGTTACGTTGAAATTAGATGCCAAAAGACCGCCCGCAACTATACCTACAAACAAAGAGGAATATACTTCCTTCGTTATCAATGCGAGTACAATGGCAATAACGGGGGGAACAAGTGCCCAATACGTTGAAAACAGAGGGATCTCCTCTTGGACCGTTTCTATCGCGGCTTCTGATTTACTTTCAAAATCAGGATCGTTCAGGCTGTTGTCTCCGTAATCGTCAAGATAGCTGACTGCATCGTCATACTGCGTCATGGAGACCGATATCGTTTCGTGTGCAATATCAATATTCTCGTAGAAATTCGGGTCGTTCTTTTTGTTTTCTTCAAAATTCTTTACGTATTCTGCCGCCTGCTCGTAGTCGGTCAGATCCATTTCTTCCTCGGCAAATACCGCGGGTGCCAGAATAACGGACATCATCACGACGAGAGCTATGCAAGCAAATACTCTCTTTAATTTGTTAAAATTCATTTTTACTCCTAAAATATGTATTTTTTTATGGATTTTACTTAATTTATTATAGCATTTTTTGTCATTTTGTCAACATTTTTAAGAAGAGCCGTCTGTCCTATGCCTATAAAGCCATAAAACAGACGGCAAAATCATTCTACAGTTCTTTTATTATTCAATAACAGCAACCGCTTCAACTTCCACAAGCGCTTTCTTGGGAAGATCTTTTACTGCTATACAGCTGCGTGCGGGAGCCGACTTGATATACTTGGAATAAACCTCGTTGAAGCCGGCAAAGTCAGCTATATCTGCCAAAAAGCAGGTCGTCTTTATGACACTGTCGAAATCAGCTCCGCCCGCCTTCAAAACTTCCTGCAAATTCTTCATTACCTGCTCCGCCTGTGAAGCTATGTCGTTTCCGATCATTTCTCCCGTTTCGGGGTCTATGGCCAACTGGCCCGACGTGTATATCATGTTGCCCGCTTTTATTGCCTGTGAATAAGGACCGATCGCTTTCGGTGCTTTATCTGTCGAGATCTTTTCTATCATTTTTTTGCTCCTTTTATTATTATATAAAAATTATATCATTTTTTCGTGTGCATTTAAAGAAGATACTATAATATTTTTATCAATCTGAATACCTGCTCGCAGGTGTCAACCATATTGGAATATGCGTTTTGACTGTCCATAGCTTGCTCAAGCGAACAGACCTCGCGCAAAATCGGGAAAAATGCGTCTATTCCGGCGCGGTTGCACTTGTATGCTTCGGATGTAACGCACCCCGAAAATGCTATTACTTTTTTACCGTATTTTTTTGCAACCCTTGCAATTCCGATCGGAGTTTTCCCCATGACAGTCTGCCCGTCGAGTCTTCCCTCTCCCGTTATGACGAGATCGGCGTTTTTTATTTTACTTTCAATATCTATCTCATTCAAAACAAGCTCGATACCGCTCGTGAGTCTGCCCTTCAAAAACGACATAAAAGCAAAGCCGAGACCGCCCGCAGCCCCTGCACCCTTGGCGTTCTTATCGGAATTCTTGTAAAGCTCCTTTACCTTTTCGGCATAATTTGAAAGCCATAGATCCATATCCTTTATGCTCTCGGGCGTTGCTCCCTTTTGAGGGGCAAAGACTGCACTGCACCCGTTTTCACCGCAAAGCGGATTGTCTACGTCGCAAGCAATATTAAAAGTACATTCAGACAGTTCCGGAATGACGTTTTCGTCCGATATTTTTTCTATATTCTTGAGTGCATCGGCACCGAAGCCCACCCTGTTTCCGTTCCTATCCAGAAAATCGAAACCGAGTGCGGTCAACATTCCTACCCCGCCGTCATTGGTTGCGCTGCCGCCTATGCCGATCAAAAAATTACGGCAACCTCTTTTTATTGCATCGGCGATGATCTCGCCCACGCCGTACGTTGTTGTGTAAAGGGGATTCCTTTCCTCGTTTGATAAAAGCGTGAGTCCCGACGCTGCCGCCATTTCGATAACGGCGGTTTTTTTGGACGTAATGCCGTACGTGCAATCGATCTTTCTGTTTAAAGGATCGGATACACGAACAGAAACCGTCTCGCCGCTTTTACCGTTGACCAAAGCCGCGACGGTTCCCTCTCCCCCGTCGGCAACGGGAACGACCTGTATATCGGCATCGGAATATACCTTTTTTACACCCTCAGCCGCCGCCTGCCCGGCTTCAACGGAAGATAAACTTCCCTTGAAAGAGTCTATGGCTATCAACACGTTCATAAAAAAACACCGCCTTTTCTTTCCTTATTATAACACAATATATATTAAACGTACAATATTTTTCTGAAATAAAAAACTTTACCCGATAGGGGACGGCGCCTTCGATGCCCCGCTTAAAAAAAACAAAACACGCTTTCGCGTTTTTTTAAGAAGTACAAACAATCAGGGCTTCGCCCCGAACCCTGACAAGAGACGCGCTTTTGTAAAAGCGCCCTCTTGACTCCAGCCAAAACTTTTAAAAAATTTTCTTGTTGTTTATCTTCTTTTTGGGGAATATTTCTTACGTCTTTTGCCGTTTTTGCCAAAATTCTGTCGCGCATATCCCCCCGCTGCCGCCACTACAGGTATAAGAAGATACGACAGCCAGCCACCGAGACTTATGCCGCCCTCGCACATCATAAGCGACAGCAACATCACAACAAGCATAAGCATTCCGCCCGTCGCCGCTCCCGAAACGAGCCCCATTCCCTTATTAAACTTCGCCGCAATAAAACCGCCTACCAAGGCGCTCACAAACAGGAT
>JAZNOI010000080.1:0-4678 GCA_045580755.1 Eubacteriales bacterium | reverse complement strand
GTTTATTCGATGAACAAGCCCGACGTTGCGAAAAAAATACAGGACAACCTTTCGGATATTATAAAATAATGAGCGAGATAAATTTGACAGATTCGATAATCGAAGTGAAAAATATCGCCCTCCCGCCCGTGTGCGAAAAAGAGGTTTTGCGCTATGCGGGCGCAAAAGATGCCGACGAGGGCGTAATGGCTTTGTTGAAGGACTGCTTGGCTGAGGTCGGATCAAAGCTGAAATGTATGGCGGTATACGGCATTTTCGACGTTAAATGCGACGGAGACGTTTGTGACTTCGGGCATTTTAAGGTTTTTTCCGAAAAGTTGGCGATAAATTTGAACGGCTGTGAAAAGGCGGTCGTGTTTGCCTGCACGGTGGGTATAGAGCTTGACAGACTTATTGCAAAATACGTCAGACTGTCTCCGTCAAAAGCGCTTATGCTGCAGGCTGTCGGCGCAGAACGGATAGAGGCTGTGTGCGATGTTTTATGCGCGCTAATTGAGAAAGAATACGGGATAGCTTTAGCTACGCGTTTCAGCCCCGGATACGGCGACGTTTCTTTGGAAGTGCAAAAGAATATTTTTGATATACTCGGCTGCCCAAAAAGAATAGGGGTTACTCTGACTGACGGTATGCTTATGATCCCGTCAAAATCGGTAACGGCTTTTGCGGGTGTCGTGAAAAACAAACAAAAACATAAGATCAATAAATGCGGCGAATGTGAAAAGAAAGACTGTGCATTCAGGAGAGATTTATGAAATTTTTGGATTATTTAAAAAATAATATCGTGTTGTTTGACGGCGGAATGGGAACGCTTCTTCAGTCGAAGGGATTGAAGGCGGGAGAGTATCCGGAAAGGTGGAATATTACCCATGCCGACGATATAAAAGGGGTGCACAAGGCTTATTACGATGCGGGAAGTAACGTTGTAACGACAAATACTTTCGGAGCCAATATTCTGAAGTTTTCCGAAGAAGAGCTTGACGCGATCATAAAAAGCGCCATTGATAATGCCGTAAAAGCACAAGAAGAAAGCGTGTCCGAAAAAGAAAAGTTCGTGGCACTTGATATAGGTCCTACGGGCAAGTTGCTTAAGCCTCTCGGCGACCTCGATTTTGAGGACGCGGTGAACGTTTTTGCGAAAACAGTTAAGCTGGGTGCAAAGTACGGCGCCGATCTCGTTATTATCGAAACGATGAACGACAGCTACGAAACGAAGGCGGCACTGCTTGCCGTAAAAGAAAACTGCGACCTTCCCGTGATCGTGTCAAATGCGTACGGCGAAGACCGTAAGCTTATGACGGGCGCCGATCCCGAGACTATGGCGGCTATTCTCGAGGGAATGGGTGCTGACGTTATAGGTGCCAACTGCTCGCTCGGCCCGAAACAGCTTTCTCCCGTTATGGAAAAGCTGCTCGAGTGTTCGTCTGTTCCCGTTATCGTTCAGCCGAACGCGGGACTGCCCGAGATAGTTGACGGAAAAACTGTTTACAGACTGTTGCCCGACGAATTTGCGTGCGAGGTTGAAAAACTTGTTGAAAAAGGCGTTAGGGTAGTGGGCGGCTGTTGCGGAACGACACCCGAATATATAAAACTGTTGAATGACAGGCTTTGCAAAAAGTCTCCTCTGCCCATAACCGAAAAAGAAACGACGGTCGTATCGTCTTATACTCATTCGGTGGTATTTGACAAAGCTCCCGTTTTGATAGGCGAGAGGATAAATCCTACGGGAAAAAAGCGGTTTAAACAGGCTTTGCTCGAAAACGATATGAATTATATACTCGCCGAGGGGGTAAAACAGCAGGAAAAAGGCGTGCATATCCTCGACGTAAACGTAGGCTTGCCCGATATAGACGAGGCGAAAATGCTCGAAGATGCAGTGTGCGAGCTTCAGACCGTTACGAACCTTCCGTTGCAGATAGATACTGCTAACGTCGTTGCTATGGAGAGGGCTTTGCGCTGCTATAACGGTAAGGCGATGATAAACTCGGTAAACGGTAAGAAAGAGAGTATGGAAGCTATATTCCCGCTCGTTAAAAAATACGGAGGCGTCGTGGTTGCTCTGACCCTTGACGAAAACGGTATACCCGAGAGTGCAGAGGGCAGAGTCGAGATTGCGAAGAAGATACTCAAAAAGGCGAAAGAGTACGGTATCTCAAAGAAAAACATAATTTTCGACACCCTTGCTATGACGGTCAGCGCGGATAAAAACGCGGCGTTTTCGACTCTTCAGGCACTCAATATGATCAGAAACGGGCTCGGGTGCCATACCTCTCTCGGAGTTTCGAACGTTTCGTTCGGTCTGCCGAACAGAGATGCCATAAACGGCACGTTTTTTGCCCTT
This sequence comes from Eubacteriales bacterium, assembly GCA_045580755.1. Taxonomy (GTDB): domain Bacteria; phylum Bacillota; class Clostridia; order Oscillospirales; family CAG-272; genus RGIG1995. Next base: position 2,340 of record JAZNOI010000080.1, on the reverse strand, counting down.
GCGCTCGAAAACGGGCTTTCGGCGGCAATTATGAATCCTTATTCGGTCGATATGATGAAGACGTATTATTCGTTTAACGCGCTTAAAGGGCTTGACGATAACTGCGCGAAGTATATCGAGGCATCGAGCGGTTTTGCAACCGTGGCGGTGGCGGCCTCGGCAGAGACTGCCGAAAAAACAGGCGAGGGAGCATCGTCGCTTCAGACGGCTGTAATGAAAGGCTTTAAAGAAAAGGCGGCGTCTTTGACTGCCGATATGCTTAAAAATACCGATCCTCTCGATATAGTGAACGGAGAGATCATTCCCGCTTTGAACAAGGTGGGCGAGGGCTTTGAAAAAAAGACGGTGTATCTGCCCCAGCTTTTGATGAGCGCCGAGGCGGCAAAAAGCGCTTTTGAGGTTATAAAAACACATATGTCCGACGGTGAAAAGAAGGTCGGAAAGGGAATATTCGTAATTGCGACGGTGCACGGAGATATACACGATATAGGCAAAAATATAGTAAAACTGCTTTTGGAGAATTACGGCTTTGACGTCGTTGACCTCGGCAAAGACGTTCCGCCTGAGGTTATTGTAAACAAGGCGGTCGAGCTTAACGCACCGATAGTCGGACTTTCGGCTTTGATGACGACGACGGTTCCTTCTATGGAAGAAACTATAAAAATGTTAAAAGAAAGGGTGCCCGACAGTAAGATCGTTGTCGGCGGTGCCGTTTTAACGAGAGAATACGCCGATAAAATGGGTGCCGACAAATATGCGAAGGACGCTATGGATACGGTTAGATACGCCGAATCGGTCATTGGTTGAGGATCGTAAAAATATGACATACGTTATGTCCGATATTCACGGAAACAAAGAGAAGTTTGAAAGCTTGCTCGAACAGATATCGCTCGGAGACGGGGATACTCTGTATATTTTGGGGGATATAGTAGACAGAGGGCCGTGCCCCATTGAGATCCTTCAAAAAGTTATGAAGATGAAAAACGTAAAAATGCTTTTGGGAAATCATGAATATATGATGCTTCAAGCGTATTTTTCACAGTGCAGCGAGGACGAAAAGGAGACGTGCGTTGCACGCTGGAACAGAAACGGATGCGACGTGACGATAAGCGGGCTCAACAGGCTGGAGGAGTGCGAAAGACGGGAGATATTTGATTTTGTAAACGCTCTGCCGTTGAATATAGAAATAGAAGTAAACGGAATCAAGTATTTACTTGTTCACGGCTTTCCCTCTGAGCTGTTCGGAAAGAGGGAGTCAAAGTTCGGAGATCTGAAATTCTTTTCCGTATGGGAGAGGATAAAGCAGGACGACGTTATGCCCGAAGGCAAGACGGTCATATTCGGACACACATCGACCGATCACTACCAAGAATGTGAGCCGACGAGGATCTTTTACGGCAAGAATATGATAGGTATCGATTGCGGCGGCGGATACGGAGAGGGTGGCAGGATAAGCTGTCTGCGCCTTGACGATATGAAAGAATTTTATGCTTAAATGCAGGGGGATATATGAGCGATTATTTTGAAAGGTATGCCCCTTTCATACAGGATTTTATATATAAGAATAACTGGCAGGAGCTCCGCCCCGTGCAGACGGCGGCGGCAAGGGTTATTTTTGAAACGGAAAATAATCTGCTTTTGACGTCTTCGACCGCATCGGGCAAAACAGAGGCGGTTTTTTTCCCCATTCTCACAGAGCTGTATGAGGATCCGTCTTCTTCGTTCGGCGTGCTTTATATTTCGCCGCTGAAAAGCCTTATAAACGACCAGTTTGCCCGTATGGACGAGCTTCTCGATCTTTCGGGCATACCCGTTTTTCATTGGCACGGCGACGTTTCCGCGTCGCATAAAACGAAGGCGCTTAAAAACCCTTCGGGGATCTTGCAGATAACTCCCGAATCGCTTGAAAGTATGCTGATGAACCGTTCAAACGACGTCGTCAGGCTTTTTCACGATTTAAGATACGTGGTTATTGACGAGATACACACGCTGACGGGAACCGACAGAGGAAACCAGATAATTTGTCAGCTCTCAAGACTGCAAAGGATAATATGCAACAGTCCGAGAAGGATCGGACTTTCGGCAACCGTGGGCGACCCCAAGATCGCAGCCGACTGGCTGGGAACGGGAAGCGGAAGGGATACGGAAATGCCCGAATTGCCGCAAGAAAAACTTAAATGGCGTTTGGCTCTCGAGCACTTTTTTATACAGAATAACAATAACGACCAAACGGCGACACCGTCGGCTGATAATAAGCCGCTTATCGATCCGGGGTATGAATACGTATACGAAAGTGTAAAGAATAAAAAATCGCTTGTTTTTTCAAATTCGAGAGAGGAG
>JAZNOI010000079.1:0-22802 GCA_045580755.1 Eubacteriales bacterium | reverse complement strand
ACAGTTTCTTGAACCCGAAATCGAGGTAATAAAGTTTTCTGAAGTTGATGCAATACTGACAGCAAGCACCGGCGGTGGAAGCGGAAGCGTCGGCGGGAGAGATCCGATCGATCTTCCCGAACTTTAATAAAAATAAAAAGGCATACGGTTTTAAAACCGTATGCTTTTTTGTATCCCGAAAACCACGCGACAGTCGCGTGGTTCAAAAGGGGCTTTGACGATGAGCAGAAAAGATCAGCGAAAAAAACCTAGTGTCAAAGGCTCCCTTGTGTAAAGGGAGCTCCGCCGAAGGCGGTGAGGGATTGTTTTGCTATTATTAATTATCACAAACTCTCCACCTTTTGCTTCAAAAAAAACCTCACTTTACACAAGGGATGCGAATTTCTAAACTCGTTTACTGGTACCAAGTAACAGATTTTCTTTGGGCGAAAAAAGAAAACATCAAATACGTGGACTTTGTTTTTTATGTCAAAAATTTTGTTACATTTCTTTGTTTTTAAGTAGTTATTAGTGAAAGGAGGTCGGATATGGATACATATAATTCTCAAACAGCTTATGAGCAGATCATAGAAAAATACAAAAACGTCGTTTACGCCATAGCTTTGACACATACACAAAATAAATATGATGCTGACGATGTTTTTCAAGAAGTGTTTTTAGCTTTTTTTAAGCAGAAAAGATCATTCGCAGATGAAGAACACAAAAAGGCATGGCTAATAAGAACCACGCTTAATTTTTCAAAGAAATCCTATAACGCTTCGATATGGCGAAGAGCTTCACAGTATTCTGAACTTGACTGCATATCAGTTTTTTCTGACCCGCGCGAAGCTGAATTATTTTCTGCCATAAAAGATCTTCCCGACAAGCTACGTACACCCATTCATTTGTTTTATTTTGAGGATATGAAAACAAAGGAAATTGCAAAAATTCTGAAGATATCGGATACGAATGTGCGTATGCGTCTGTCGAGAGGAAGAGAAAAATTAAAACATATACTTACAGGAGGACATGAAAACGAATGAAACCCATTTTTGATAATATGAAAAAGAAGATGTTGCCCGAGAAAATAATTCTTGATGAATTATATGAAAAACTCGATCAGATCCCACCGCAAAACAAACTCAAGTCTGTATTAACGTGGATCCCCGGTGCAGTCTCATGCGTATTTGCGTTATTGTGCATTTTTAATTTGGCGATGCCTGCAAGAGCCGAAAATATACCGATTGCAGGAAATCTTTTTGCCATAGTAAACAACATCTCAAGAGAAAAAAGCTCACCGGACAAACCGCCGCTTTATACGGTCAACTCTCCCGACAATACGTCAGAAATAGGCAAAACCACACTTTCGAACGGATTTGAGCTTACTGTTCAGCAAGCTTATTCAAACGGATTGGACATTAATTTTTCATTTGTACTGAAAGATACTCTTGACAAGATACCGTCAGATTGCGAAAGCATTACTCTTGGCAATATTATAGCCAAGGCAAACGGAGAAATTGTTTCTCCTGTCGCATATAACCCTATTCTTTACAAGACCTCAACCGGAGATTACATCGGATACGGAGAATTTAATATTGCTGCGATGTCTGTAACGGAGGATCAGCTTATCAATATTGATCTTTCTGTTAAATCTCTCAACGGCTTTAAAAAGGGAATGACCTACGAACAAAGCAAAGAATATACCTGGAACGTTGAGTTGTTTCACACATTTTCATTTTATTCTTGCCTTAAAAACTATGAAATAATAGAAGTACACGAAACGCACGGTAACGTTACGTTAGAAAAAATAATTAAATCAGATACAAGATTAGACATAATAGTAAACACGTCATCTGAAATGAAGTACGCAGACTGCTTGCATTTAAATAAAATAATATCTGACGGGAATGAAAAAATTATTTGTTCCGGATGGGATATAATTTGGGAACTTGACGGTTCGTATACCTATATTTTTTACAACAGCAGTTCAACAGAATATTTAAAAACTCTGGATATATCTTTTATAAACGAAGCGACCGGATTTGATGCTTGTTCAGACTTTCTGGTCGATTTAAATGGGGGAGAATAAATGAAAAAAACACAAATCATAATCACTGTAATCGGAATCATTTTATCGGTTATGTGCATTTCTGTTTCAGCACTCGGAATAATCAACGATAAAAGAACAATAAAGACTGAAGGCGAACCTTCAAAGCCGCAAACCACGGATACGGATTCTGATAGTGTTATAACAGAACGCGAAAAAGACAACTGTATATATCTTCAAAAAATGGCAGAGATCTGCCAAGGACCGGCTAAACTATACGATTATAGATATGACAAAACCATAACATTATGGAACAGATCATACGGAATAGACAACACTCTGTACCAAATGGATATAAAATTTAATTCATTTGAATATGTAACGGCGTTGCCTATTCACCTTCAAAGCACTGAGATCCACGCTTTGAACGAAGATGAGATCTACCTCGTAGCCGACGTTAGTTTGACCAGTCATTCATCAAAAGATGAAATGTATTTATTAAACAGTATAAGAGCACTTGGCGGGGTATCGAACGGCGAACTCGAATATTCAAGCAATCGTAAGTTTATTGGTTCGGCAAGATGTCATTATGAGCTTTTACCCGAAGAGGAACTCAACTGCCAATTGGTATACGTTATAAAGAAATACTGTGCGGATAACCTGACAGTTGTAGTAAATAATTTTGGTACAGGCACATACGACGGGAGTGTGGCTGTGCTCAATATTACCGGTTCAAAGGGATAATACCGTCATAAATGTCAAAAGAAAATATATGAACCAAAGAGAATACTGAAGAAGCCCCAACATAAAAAACACCTGCTGTTGATATATAGCAGGTGTTTTTTGTGTATTTATAATTATAATACTTTTGAAAGAAAATCCTTTAATCTCGGGCTCTTCGGATTGTTGAAAAACTCTTGAGGCGGAGCTTCTTCGATTATCTGTCCTTCATCCATAAACAGTATCTTTGTTCCGACTTCGCGGGCAAATCCCATTTCATGTGTTACGACGACCATCGTCATACCGCTGTCGGCAAGTTCCTTCATAAGCTGGAGAACTTCACCGACCATTTCGGGGTCGAGAGCCGACGTAGGCTCGTCGAACAGCATAACTTTGGGATTCATAGCCAGTGCGCGAACGATGGCTACACGCTGTTTCTGACCGCCTGACAGCTGCGAAGGGTACGCTTTAGCCTTGTCTGCAAGGCCTATTCTTTCGAGCAACGCCATAGCGTTCTTTTCTGCCTCGGGCTTTGACTGAAGCTTTAATGTAACCGGGGCAAGTGTGATGTTGTCAAGAATGTTTTTGTTGTTAAAAAGATTGAACTGCTGGAAAACCATGCCCATCTTTTGTCTGACCAGATCGATCTTGACCTTCTTATCGTTGATAACCGTATTTTCGAATATGACTTGACCGTCGGTAGGCGTTTCAAGCAGGTTCAGGCAACGGAGAAACGTACTTTTTCCCGATCCGGAAGGACCGACGATTACGATCTTTTCGCCTTTTTCGATCTTGTAATTGATGTTTTTCAAGACCTGATGCTTTTTGAAGGATTTACATAAATTTTTAACCTCTATCACTTTGTGCAAATCTCCTTTCAAGCATATTAAATATAAGCTGTAAGCCGTAGACAAGTACGAGATAAATAATTGCAATAGTTATGTAAGGGAAGTAGAAGTCGAGGGTTAATGCGGTAACGGAGTTTGCCGCTTTCGTCAAGTCTCTGACACCGAGGTAGCCTACGACGGAAGTCTCTTTCAGCAGCGCGATAAGCTCGTTTCCGAGCGCGGGTAATACGTTTTTGAGAGCCTGCGGAAGAACGATCAAACGCATTGTCTGGCCTTGTGAAAGACCGAGAGAACGGCCTGCTTCCGTTTGACCGACGTCGACAGCCATGATACCGGCACGTATGATCTCTGATACGTACGCGCCCGAGTTGATACCGAACGAGAGAACTGCGATGAGGACCGCGTTGCTTGAAAAAGCAAAGATCAGGTTATAAGAAATAAGCAGCTGGAGTACAACGGGAGTGCCTCTGATCACGGTAGTATAGATCTCAAATACAGCGTTTAGGATCTTGAGCTTGCCGGTCTTTTTGTGCATGACCTTTACGACCGCAATAACGACACCGATAATTATACCGATAAATGTTGCGGCAAAGGCGGTAATAAGAGTATTCTGGAATCCCTCGAGAAAGAGCTTATATCTGTTATCTTTCAGGAAGGTCTGCTCAAAGTTGTTGGAAAACCATTCAAAAAAATTCATTTTTCTTCCTTAACCTATGTATAAAAAAGTAAACATTAGAATACTACTCTCCCTTTTTTGAGGGAGAGTAGTGTTTCTGTATTAATTATATGTTCTTTGAATAATTATGCTGCAGCATTGTTGGAATGCGTGATAATGAATTCGTCGATCTTTCCTTCGTCGAGAAGCTTGTTGATAACCTTGTTGCAAACTTCGAGGAGTTCTTTATTGTCTTTAGCTACGCACAAAGCATATTCTTCAGCGGTATCGGAACCGTCTTCAAATGTGAGCTTAACAGCCTTGAACTTTTCGCCGTTGTTCTTGACGATGAGCTCAGCAGGGAGCTTGTCGATTACAACTGCGTCGATCTTGTCGGAGTTGAGAGCAGCAGCTGCAAGGCTTGCATTGTTGTACTGGATAACGGATGCACCTGAATCCTGGAGCACGCCCTTAACCATTTTGCCGTCGTCGCCTTCGTAACCGTTGATCTCATCGGAGATTACGAAATCACCCGTTGTGCCGAGCTGAACGCCGATAGACATACCTTTGAGGTCGAGAATGTTTGTGAATTCTGTATCAGCAGGGAGAATAACGTACTGCGTGCTGGTTGTGTAAGAAACAGAGAAGTCGACTTTGTCTTTTCTTTCGTCTGTTACGGTGATACCTGCAGCGCCGATCGCGCCCTTACCGTTCTGGATAGAAGTGATGATCGTGTCGAATTCAACGTCTTCAACAACGAGTTCAACACCGAGTTCGTCTGCGATCGCCTTGCAGATGTCCATATCAACACCTACGGGTTTGCCGTCTGCAATGTACTCGAAGGGAGCAAAAGCAGCGTTTGTGTAAACAACGAGTTTTCCGCTTTCTTTGATTGCGTCAACGCTCTGGAGTTCAGCGGCGCTCTTTGAACAACCTGCAAAAACTGCAACAGAGAGTATGAGCATAAGCATGATAGCAATAATCTTTTTCATAGTAAAGATCCTCTCTTTATTAATATAATAAGAATTTATATTTACACTATATCACTTCTGTTTCATAAAATCAAGCATTTTCGTTTTTTTCTGCGAATTATATATAAAAATATGAATAAAAACGGTGTCAGTTGTGATTATATACATATAAAAATCAAACAATGCGCCGATTATTCATTGGAGTTTGAATAAAAATGCAACAGTACTTTTGCTTCCGAACAAGCTTAGCAGAATATTTTTACAGTTAAATGAATAAAAATGTTATATCCGATAATTAATTGAACAATAATATTCAGTAGGCAGATAAATCAAAAAGAGGTGTGGAAATGAAGCTGTTTTTTTGTATGGTGATAGGGTATATGCTTGGAAGTATCAGCCCCTCGGCATTTTTGTCAAAGGTAAAGAAGAAAAATCTGAGGAACGAGGGGACGGGCAATTTGGGGGCGACGAACGCCATGCTCGTTTTCGGCAAATGGTATGGAATAGCGGTGATGTTTTTTGACATAATGAAGGCTTTTGTCAGCGTAAAATTAGCTGGGATGCTAATGCCTGATTACGACGCTTCGCAAATACTGGCGGGAGCGAGCGCGATGGCGGGACATATTTATCCTTTTTACCTTGGCTTTAAAGGCGGAAAGGGTCTTGCCTGTTTCGGCGGAATGATCCTGGCTTTGAGTTCCGACCTTTTTATTGAATTGCTGGTATTATCGACCGTATGTATGATCGTTATAAATTATACCGTTGCCATGCCCGTATCCGCGGCGATATTTTTTCCTTTGATCTACGGTTTCAGAGTAGACGGAGTGATGGCTGTATTTGCGATACTGTTGTCGAGTATACTTTTGACAGTCAGTCATTTTCCCAATATTGCACGTGTTGCCGACGGAAAAGAGGCGACCTTGAGAGAGTGCTTAAAACTGTTTTTTCGCGTGGAGTAGAACATTTTGTTGACATATTCCGAGATAAATGTTATACTTAAAAAAACAGCTTTCAAGCTTGATTTGTGAGCTGTTTATCGATAACGTTTTACAGAATTTCGGAGGATTATTTTTATGAACCGTTTGGAAGGAAAAGTTGCTATTATTACAGGGGCGAACTCGGGTGTCGGCGCGGCTACTGCAGTTAAGTTTGCATCAGAGGGCGCAAAGGTCGTTATTACTGCGCGCAGAGAAGGTCCGCTTGAAGAGGTTGCTGCAAAGATCCGTAACGCAGGCGGAGACGTGTTGCCCATAGCGAGCGATATTTCAAAGGTTGACGATGCTAAAAAGGTCGTTGCAATGACTCTTGAAAAATACGGAAAGATCGACATACTTATAAACAATGCCGGTGTTCTTGATTCGGGACTCAAGGCTATTGATAAGTTTACCGATGAAGATATGGACAAGGTTATTGACATAAACACAAAGGGAACGATGATCATGATGAGAGAAGTAACCGCAGAAATGGCAAAGAGCGGCTACGGCTCTATTGTAAACGTTGCATCTGTTGCAGGTTATCACGGCACGGGCGGTGCGGCATACGTTGCATCCAAGGCGGCAATAATCGGTATTACGAAGCACACTGCACTTCGTTTTGCGGGAACGGGCGTACGTTGTAACACGCTTTGCCCCGGAACGATCGTTACTCCTATGGTTGCAGATATGAATCCCGCAAATCTCGATATGGATATTTTCGGCCAGATGATGAAGCACAACGATCTGAAGGTTCAGCCTTGTATGCCCGACGATTTGGCAAATATGCTTTTGTTCTTCGCTTCCGACGAATCGAGAGCGATCACGGGACAGGCTATCGTAACGGATTTCGGTTCTACCCTCTAAGATATATAAAAACGTCCCTTAAAAGAGGGTCGTTTTTTTGTTGGCGAATACAACAGAGAGAGTGTGTACATAGCACACACTCTCTCTTGTTTTACGAAAATAATTGAAATATGGTACAAAATATGATATAATACAGTATGACAGAGTGAAAAAAATGAAAGCAGAAAGTATAAATGGAACTGAAAATTCGACCGATAGCACATATAAAAACCGATTTTGCCGAAAAGTTCGGGATACCGAGACAAAGCGGCAGGGTAGGAGCTTTGCGCGCAAAAATAATCTTTGAACCCGAGTTCAGAAACAGAGAGGCACTCAGGGAGATTGAGGGTTTTTCGCATTTGTGGCTGATTTTCGATTTTTCGGAGGCGCACAGAGACGAATGGACACCGACCGTCAGACCGCCGCGGCTTGGCGGAAACAAAAGGGTGGGCGTGTTTGCGAGCAGATCGCCGTTCAGACCAAATCCTCTCGGACTGTCATGCGTGGAGCTTATATCCGTTGAACATGAAACCGAAAACGGAGACGTGCTGATCGTCGGCGGCGCAGACCTTCTTGACAATACTCCGATTTTTGATATAAAACCGTATTTGCCGTATTCCGACTCAAAGCCCGATGCTTTATCCGGCTATGCGGGAGAGGTATCGGGACATAAACTCGACGTTACGGTAGATCCAAATGTTGTTATCGATCTGCCGGAAGAAAAGGTCAAAGCGCTCATCGACTGCCTGGCAGATGACCCGCGACCGTCGTATCAAGACGATGCAGATAGGGTATATAGTATGCGTTTTGCGGGATATGACGTGAAGTTTAAGGTCGAAAACAACGTTTTGACAGTGGTTGATGCTGAAAAAGAAATGTAGAACGTCCCGAATGCAAAAAAATATTGCATTTTGTCGAATAAAGTGGTAGAATGGTGTTTAAGAAAAACGCATTTTCTATTATAGAAAATAAAACCGACACACGAGGTATTATATGAGAAAGATACACATTCTTAATCCTGCGGCGGGAATGTCAAAGGCGAAGCTTTATATTCCGAACAGTATTGAGGTTTACGAAACGAAGGGCGTTCGCGATCTTGAAAGATTTATAACAGAAACTTTAAAGGATGACCCCAACGTTCATTTTACCGTGTACGGCGGAGACGGAACGGTAAGTGAGGCTGTAAACGGAATAATGGCAGCAGGCGAAGAAGCGCGTGAAAAGGCTTGGTTGTCGATAGTACCCAAAGGCTCGGGAAATGACTTTGTCAGAAATTTTTCGAAAAAAGAGGAGTTTCTCGGCAAGGTTGATGTCGTAAAATGCAACGACAGATACGGTATAAACTCTGTTAATATGGGTTTTGACTGTGACGTTGTCGTTGAAACCGATAAAGTAAAGAAAAACCCTATTACTGCCGGAAGTATGGGGTACATAGTCGGTGTTATGAAGGTGCTTTCGAGAAAGCTCGGAATTGACCTTGATCTTGAACTGACCGACAAAGACGGAAATGAGATAAAAGAGAGCGGAACGTATCTTTTGACCTCTCTCGGCAACGGCAAGTATTGCGGAGGCGGTTTTATGTTTGCTCCCTCGGCTGATCTTAATGACGGACTTTTTGACGTCTTGATAATCAATAAGGTGAGCAAGCCTACGTTTTTGAGACTTGTTGCCGACTATAGAGCAGGAAAACACGTAAACGCCGAAACGTGTGAGGTGGGCGAAAAATACAAAGATCTGCTGAAGTATTATCAGTGCCGAAAATTGACAGTGAAAAACCTCAGCAGACTTGGAATTGACGGGGAAATATTTGATGCCGAAATGGCAGAAATATCAATAGTTCCGTCGGCGATAAATATAAGAATGCCGGCTCTCGACTTGACGAGACTCAGCAACTCGAAGTAATAAAGGAATCGAATATCATTTTTGCGTGTATGTTTGTTGAATACATACGCTCGGGGTGCCATTGTACACCCAAGTAGAATTTTTTACCGGGCATATACACGGCTTCGATGACATCGTTTTGTCCGACGGCAGCAACTTTAAGGCTTCCTGTAGTTTTTACGACCTGATGATGAAAGCTGTTTACGTCGGTTGATTCGGCACATAAGATGTTGTGTAAAAGCGTATCTTTAATTACGCTGACCGAATGGGACGAAACGTGTTTGTCTTCGGTTTGACCGTGTCCCTCGATATGTTGGTGCAGAGAGCCGTCTGCGGCGACCGTTATGAGCTGACAGCCTCGGCAGATGCCCAAAACGGATTTATCTTTTTCTATGGCAAGCTTGCACAGAGAGAGCTCAAACAGATCTCTTTCGAATTCGATATTTCCGCATTTTTCGGAGGCAGTCTCCCCGTATTTACGCGGATCGATATTTGTGCCGCCCGAGAAAAGAATGCCGTCCAGACTGTTTAACGTTTCTTCAATAAGAGCTTTGTTGCGGGTATAAGGAAGTATAAAGGGGATACCGCCCGATTCTTCGATCGCTTTTGCATAGAATGGAGAGATCTTGGTGTTTCCCAAATAGTTGTCGTATTGCGGCGTGATTCCGATTTTTGGTTTCATATATTTTCCTCCGTTGTTTTTGTACATCATATTCCTTTTTTTAAAATATATGAATGTCAAAACTAAAAAACGGATAATATTTAATAATTGTTTACATAAGAGAAAGGCAGTGTATTTATGAGTATAAGGATTGGCATATTGGGTTACGGAAACCTTGCGAGAGGTGTAGAGGCTTCGATAAAAGAAAATAACGATATGACTCTCACGGCTGTGTTTACGAGAAGAGATCCTTCTTCGGTTAAGATCAATACTGAGGGAGTTCCCGTTTGTGCGATAGGCGAGATAGAGGATTACAAAGATAAGATCGACGTATTGGTGATATGCGGCGGAAGTGCAACGGACCTTCCTTTGCAGACCCCCGAATATGCAAAGTATTTTAATGTGGTCGACAGCTTTGACAATCATGCGAATATTCCCGTACACTTTGAAAACGTAGACAAGACGGCAAAGGCGAGCGGCAAAATAGGCATTATTTCTGTAGGTTGGGATCCGGGAATGTTCTCGCTCAGCAGACTTTACGGTAACGTTGTGCTGCCGAACGGAAACGACTATACATTCTGGGGAAAGGGCGTAAGCCAGGGGCATTCGGACGCTATCCGCAGAATCGAGGGCGTTTTGGATGCGAGACAGTATACGATACCCGTTGAAGACGCTCTCAAAAGAGTGCGCAACGGGGAGAATCCTCAGCTGACAACGAGAGAAAAGCATACGCGCGAGTGCTTTGTTGTTGCAGAAGAGGGAGCTGATCTTGCAAGGATAGAGAAAGAAATTAAGGAAATGCCCGGTTATTTTGCCGATTACGACACGACCGTTAATTTTATTTCGATGGAAGAATTGAAGAAAAACCATGCCGGTATTCCTCACGGCGGCTTTGTTCTCAGAACGGGCAGTACAAACGGAGGAAAGTCGAAGCACGTTATTGAATATTCGTTGAAGCTTGATTCAAATCCCGAATTTACGGCAAGCGTTATAGTTGCATTTGCGCGCGCGGCATACAGACTGAATAAAGAGGGACAGTGCGGTTGTAAGACGGTGTTTGACATTGCTCCCGCATACTTATCTCCCCTTGATAACGAGACTTTGAGAAAGACTTTGTTATAAGACATAAGCTGTAAGCTCGTATGGCTTTTTAGAAGATGTAAACCGTTTGTTTGTTTTTGGAAAAAAGGAGTAAGACTATGATCGAAAAATTAAGACAGGAAGCAAGAGAACTTGCACTTCAGTTTTGCGAGGGTGCAAAGATTAAAAAAGGTCAGCTTGTTGTTATGGGCAGCTCTTCAAGCGAGATTCGCGGCTCGAAGATAGGAAGCGATTCCAGCCTTGAAGTTGCAGAAGCCGTATTCGGTGAAATATATAAGGTAATCACGGAGAAGGGCGCGTATCTTGCCGTTCAGTGCTGTGAACACTTAAACAGGGCTTTGATCGTTGAGAGAGAAGCGTTGAAAAATGATACTGATATAGTTAATGCGGTTCCTCAGCTTCACGCGGGCGGTGCGTTTGCAATGACGGCGTATAAAACGTTCAAAAATCCCGTTGCCGTTGAGCATATAAGAGCGGATGCGGGAATTGACATAGGCTCGACGCTTATCGGAATGCACTTGAAAGAGGTTGCCGTACCTGTAAGGATCAAACAGAAGAATATCGGTGCGGCGTATGTTGTATGTGCAAGAACAAGACCGAAATATATCGGCGGAGAACGCGCAAGATATAATGACGAGCTTATGTGATATTGTCAAATAAGGACACTTTTTGATAAAATCAGAACCTTGTAAAAATTAAATAATGATGATAAAATGTGTTTGTTCCGCGGTGTTTGAAGCTCTATATGCGGAACAAACACTTTTGTTTTGTTAAGAGGTGATGTGGCTTAATGAATAGCTTGAGGAAAGGGTTGGTTTTCAGAACTGTTTCGCTGGTTTTTGTGCTGTTGTTTATGCTTGCAATGACGGCTTGCAAAAAAGAGAATAATACGACCGATCCCGATGAGACGTTGCAAAAAGAGACGGTTTATACAGAGAAGACCGACATCGAAGAAGAGGTGGATGATGGTATGGTTAAAGTAACTTTTGACGGAAAAAACGTGCGAAAAGATATAGTAGACTATATGAGAAGTATGGCGATGGTAGAGTGGACTCCGAGCGAGGACTTTTCTCTTAACGGAAACCACGGTTCGTGGGGTGTTGACCTTTCTTTTAAGGCCGGCACAGTGTACAGAGGATTACCGTATACACGCGCATACAGCGACCTCGAAGCGTTTTCAGCCCATTTGGAAAACGGGGTATACAAGGGTCCCTGCGGTTCATACGATGATATGCCGGGAAGCAACTGTTCGACGTCTTGTAACGTTGCTTGGAGAAGGTATCTTATAAGCACTGTTAATGCTACGTATACATACGTTCCCGGGTTTGGAAATACGTCCGTAATGCCTGTTGGAGGCTACAAATACATTGAGGGAAACCGCGATACTTCAAAGATCATTTCTGCCAATACTGCCGATGAAATATACGAGGCGTACGCATTGTGCAAGCCTGCCGATGCGATTGTAAAATGGTCGGATACAAAGTCGGCAGGTCATACGAGGATGGTTGCGTCAGACGTTGTTGTAGTGCGTAATTCCGACGGCAAGATAAACGGCAATAAGAGCTATATTACAATTATCGAGCAGACGAATAAGCTTACGTCGGTTCAAAGAAAGAAGACGACGTGGCTCGTTGACAAGAAGTATACTTTTAGCGAGCTTATGACGGATACATACGTTCCGATTACTCACAAAGTTTTGTCAAGCGGGGAAATCGAAACGCCTTATATAACCTACGTTGACAAAAACACGAAGGACGACATCGCAAAATCGCTCATGGGAACGGTTGAAAGTAACTACAGAATATCGAGTATTCTGATGACGGTAAAGGATCAAAACGGAAAGACCGTGAAGGAGTATACAGCCGATATTGAAAACGGGGTAAGCAAGATCAATTTGAGAAAATATACGTTCAATCTTGATATTGCTTCGTTGGATGCCGGAAATTACACATACACTTTGGTTGCAAATACACCGTGTCTCGGTAGTGCGACCTTGCTCGAACTCAATTTTGAAAAATAAACGCGATAAAGCTTAAAAACAGGCGCATAGAGCGTCTGTTTTTTTGTTATTGTACTTGAAAAATGGTATTATATGTATTATAATATATAAGATGTAGTAGATTATAGACAGGGTGAAGAGATGGCTGATATAAATATTGTTTTGATAGAGCCCGAGATTCCTCAGAATACGGGGAATATAGCAAGGACTTGTGCCGCGACAGGCGCGGCGCTTCATTTGGTAAAACCGATGGGGTTTGAGATCGACAACGCAAAGTTGAAAAGGGCAGGGCTTGATTATTGGCACAGTCTCGATATAACGTATTACGAGAATTCAGCCGATTTTTTCGAAAAGAACAAGGGAGAAGAGATGTTTTTCTTTTCGACCAAGGCACCGGTGTCGCACGTTACTGCCAAGTATCCTAAAAAGGTGTTTTTGGTTTTCGGAAAAGAAACGAAAGGTCTTCCCGAGGATCTTTTGAAGGCGAACATAGACAGATGTGTTAGGATCCCGATGAGAAACGGACTAAGAAGCTTGAATTTGTCTAATTCCGCGGCTATTGCCGTATACGAAGTGCTGAGACAGCGCGACTTTGACGGGCTTCTTGAAGAGGGCTGTTTTCCCGAAAGACAATAATTGCACGAAAAGGGACTGAATAATGAACGTTATTCCAATGGTTTTGGGGCCGCTGCAAACGAACTGTTACATTGTATACGGAAAGAACGGGAAAGCGGCTGTTATAGATCCGGCATATTCGGCAGACGAGATAGAAAGAGTGTTAGCCGAAAAGAGTTTGATCTTGGATAAGATATTGTTGACCCACGCGCATTTTGATCATATTATGGCGGCAGAGGAGCTCAGAAAAAACGGGGCTAAACTGTACGTTCACAAGGACGATGACAGAATGCTCCACGATCCTTCGCTCAACTGTATGCTTGAGTTTATGGGAAGAACCATTGATTTTGCAAGGACCGACGTTTTGTTGGACGACGGAGACGTGATCGATATAGGAGACGAACGGCTGACGGTGATACATACGCCCGGGCATACCAAGGGTTCTGTATGTTATATGTCAGACGAGTATATTTTTTCGGGAGACACGCTGTTTTGCGGCAGTGTCGGTCGGTGTGATCTGTACGGCGGCAGCTATGACACGCTGATGTTATCCCTGAAAAAACTGAATAGATTTGAAAAAGATTATATCGTGTTCCCCGGGCACGGCGGAAACACGACGTTAAATAACGAAAAAAATGACAATGTATATATGAAAATTTTGAGGTGAAAACAATGGATTACAACAAGTTGGCTGAACTTTTATTTCCCCATATAAAAGGAACTCCCGAGGATATTGAAGCAAGATTTCCACGCAGAGAACTGCCCGAGGGCGCAAAAGTAACGAGAATTGCTCCGTCGCCCACAGGCTTTATGCACTTCGGTACACTTTTTCCTGCGAGAATTGCCGAACGACTTGCCCACCAAAGCGAAGGCGTTTTCTATCTTCGTATCGAGGATACCGACTCCAAGAGAGAGGTAAAGGGTGCAGAAAAAGATATTATAGAGACTCTTGCGTATTATCAGATACACTTTGACGAGGGGGCATTGGCAGACGAAAAAGAATTTGGTGTATACGGTCCCTACAGACAGAGCCAAAGAGGAGAGATCTACCAGACTTTTGCAAAGCAGCTCGTAAGAGAGGGAAAAGCGTATCCTTGTTTTACCACCGAAGAGGAGCTCGCGGCGCTTCACGCGACCGATAAAAAGAGCGAAATAAAGAATAAAGACTGGCACAACAACCCCGACACCGAAAAAGAAGAAATAAAGAAGCTTCGCGATATTACCTACGAAGAGGCTGAAGAACAGATGAAAAAGGGAAATCCCTTCGTTCTCAGAATTCTGTCCGACGGAGATCCTGAGAAAAAGACACCTTTTACGGATCTTATAAAGGGTAAACTTGAGGTTCCCGAAAATGACGAAGACTTCGTTCTCTTGAAGAGCGACGGAATCCCCACGTACCATTTCGCACATGCTGTTGACGATCACCTTATGGGAACGACTCACGTAATACGCGGCGAAGAATGGCTTCCCAGCCTTGCGAAACACATTATGCTTTTCAGATATTTGAACTTCAGACTTCCCAAGTATATGCATATAGCTCAGCTTATGAAGATGGAGGGCAATTCCAAGAAGAAACTTTCGAAGAGAGACAACGGAGCGGCGGTATCCGATTACAGAGAGAACGGTTATCCTCCTGTAAGCGTAAACGAATACGTTATGACTCTTCTCAATTCGAATTTCGAGGAATGGCGTACGGCAAATATAGATAAGTCTTATCTCGATTTCCCGTTCTCCATTAAGAAGATGAGTACGTCGGGCGCGCTGTTTGATTTTGATAAGCTCAACGACGTGAGCAAGAATGCAATATCGAGAATGACTGCCGATGAGGTATATAACGGTGTAACCGAATGGGCGGCTGAATACGATAAAGATTTTGCAGACCTTTTGACAAGCGATCCCGAATATGCAAAGAGAATACTTGCAATAGGCAGGGGCGGTAAGAAGCCGAGAAAAGACTTTGCCGTTTGGAAAGACGTTAAGCCTTATATGTCTTATTTCTACGACAGTCTTTTCGAATATGAAACAGAGATTCCCGAACAGTTTGACAAAGAGGACGTAAAGAAGATCTTTGAAGAATTTGCATCAAGCTATGACGAAAACGACGATAACAATACTTGGTTCGAAAAGATCAAAGATATAAGCGAGAGACTTGGTTTTGCATCGGATATGAAGGCGTATAAAGCGAATCCCGAAAACTACAAGGGCAGCGTCGGCGACGTCAGCATGTTGCTCAGAATAGCGGTAACGGGAAGAACCAACTCGCCCGATATGCACGAGATAATGAAAATACTCGGAAAAGAAAAGGTACTTGCCCGTCTTGAAAAGTCGGCAAAAGCACTTTAAGAGGTATAAAAATGGACGAAATTACGAATGGCAATTTTATAGAAGAAATAATAGAGACCGATTTAAAAGAGGGAACTTATACGCACGTACACACGCGTTTTCCGCCCGAGCCTAACGGTTATCTTCACATCGGAAGTGCGAAGGCTATATGGATAAATCACTCAGCGGCGAGAAAGTACGGCGGCCGGTTTAATCTCCGTTATGACGATACCAACCCCGCAAAAGAGGATAACGAATACGTTGTATCCATTCTTGAGGATCTGAAGTGGTTGGGAGCAGAGCCTGACGGTGGAATATATTACGGATCGGACTATTTTGACAAGTGTTACGAATACGCAATAAAGCTCATAAAAGAGGGAAAGGCGTACGTATGCGATCTTTCCGCTGATGAGATGCGCGAATACAGAGGAACGCTCACGGCTCCCGGAAAAGACAGCCCGTACAGAAACAGAACGCCCGAAGAAAATCTCGATCTTTTTGAAAGAATGAAGAACGGTGAATTTGCTGACGGAACGAGAACCTTAAGAGCGAAAATAGATATGGCGTCTCCAAATATGAATATGAGAGACCCGGCTATATACAGGATCGTTCATACGAGCCATCACAGACAGGGAGATAAGTGGTGTATTTATCCGCTTTATGACTATGCTCATCCTATTCAGGATGCGCTCGAGGGAATAACGCACTCGCTCTGTTCGATCGAGTTTGAGAACCACCGACCTCTTTACGAGTGGGTCATAAACAATATAGGCTTTGAAGCAAAACCCAAGCAGAGAGAATTTGCAAGACTTAACGTAACTTATACCGTAATGAGCAAAAGATATCTCAGGAAGCTCGTTGAGACGGGTATTGCGGACGGCTGGGACGATCCCAGACTTCCCACGCTTTGCGCGCTGAGAAGAAGAGGATTTACACCTTCGTCGATAATTGAATTCGTAAAGCGTGCAGGTGTTGCAAAAGCATACAGTCTTGTAGACATAGAGCTTCTCGAGTATTGCTTGCGCGAAGAGCTCAATATGTCGGCGCAGAGAAGAATATGCGTAACGGAACCCGTAAAGGTGGTTATAACAAACTATCCCGAAGGCAAAGTGGAATATTTCGATCTTCCAAACAATCCCAACGATGAAAATGCCGGAACGAGAAAAGTTCCTTTCACAAGAGAGCTTTATATCGAAAAGAGCGACTTTGCAGAAGTACCGCCTCCGAAGTTCTTCAGAATGAAGCCCGACGGAGAGGTAAGACTTATGGGCGGATATATCGTTAAGTGCAACGAAATAGTTAAGGATGAAAAGGGCGAGATCGTTGAGATCAGATGTACGGCTGACCTTGAAACAGGAAACGGAAATCCCGTTGACGGAAGAAAGGTCAAAGGAACGATACACTGGGTATCTGCCGATTATTCGTTTGATACCGACATTATGCTTTACGACAGACTGTTTACCGAAGCTGATATGAACAATATGCCCGAAGATAAAACGTACGACGACTATCTCAATCCCGACTCAGTAAAGAAGCTGACGGGATGCAAGGCTGAAATGTCGCTTAAGGATGCAAAGATCGGAGACAAATTCCAGTTTGTCAGAATGGGGTACTACACGCTCGATTCGAAGCACGAAAATACGTTTAACAGGATCGTTTCTTTGAAAGACAGCTACAAAGTTAAGAATTAACGGGAGGAAATAATATGAAGAATTACAGATTCAATACAAAATGTGTTCAGGGTGTATATGAGCCTAAAAACGGCGAACCCAGAGTTATGCCGATCGTACAGAGCACGACGTACAAATATGAGTCAAGCGAGCAGATGGGAAAGCTTTTTGACCTTGAAGAATCGGGATATTTTTATACAAGACTCGCAAATCCCACTTGCGACTATGCAGCGGGGAAGATAGCACAGCTTGAGGGCGGTGTCGGAGCAATGCTCACGGCATCGGGACAGGCGGCGTCTTTCTACTCTGTATTTAATATTTGCAGAAGCGGCGACCATCTTATAAGCACGTCCGCAATTTACGGCGGAACGTTTAATCTGTTTGACGTGACCCTTCGTCAGATGGGAATTGACGTAACCTTCGTTTCTCCCGACGCTACAGAAGAGGAGCTTATGGCGGCGTTCAAGCCTAATACCAAAGCAGTGTTTGCGGAAAGCCTTTCGAATCCTTCGCTCGTAGTATTGGATATTGAGCTTTTTGCAAAATGTGCTCATGCAAACGGCGTACCGCTTATCATAGACAATACTTTCCCCACACCCGTAAATTGCCGTCCTTTGGAACACGGCGCAGATATAGTTGTTCATTCTACGACGAAGTATCTTGACGGTCATGCGACGGCTCTCGGCGGAGTTGTTGTTGACGGAGGAAAGTTCGACTGGTTGGCGAACGCAGAAAAATTCCCCGGACTTACACAGCCCGACGAATCGTATCACGGTATGGTATACGCAAAAGACTGCGGAAACGCTGCGTATATTACAAAGGCGACAGCCCACCTTATGAGAGACCTCGGCTCTATGCAGTCTCCCAACAATGCATTTTTACTTAACCTTGGACTTGAGACCCTTTTCCTTCGTGTAAAACGTCATTGCGAAAACGCTCTTGAGGTTGCAAAATATCTTGAAAATCACGAAAAGATCACGTGGGTAAACTATCCCGGACTTGAAAGCTCGAAGTATCACGAACTTGCAAAGAAATATATGCCCGACGGCACTTGCGGTGTCGTATCTTTTGGAATAAAGGGCGGCAGAGAAGCTGCAACCAAATTTATGGACAGCTTGAAGCTTGCAGCGATCGTAACGCACGTTGCAGATGCGAGAACTTGCGTGCTCCATCCCGCAAGCACGACTCACCGTCAGCTTTCGGACAAACAGCTTGAAGAGGCAGGGGTTGGATCAGACCTTATCAGATTCTCTGTCGGCATCGAAGACGTTGCCGATATAATCGAAGATCTCGAGCAGGCTTTGGCAGAGGTTTAATATAAAAGATCAATTAAACGTATAATTAACGATTAAAGATTCTTAACAGATGCAGAGGGAGCAAAATGGATAAGATATTGAATTTTTACCGTATTTTCCCCGGTGTTGTAGAAGTGGGGAAAAAGACAAAAGTGACGGTTTCGGCACTTGACACGGAAAGAAGATTTTCTTCGAACGTAAAGTATAGGATACTTATACTGCCTTCGACGAGAAACCAGAGAGGTGTAACGAAGGTGCCTGAGAGAACTATTTACACAAAAGGGAAGAACGGTAAGCTTTCTTTTGAGTTTTTGTACGACAAAGAAGAAGAGTATTTTATCAGCGTGTTTATCGGTGATGAAAAGTCAAAGCTTTTTCAGTTTTCCGTTTATGCGGTAGAAAGCGATCTTTATGCGCTCAGACCCTTAAAGGGAGACCAGCACTGTCATTCGTGTCCGTCTGACGTAACGCTTTGGAGAAAGAAAGACGGAAGCGATACCCCGCCCATGATTCCCGCATATTACAGATGTGAAGGGTTCGACTATATGTCGCTCACCGACCATGAAAGATATTTCGGATCTGTTGAGATGAACAAGTTCTATGCCGACGTGAAACTTGGAATAAATATGAACCACGGCGAAGAGGTGCACGCACCCAAGAACTACGTTCACATAGTAAACTTCGGCGGCGAATATTCGGTCAATGAAATATATCAGAATGACCCCGAGCGCTATACACGCGAGGTTCAGGAAATAATCGACAACGAAGAGATAGATTATTTTGACAAAGAGCTTTACGCTATAAACGTATGGGTTGCAAGAAACATAAGAAAGGCTAACGGCCTTGCTGTGTTCTGCCATCCGCACTGGAACCCCTACGTTTACAACGTTCCCGATGATTTGACAAAGCTGTTTATGCAGAACAACGTTTTTGACGCTTATGAGGTGGTCGGAGCGACAACGTTCGGACAGAACAATTTGAAGCTTGCACTTTATAACTCGTTGAAGGACGAGGGAATAAAGATGCCCCCGATGTTAGGCTCGAGCGACTGTCATGATTTTAAGAATCTCAATGCGACATTTTTGAGAAGATATACGGTAACTTATGCAAAGGAAAACACCACGAAGAGTATAATTGAGGCTATTAAGGACTATAAATGCACACCTGTTGAATGGATTGGTTCCGAATACATAGTACACGGAAGCTACCGTATGGTTTCGTATACGCGCTATCTTATGGAGTGGTATTTCCCGCTTGTTAAGGAAATATGCCAAGAGGAAGGCGAGCTTATGAAGCAGTACGTGCACGGCGTTGCGGGTGCAAAGGAAGAGCTTGAAAAAAGGGCAAAGAACACCGAAAAATTCTGGAAGAAGTTTTCCGGCAGAAAATAATATTTTGATTTGCGGAGGAATATAAAAATGGATAAACAGCTTTATAGTTATAAAATAGTACCTGAAGTCGTTGAGACGGGTAAAGAAACCGAAATAACTGTTTCAGCACTTGACCCCAGAAACTATTTTTTGGATGACAAAGAGTATTCTGTGAAGATCCAGCCTATGACCCGAAACGAGAGAGGTATGATAGGGCTTCAAAAGCACAGATGTGAAAATGTTTACGTAAAAGACGGAAAGCTTCATTTTAAGTGGTTTTTTGACAATGAGGAAGAATATACCGTAAGAATTTATTTTGCAGATCCGAGAGAGTTTATCGTTCAGCTTTCGGTATATGCGGTTGACAGTGACCTCTATAAAATGCGTCCTTTAAAGGGAGACTTGCATATCCACTCTTGCCGTCTTATCGGCCCGCACACGGGAAGTAATGAAACGCCTGCATTTGCGGCGGCAAATTACAGAGCGGCAGGCTACGACTTTATGATTTTGACCGACCACGAGTGCTATGCAGGCTCGGTTGAGATGCAGGAAGCGTATAAAGACGTAAAGCTCGGAATCAACCTTATGAACGGAGAAGAGATCCACGCTCCCGACAACTTCCTTCATTTTAATAATCTGGGCGGCAAGTCGAGTGTAAACTCGCTCTTCCACGTTGACAAAGAAAAATACTACAAAGAGGTTCAGGAGATCATCGATACCGAAGATATCGAATACGAGGATAAATTCCTGTATGCTTCTTGTTTATGGGTTTCAAGAAAGACGAGAGAAGCGGGCGGACTTGCGATGCTCAATCACCCCCACTGGATATCAAACGTATACAGTATGCCCGATAAGTTGACAAAACTCCTTTTGAAGAATAAGGTGTTTGACGTGTATGAGGTTGTGGGTGCATCTAACAGACACCAGAATAATATGAAGGCGGCATTCTATTATACTCTTATGAAAGAGGGAGTAGAGCTTCCGCCTATGGTTGCCGTATCTGACAGCCACGGAACTGCAAGCGGAGTGTTCAAGAATAAATACACCATTGTGTTTGCAGAAAAGAATGACAGAGAAAGTATTCTTGAAGCGATAAAAGCGAACAGAGTTGCGGCAGTTGAAGTGTTTGGAGACGGGGAATATAACGTTCTCGGAGATTACAGATACGTTTCTTTCGCAAGATATCTTATAGAGTGGTATTTCCCCTACTTCCCGATGATAACCGGAGAAGAGGGTAAGCTTATGCACCAATATATTCTTGGAGAGCTTGAATCAAAAGAAAAGTTGTCCGAAAAAGCGGAAAATACGACAAAACTCTATAAAGAGCTTTTCGGAATTAAGTAATTATTAAAAGCTGTACGTTTTTTATAAACGCACAGCTTTTTGTTTTGTTAGCCAAGTGCAATGTTTTTCAGAGACTTGTAGAATGATTCAAGCTCCAAAGCGTTGTTAAAATACGAAAATGACACTCTTACTGCGCCTTTATCGGTTTTGAGCTTTTTGTGTGCAAGAGGGGAGCAATGAAGTCCCGCTCGTACGCATATTCCGTCCCCGTCGAGCAGATCGGCGACAGAGTCCGAGCTTATTCCTTTTACGTTAAACAGAAGGCAAGAGCTTTTTGTGATCTCCGTGCAATAGACATTTACATTGGGCAGAGACGAGAGCATATCGATTCCGCGGTTATATAAAGCTGACTCTTTTTCGAAGATATATTCTTCAGTATTGCTTTTTACAAACTTGATACCCTCGGAAAGTGCGGCGATCCCCGGGGTGTTGAGAGTGCCGCCCTCGAATCTTTCGGGAAGGATAGAGGGCATATTTTTTTCCATCGAGTTTACACCGTTTCCGCCGTAGATAAAGGGTTTCAGCTTTGATATCTGTTCTTCGTTCGAGTATTTATCGGAGAATAGGGCAAAACCTGTTCCTTGCGGGCCGTATAGTCCCTTATGACCGGGACAGCACAGCACGTCGACGTTGCAGTCTTTGACGTTTATTCTGTGTGTTCCGGCGCTTTGAGCGCCGTCTAAGATAAACTTCAGGTCATACTGTTTGCACAGCTTTCCTATTTCTTTTATGGGCAGTTCGATTCCGCAGACGTTTGACACGTGGGAGCAGATAACCATTGAAGTATTTGCTCTCAGTTTTGATTTCAGCGACGCGACCGTTGCTTCCGCATTATTTGGAAATACGGTAAAAATGCTGTGTTCAACTCCGAATTTAGACAGTGAGCATACCGTTCTGTAAACCGAATTATGCTCGATATCGCTTATTACCACGTGTGTTTTTTTGCGCAAGAAAGAGTTTATTGCAATATTTATGGCATAGGTCGTGTTTGGTGTGAAGACGACGTTTGCGGGGTTATTTGCTCCGAACATTTCGGCAACAAGCTCGCGGCATTCGTATATTTTTTTTGCAGCTTCGATCGAGAGAGTATGACCGCTTCGACCGGGATTACCGCAGTATGAAGCCATACACCGAATCGTCTCGTTTATGACCTCGGGCGGTTTCGGGAAGGTCGTTGCGGCGTTATCGAAATAAACCAAATGATCACCTCACGATTTCCGAATAGGGAATCGAATATTTTTCAAGGGCGTGAAGCGCATCGGAGAGCTGTTTGCAATTAATCTCGAGTCCGTAAGCGCACCCTTTTTTCGTTTTGTTTGGTTGCAGTTTTGCGATACGGCACTTAATGTTGTTTGCAGAGAGGGCTTTTTCTCCGCGGATAGCATGTGTTACCGAGCTGATCGCAATTGTACATATTTTCATTTTTAAACCTCCTTCAATACATTTTATGACCGAAGAATTTTTTTGATAAAAAGAACAAGAGAGAGTGTGTGCAGAGCACACACTC
>JAZNOI010000078.1:0-3325 GCA_045580755.1 Eubacteriales bacterium | reverse complement strand
AAAAGAATTGATCAAATTCCGATTTATCGAATAGCAAAAGCACCGACAGATGATCAAAATTCGTCGGTGCTTTTTAATATCCTTATGAGAAGCAGCTTTTTGCAGGCTTTTTTGTGTAATAAAAATGCACAAGAGGGAAGTTGTACGTTATAAATCATCCCCAAACCAAAGTTTTTGGGAGAGAGCGCGAGGGAGGGCTTTTTAAAAAGTCCTCCGCGTGACCGATTCCGACACTGTCGAGCACGATTGGAAACACTCTTTTGAACATAATTTACCCCTCCCTATAATTATTCATATTCATAATATTAAAGTGCGGCGGTTTAGTCAAGGATTAGTAAAAACAAACCGTAAAAACGAAAAAACTCCTATTTGTTCTATTGAACCGAAGAACGATAAAAAAGCGAGAGAAAAGCGTTTTAAGGCAATTCTCTCGCGAAAATAATCGTACATTTACGGTAAAAGAGTAAATTCGTTGGAGTAGATCAGACCGGGTTTGTGTTCCTCGGAATCAAAACTATTAACGACACGGTATTTTTCATACCCTTCGTCGATTCGTTCCGAAATATCTATAATAAAGGTCACCTCGTATATTTCGTCATATCCAAAACGATGTGCCGGCTCGCGGTAATAAAATGTTTTTTGGCATTTATGCCACTCTCCGTCTTTAAAATACTCGAAATAAAAACATTCTCCGTAATAGATTACGTGTTCGTTTTTATGATTGGTTGAAATGATCACCGTCATTTTTTCGTCGATCGAATAGGCGGTCTTTTCAGTCGTCATTACAACACATTCGGCTATTTTATCGTCGCGCGTATCTGGAGGGACGTTGCTCCAATCGAACGAATGTTCGTTCTCTGCGCTTTCGTTCGCCGAGTTTTCGTTCGATGTACTTTCGTTTGCTGAGTTTTCGTGGAATACTGTCTCGGAACTTTCGGGCAGGAAAGATTCGTCGGCCCCGCTGTTTTTCGAGCAACCGCACGTGAGAATAAAGCAAAGGACAAAAATGAATGATAAAAGGCGTTGTGTCAATTTATTGATATGTTGCATTTAATTGTCTTACCACCTGTACTAAAAATTGATCGATTCTGTGTCCTGCGTTGTATGTGCTCTCGGCACCGCAGTGAACAGCGACTATATTGTATTTGGTTACACCGTTTGCGTAGGTCTCCCATATTACCGGACTTCCGCTGTTGCCAACATTTGTATCGCAGTCATAATTGTACTTGAATGTCGAGACACCGGTTATATC
The DNA here is from genome assembly GCA_045580755.1 of Eubacteriales bacterium. Classification (GTDB taxonomy): domain Bacteria; phylum Bacillota; class Clostridia; order Oscillospirales; family CAG-272; genus RGIG1995. The sequence continues at coordinate 2,073 of JAZNOI010000078.1, read as the reverse complement.
GCCGGGCGAACGGTGCATATAATTAGTTAAACCGTTGACTCCTGTTCTGGGATATCCGACAACGTAGACGGGATTTCCGTTGACTTGAGGAGTGAAATTTAACGGCAACGTGCCGTTTGCCGTTCCGATATCATCTTCGACAATCAAAATTGCCCAATCGTTATCAATAGTTGAGTTTGTTTTATAGGCGGTCGGTATTATTGCTTTTAAAACCTTCGTCCCGTTGTTAATTATGAAACTGTCGACTGCGTTGCCCGGTGCATGAGGCATTAAATACGCACTCGGATACCAATTTGTACCGTAAACACAATGCGCACATGTCATAGCAAGCCGTTTTCCTACTATAAAAGCTGTGGTACGATCGCCTGCGAGTAAACTGCAAACCGCACTATACGGATAAATATTATACTCGTATGTCGGAACTGAATACCACTGATGTTCGTTGTTGCCATCGTTTATGATGCCGTATAGCGAAATTTGTGATCTCTGAATTCTGTATGCTTCTGATTCATTATCAATCGAATTGAACTCATAGTCTGTATACGATATTTGATAGGTGCTTTCGGTGTGTGTTGTGTAATCGTATTCGGTCACAGAAACGTAACGTACAGTGCCTTGCAGGTCGTTATCAGCTGCACTTGGATTACCGTTTGCGCTGACTGACAGGATTAGCGAAGCTACAATCAGCAAAATGGCAACACCTCTTGCGATGAATTTGAAAATGGGAAGCTTTTTCATTGTTTGGATTTTCCTTTCTTGTTAAAATTAAAATACCCTGCGCTTTTGGTTTTTAAAGAATGTTGATATTCATTGTCTGCACTTTTTTGCAAAAAATGTGCGTGATGGTGTTTATATCCGTCTATTACATATATGTCTTTAAACCGCAAAATGTCTATAATTATTTTGAATTTTTTTGAAAAATTCCGTTCAACTGAAAAAAGAAAATGAGAGAAACTCTTTTTGAAAGCTTCTCTCGCGATGATTATTAACGCTAATATGATTGAAATTCCATAAAAATCGGGGACATGTGCCTCGATTTTTATTCCTTGGAGCATCGCGAGCGGTGAGCGAGACGCGAGTGTCCGATGCTCACAAACTCCGCGCACGGATTCGGGGTCCCCAAAAATGCTTGCATTTTTGGGGAGAACGCAAGCGATTGCGTTTTATACGTCCTCAACAACGTCCAGAGCGTCCTTGCGGGAAAGGTTGAGTCTGCCCTTTTCGTCGATTTCGGAAACGATGACCTTGATGGTATCGCCGATCGAAACAACGTCTTCAACCTTGGCAACGCGCTTCTTGTCGAGCTGGGAAATGTGAACCAGGCCTTCCTTGCCGGGAGCGATCTCAACAAACGCACCGAAGTTCATGATTCTGGTAACGGTGCCGTAGAAGATTTCGCCGGGCTCGGGGTCCTTTGCGATAGCTTCGACGATCTTCAACGCCTTGTATGCGTTTTCTCTGTTTACAGCCGCGATAAATACGCTGCCGTCGTCCTCGATGTCGATCTTGCAATCGGTATCTGCACAGATCTTCTGGATAACCTTACCGCCCGAGCCGATAACCTCGCGGATCTTTTCGGGGTCGATCTTGGTGGAGATCATCTTGGGAGCGTACCTCGAAACGTCTTCTCTGGGTTCTGCGATGCACTTGCAGATAACCTCGTCAAGAATGTAGTTTCTGCCCGCGTGGGTGGTGGTGAGCGCCTGCTTGATGATCTCGGGGGTAAGACCGTCGATCTTAAGGTCCATCTGGATGCTCGTGATACCCTTCTTAGTGCCTGCTACCTTGAAGTCCATATCGCCGAAGAAGTCTTCAAGACCCTGAATGTCGATCATGGTGTCCCAGCTGTCGCCCTCGGTGATAAGACCGCAGGAGATACCTGCAACGGGAGCCTTGATGGGAACGCCTGCGTCCATAAGCGCAAGGGTAGAGCCGCAGACCGATGCCTGCGAGGTCGAGCCGTTGGAGGAAACTACCTCGGAAACAAGACGGATAGCGTAGGGGAATTCCTCGGTCGAGGGAAGCACGGGAACGAGCGAACGCTCTGCCAATGCGCCGTGACCGATCTCACGT
>JAZNOI010000077.1:0-5911 GCA_045580755.1 Eubacteriales bacterium | reverse complement strand
CCTAAATGATATTTAAAAATAATATTTTTTATAATTCAGCAATTAGGGAAGAAGTGTTCCGGGAACAACTTTAGGCCAGAAGTTGCACTTTGTGAAGCCTTCTGCGTATGCAACTCCGCACTGGAGTCCGCGGAAAGCAGCACATGTCTTTACGAATTCGGTAAAGTCGATGTGGTCGTGCTCGAGCATCCATTTGATCTGGCTTTCGTGGCAGTTGAGCATTTTGAGCTTAAGATCGATAAATTCGGAAATATCAACGTATTCTGTGGGAACCGTTCCAACTCCGCCTACCGTATCCATGTAATATATGGGAACAACTTTTGCGGGTTTGCCTCCTGCTTCCTGTACCGGAGGATAGTGGGGAACGCTTGCTGCGAACGATGCGTCGAATACGAGCTGGCTGACAGCGTTGTGGTCGGGCATATAGTCGTTGGGGCAGTGAGTGATGATAACGTCGGGCTGTTCTTCTGCGATGAGCTTTGTCATCATATCTCTCTGTTCTTTGTTGTCGCCGTAGGGGAGAAGGTCTCCGATGTTAAGGGTTCTAACGGGGATACCTGCAAGAGAACCGGCTTTTCTTGCCTCTTCTATTCTCATTTTTCCGAGTTCATCGGGTTCGATAATAACGTGGCCGAGGTTTCCGTTACAAACGTGAACGGCGGTAACTTCATGACCGAGTTTTTTATACTTTGCGAGAGTTCCTGCGCATCCGATCTCTAAATCGTCGGGATGGCATCCGATTGCTAATACTTTCATTTCGTTTTACATCTCCGTTTATAATATTTGTATCGTTTTTTGGGGCTAAAAAACAATGCTGTTTTACCTCTATTAATGATACTACACCTTTCAAACGATGTCAAGAAGGTTTAGGTATTTTTGCCTTTTTATATATATTATACTTAGTTATATTAAGCATAGTGTACATACGGTGTTTGAAACTAAAAAAAGAAAAAGATAACTTTAAAATAAAACTATTGCATTTCAAAAATATGTGTGGTATAATTAACGGGTATAAGTGTGCAATTACGTTTTGCCGGAGGTTTGGCTTTATGGAACATATAGATTTGAAAGCATACATCGGTAAGCTTTTGAAAAACTGGCTTATTATTCTTCTGTGTTGTATAATAGGCGTTTCGTCTGCTTTTATATACTCCGAGTGCTTCGCTACGGATATGTATATGTCGAAAATAAAAATGAGTGTAAAGAGCTCTGACTGGAATTCGGCTGTTTCCGCAACGAGCATTGAGACGACGCTGATGCTTGTTGAAGGCTGTTTGATCGTTCTTGAGGACGACGTTACGGCAGAAGCGGTAGCAGAAGTTTTGGAGCAGGAGACCGGAGAAGAGTACAGCGTTGGTTTTATTAAAGGCTCGGTATCTTTTTCTCAGATAGGCGAATCCAACTTTATTGAAGTATCGGCGAGAACGACCGACCCCGAGCTTTCTGCTTTGATATGCAATGCAATAGCGGCGAAGGCTCCCGAGATCATTGTCGGATCGATAGCGAACATCCAAGTAAACACTCTTGACGACGCGAAGATAAGTGAGGCGCCTTATTCGCCCAATACGATGAAAAACGTCATTCTCGGATTTATCATTTCGTTCGTTCTTGTTTGTCTCGTTATATTCCTTATGCTTTACTTTGATAAGACGATATCTGACGAGAATAAGATCAAGGAAAGATACGACATATCGATTCTTGGTGTTGTACCTAATTTTGAGGCTGAAACACAAAAGAAGGGTAAAATGGTTTCATATTTGAAATAATTAATAAGGATACGGACAAGACCGTATCCTTTGTTTTTTTGAAAACTAACGATGAAAATAAAAATGCCGACTCGGACTTGAGTCGGCATATTCATTTTACAAAAATTATGCGTTCAATGTGTTGAGCTTGCGAGTAAACTGGCTCTTTTTACGAGCGGCAGCGTTCTTGTGGAGAAGACCCTGTGCAACTGCTTTGTCAAGTTTCTTAACAGTAGCCTTGTATGTTTCTGCTGCAACTTCTTTTTCGCCTGCTTCGATTGCTGCTTCGTATTTCTTCATAGAAGTTTTGAGAGCAGTCTTGAGCATCTTATTCTGTAAGGTTTTAGCCTCGATAGTTTTTACGCGCTTCTTTGCGGACTTAATGTTAGGCATACTTTTCACCTCCCTGGAAAATCTTGTACTTCTATCAATTTCCTATACTACCACACTTTCAATGAAAAATCAAGTCTTTTTTAAATTTTTTTAAAATATTAATTTTTTGTTAATTTTGAATTCGGGGGAGAAAAAATGTTGACAATTTTTGTAAACGGTGTTAAACTTATATACTGCCCAACCAGTGTTGAAAAGCGGAAACGCCGAATCGCTCGGGAGGGAGAAAATGAGGAAAGTATGCTGTTTTTTTGAAAGAAAAGGCAGTTCCGAAAATACTGAATGTTTAGGACATACCACTGAATTCCGTGGCGTATAGTCTTTGTTTATTCCGCAGCTTATAATTCGACTGTAACCAGCATGTCGTAGGGGTAGCGGAATAAAAAAAGAGTATAAATCAGGGGACTTTTTGGTATGCCTATTAATTTTGAATGGAGTGATTATTGCATGGTCAAGCCCCATAAGCTTGGAACAAATGTAAGAATGAGTTTTTCGAAGATCGATGAAACACTCGATATGCCGAACTTGATCGAGGTGCAGAAAAAGTCATATCAGTGGTTCCTTGAAGAAGGACTCAAAGAAGTGTTGCGCGACGTATCGCCCATCGTGGACTATTCGGGTAACATTTACATTGAGTTTGTGGATTACACGGTTGATCCCAACCCCAAATATCCCGTTGAGGAATGCAAGGAAAGAGACGTAAACTATGCAGTTCCTTTGAGAGTAACCGTACGTATGTATAATAAGGAAACAGGCGAAGTTGTTGACAAGAACGTGTTCATGGGCGATTTCCCTCTTATGACAGAAAACGGTACTTTCGTAATAAACGGTGCTGAAAGAGTAATCGTATCGCAGATCGTACGTTCTCCCGGTATGTATTACGACAGTACTATAGATAAGAGCGGAAAGAAGTTGTATACTGCAACTGTTATCCCTTACCGCGGTGCATGGCTCGAGTATGAAACAGACTCGAACGACGTGTTCTACGTTCGTATTGATAAGAACCGCAAGATTCCCGTAACTATACTTATTCGTGCTTTGGGAGTCGAGAGCGATGAAGAAATAAAGGCTTTGTTCGGAGAGGATCCCAAGATCGTCGAAACTCTCAGCAAGGACGGTATGAATCAGGAAGCGCAGAAGAACGGTACGACTGCCGGCGACGAAGCGCTTAAAGAGATCTACAAGAAACTCCGTCCCGGAGAACCTCCGTTGGTTGAAAGCGCTCAGGTTCTTATTAATAACCTCTTCTTCGATCCCAAACGTTACGATCTTGCAAACGTTGGCAGATACAAGTTTGACAAGAAGATGGGTATCGCAAAGAGAGTTGAAGGCAGAAAGCTTGCTGCTGACGCTGTCAGTGCCATCACGGGCAAGATCCTCTACAAAGAGGGCACAGACGTTACCCGCGAAATGGCAGTTGAAATGGAAAGAATGGGAGTGAACGAAGTTCTCGTTTACACCGAAAAGGGAACTCTCAAGCTGTTCTCGAACGGTATGGTATTCCCTGAAGCTGTTCTCGGTTATGATCTTAAAGAGATCGGAATTAACGAAAAGGTTAAGCTTTCCGTATTGAGAGAGATCGTTGAGGCTTGCGAGGGAGACAAAGAGAGAATCCTCGAGGAAGCACAGAACAGAATTGCTGAGCTTTCTCCCAAGCATATTACGAGAGAAGATATTTTTGCATCCATAAACTATCTTGTAGGACTTGCTCACGAGATCGGATCGGTCGATGACATTGACCATTTGGGTAACCGTCGTCTCCGTTGTGTAGGTGAGCTTCTCCAGAACCAGCTCAGAATCGGCTTCTCCCGTATGGACAAGATTGTTAAGGAAAGAATGAATATTCAGGACAACGATACTCTCAGCCCTGAAAACCTCATTAATATAAGACCCGTTGTTACTGCGATCCGTGAATTCTTCGGCTCATCTCCGTTGTCTCAGTTCATGGACCAGAATAACCCCCTTGCAGAGCTTACGCACAAACGTCGTTTGTCGGCTCTCGGTCCCGGCGGTCTTTCCAGAGACCGTGCATCCTTTGAAGTTCGTGACGTTCACTATACCCATTACGGCAGAATGTGTCCTATCGAAACTCCCGAAGGTCCTAACATCGGTTTGATCTCCTACCTTTCTACTTATGCAAGAATAAACGACTACGGCTTTATCGAAGCTCCTTACAGACGTATCGATAAAGAGACGGGCGTGGTTCTTGACGAAGTTGAATATATGACTGCTGACGTCGAAGACAACTATACCGTTGTTCAGGCTAACGAGCCTTTGACCGAAGACAACAAGTTCGTAAACAAGAGAGTAACCGCAAGACACCAGGCTGACATAATTGAAATTGATGCAAGCCAGGGCGATTATATGGACGTATCGCCTAAGATGGTCGTTTCGGTTGCTACGGCAATGATCCCCTTCCTTGAAAACGACGACAACTCCCGTGCACTCATGGGTTCGAACATGCAGAAGCAGGCAGTTCCGTTGTTTGTAACAGATTCGCCTATCGTTGGTACGGGTATGGAATACAAGGCAGCGGTAGACTCCGGTGTCGTTGTGGTTGCAAAAGAGGGTGGTCTTGTTGAACGCGTTTGCGCTGACGAGATCGTTATCCGCACTTCGAGCGGCAGAAAAGACGCATATCAGCTCATTAAGTTCAAGAGATCTAACCAGGGTACTTGTATTAACCAGATTCCGATCGTAAAATGCGGTGAGTATATTGAAAAGGGACAGGTTATTGCAGACGGTCCCGCTACCGACAAGGGCGAGATCGCTCTCGGTAAAAACGCACTTATCGGATTTATGACTTGGGAAGGTTATAACTACGAGGATGCTGTATTGCTTAACGAACGTCTTGTTCGCGATGATGTTTACACGTCTATCCATATAGAAGAATATTCACACGAGTCCCGTGACACGAAGCTCGGTCCGGAAGAGATCACTTGCGAGATACCCAACGTTGGTGCGGACGGTCTTAAAGACCTCACCCCCGAAGGTATTGTAAGAAAGGGTACTGAGGTCAAGGCGGGAGATATTCTCGTAGGTAAGGTTACACCTAAGGGCGAAACCGACCTCACTGCCGAAGAAAGACTCCTTCGTGCTATTTTCGGCGAAAAGGCAAGAGAAGTCAGAGATACTTCGCTCAGATTGCCTCACGGCGAATCGGGCGTAGTTGTTGACGTAAAAGTATTTTCAAGAGATAATTCCGACGATCTTCCTCCCGGTGTAAACAAGGTTGTTAAAGTATACGTTGCACAGAAGAGAAAAATATCCGTCGGTGACAAAATGGCAGGACGTCACGGAAACAAGGGTGTCGTCTCCCGTATACTTCCTCCCGAGGATATGCCGTTCCTTCCCGACGGTACGCCTCTCGATATAGTTCTTAACCCGCTGGGCGTTCCTTCCCGAATGAACATCGGTCAGGTGCTTGAAGTTCACCTCGGTATGGCTGCAAGAAAGATGGGCTGGAAAGTTATGACCCCCGTATTCGACGGTGCAACCGAGAAAGATATTACCGAATGTCTCACTATGGCAGGTCTTTACCGCGACGTATTGCCTAATGAAAATGTAAAGGGTAAACCTTTGTTTGAAGAGGTAGTAAACGAAAGCGGCAATAAAGATATAAGAAGACTTTCCGATGAAGAAGTCGAAGACGAAGCTTATATGAACGAGCTTCTCGAATCAGGAAAGCTCAAGGTGGTTGACGGTAAGTCGATCCTTTATGATGGCAGAACCGGTGAAGCGTTTGATAACCCCGTTACTGTCGGCGTAATGTATTA
>JAZNOI010000076.1:0-10036 GCA_045580755.1 Eubacteriales bacterium | reverse complement strand
GGTGAAACTTGGATCATAAGTGATGAATTTGTTGCAATGCTGATAGACAATAATATTGTGGGCGAATAATTTTGATCCCTGTTTGTTATAAGTTGAATTGGACACCTTTTGTTCGTTTTCCCCCCTGTTTAGACACCTTTTCACCCGTTTAAGGCAGAAAACGACAGATTCCGACAGGAATCTGTCGTTTTCAACTAAATCCACCCTTGCGGTCGGATGAAATCGCTGTGGCGGTGGGTGGATTTAATTTCACTTGATGCGATAGCATCAAATTTCACAATTTACGGAGTATATTATTTCACCGTGAGCGTAAGCGAACGATTTCACTAAAAACGAACGGTTATGTAAGAGTTCGAATTCATTTGCAAAAACAGCCCAAAATATCTTTTTTGTAGCCCATAGACAAAAATTGACAAGTTTCGAAAGAAGCTTGTCGATTTTTACTTTTTCACTCTTAACTCTTCACTTTTCACTTTTTTCTGAGGTCGATTTTTGGAAAGTAATAAGTAACAGTGAATAGTGAAGAAGTAAGGGTATCCGCTTCGCGGATGATTGGAATTTTATCAGATTTTTTATTTGTTCCGTAAATAATTCTGTTTTGTTGTTCTTTATACCGTAAAATAAAGGAAAAACAGCATAAATATTGCGAAATATCTTGTAAAACTATAAGCTTTTTATTATAATATTATTAACTATATCTTTATGATGAAAGGCAGTTTTAATGAAACGTTTTTCTCTTCTTGTTTTGTGCTTCGCAATGCTTTGTTTAACAGCTTGCAGCTACAGTTATCATAGATCGGGCGGCTATAAAGGAATGATATTTGATGAGGTTGTGGATATATACGGTTTTGACACCGAGATAAAAGACGATGACGAAACGACTGCCGACTCAGAAGAAAATGAAGAGACTACTTTGCCGTTTGATGAGGACGATAAAAAAGAGCCTGTCCAGCCGGTCCACTCAAAATATTATATCGAGGGATTGAGTGTTGACGAAGTTATTACTTATTTTTCGGAGGTTGTTCTTGACAGTGAGTTCTCCTTCGGAGGAAATCCTCAGCTTGTTCAGAAATGGTCGTCTCCGATATACTACGTTGTTCACGGTACTTATACGAATGACGATATGATCAAGTTGAATGAGATGGTTGAATATCTTAACTCAATAGACGGGTTCCCCGGTATAAAGTATTCAAATTTTGATCATTTGACGAACCTAAACATTTATTTTTTGAACTCTCAGGAGTATATATCTAAGAATTCAGACAATGCTCAAGGAACCGACGGTTTTGTAACGTTCTGGTACAATGGAGAGTCGTCTATTTACAAGGCTGAAATCTCATACAGAAACGATATTGACCAACATACGAGAAATTCGGTAATATTAGAGGAGATATACAACGGTATCGGTCCTGCTCAAGATACTGATCTTCGCTTAGACAGTTTGATCTATTCGGGATTTTCAACCCCGCAACATTTAACCGAGATAGACAAGCTTATTTTGGAGCTTTTGTACGATCCGTCCATTAAATGCGGAATGAATGCTTCCCAGTGCGAACAGGTTATAAGATTGCTTTATTATTAATAACGTACATATAAGAGGTGCATGTAAATGTTAAAAGAATTGCTTAAAGAAAGAAACCTTCCTGAACTGAAAACTAGGGAGGAGATGCTCGATATTTTGTTCAGAGAGGAATACGGATATTTGCCTCCGGCACCCACCTCGCTCGAATGGGATGTTACCGAAAATGTGATTCGTAATTTCTGTGCCGGTAAGGCTTTGGCATGTAAAATAGTTGCAAAGTGCGTTGTGAACGGTAAAGATTTTTCCTTTCCGTTTTACGCAACGTTGCCTACAGACGGACAAAAACATCCATTTTTTATTCATATTAATTTCCGCGACTGCGTTCCCGATACGTATATGCCGTCAGAGGAGCTTGTAGATAACGGTTTTGCGGTACTTTCTTTCTGCTATAAAGATGTAACGAGCGACAACGATGATTTTACGGACGGACTTGCCGGCGTGTTGTTTGAAAACGGAAAAAGAGAGCCCGATTCTCCCGGAAAGATCGCGATGTGGGCTTGGGCAGCACAGCGAGTTATGGACTATGCACAGACGCGTTCCGACGTGCTTGACCTTGACTGCGCGATAGTATGCGGTCATTCAAGGCTCGGAAAGACGGCTCTTTTAACGGGAGCTACAGACAAGAGATTTAAGTTTGTTTATTCGAACGATTCGGGCTGCAGCGGTTCGGCAATAACCAGACAAAAGGGCGGAGAAACCGTTGAAAAGATCTGCAATAAATTCTATTATTGGTTCTGTGAAAACTATAAAAAGTATATAAACAACGAAGACAGTATGCCGTTCGATCAGCATTATCTCGTTTCTTCGATCGCGCCCCGCTTCGTGCTTATCGGAAGTGCATCGGAAGACCTTTGGGCTGATCCGAAATCGGAAATGCTGAACTGTGTTGCTTCTTCGGAAAGGTTTGATAAGCCTTTTGTATCTCCCGACAGATTTGCCGAGATCGGCGAAGAATTCTTTGAAGGGGACATAGGTTATCATCTCAGAAAAGGGCTGCACTATTTCAGCAGAGAAGACTGGCTTAAACTTATAAAATTTGTTAAACTTCATTACTCCAAATAATCCATTTTGATTTTTAGAGGTTATTATGAACACTACGCTTATAAATTTAATTCTGTGTATTCCATTTGTTGCGGTACTGATAATAGTTGCTCCAATATATTTAACATCCGGATATAAAAGAGGCTTGTGGAGAGCCCTGGTTTCGTTGGGAGCGACTGTTTTTTCGATTATAATAAGCGTTTACCTTGCAAAATTTGTAGGTTGGCTTATTGCTATGCCGTTATCGAATATAATACCGAAAGAAAATTTTGAGTCTTTTGGCATTTTTAAAGAACTGGCGTTTACATTTGCAAAAGGTGTTGTGCAGGTCGTATTGACGTTCTTGCTGTTTGTGCTGTTCTTGATAATCTCGCTTATTGTTGTTAAGCTCATTTGCAACAAGATCAAAGACAAAAAGCTCGATACTGACAAAAAGTCTTTAAAATGGGGCGGTCTCGGTATAAGATTTATAGACTCAGTTGTTGTTTCTTTGATGGTTGCTTTGCCGGTATACGGTGTTTTGGCGACGTACGTTCCGCCGATCGCTGCATTTAATGCGTTAAGCGCACCCAAGGATTCGGAGAGCGTTCAGGTCTTAGATGCGGTGGTAGGACATCCTATCGTCGAATCGTATAAAGTAGGCCCGAGTGCCTGGGTGTTTGAAGGTCTTTCCGATTTTGGTGTAAACGGTGAGAATATTAACCCTGCTAAAATATCGAACGTTGCGTACGGTGTCGTATCTCGTTTTGAAAAAATTATGACCGGTGATGAGGAATCACGAATAGAAGCATGCGCCGAGCTCGGTAGATACGTCAGAGACAACGTTATCGGCGAGCCGTGGAGTTACGATATTGTTTGTGCGGTCTCAAAGGAACTTGAAAAACAGGTCAATACACTCGAAGACGAGGAGCTCAAATATGAGGCTCAAAGGTTTATGCCGCTTTTGGATCTGACACAGGAAGAATACGAAGATAACGGATATGCACTCCTCGATTTTCTGCTTTATGCTTTTGAAGACATATACGTTGAGTTTTTAAACACCGAGGACGAATCGGTGTTTACCGAAGATTATTATTCAAAGCTCGGTGATCTGATCAATCACAGCGAACACGCGTTGATGCTTAAAGAATTGATCCTTGAAGAGTGCGCGGTGAGTATGTATCGTGCTTATCTGACGTCTGAAAATAGATTTGAATACAATTCTTACGGAGATGTGTTCGGCTATGATCCCGCTTATGAAGATGCTTATAATGAGTATGATAAGAAAATTACTTCCGAATCAAAGCGTCTTGCAAAAGAGTATATTGATAAACATTTTGACGGAAAAAAGATGTCAAAAGCTAATAGAGTGAAAGAAGCAAAAGCATTTTCGCATTTGTTTGTCGGCGGAAGTGGGTATTCTGAGATCGAAGGATTTTCGATGTATCCGGGATTTGGCGTCGACAGTGTTAAAGATCTTCTTTCTCCGCGAATGGTGATGGAGGATTATCAACACGAAGAACATTTCGATCAAATGGTTGAAGAGTACAAAAAACATCCCGAATTACACGATTTCCTGATCAAGAAGCTTTCCGAAAACGAGAATATCAGTTTGTTGTATGATACTGTCTTTACCGAATATGTTTCATGTGTGTCCGAGATGTTAGTTTTCTCACAGTTTGAAGATTTATATATCGCCCGTTTGTATTACAGTAGTGAAACGCTTAAAGAAACACTTGATTATCTCGGAGAAGATTTCTTTGTTAATTCAAAGCTGAAAAAAGGCAAAGAAGCATACGTGATCTTATACGATTATGCAGAGGCTATGATCAATAGTGGTCAAGATGATTCCGAATATTCTTTTAGCGTGTCGCCCGGCTTTGTGGGGCTATACGAGCTTGTTTGCATGGCTGATTCCCAAAACAGCTGGCCGAGCAGTATAAGCTATTCTACGGATGATTTAAATTGTTTTATCCAAGATGCACTTGGAAATACGCAATTGGAAGCTGTTTTGAGTAATATTATCAGCAAAAGAGGGAACGATCCGTTCGGAGTGAATTCAAAACTGTCATACAACCAGAAACAGACGTTCAAATATATCGTTGAACAAGAGAGTAATGGTCGAATGATCGATATGAATGGATTTATGCATCTCGATAAAGAATCTTATGACAGAATAGCAGAAGAAGCATTGATTTATAACGAGTTGATGAAAAACAACTGCGAAGCTTTGAAAAACTTTTTCCAAGCAAATTGAGTGAATACAGGCGATCGAAGCCGAAAGGAACAAAGACTATGAATGTAACGTTAAAAAATCTGACGAAGGTGTTTCCGGGAGGAACAAAAAAACAACCTAAAGACGTTGTTGCGGTGAACAATTTTGATTTTTGTATAGATGACGGGCAGCTTATCGGACTGCTCGGCCCGTCGGGATGCGGTAAATCAACTCTGCTTAATCTCCTGTCGGGACTCCAAAAGCCTACGTCGGGCAGAATATTTTTCGGTGAAAACGACGTGACCGATCTTCCTGCCGAAAAACGCGGTGTCGGACTTGTATTTCAAAGCTACGCTTTGTATCCCCACCTCACTGTTAAGCAAAATATTACTTTCCCTTTGGAAAACCTTAAGGGTAAAGATAAGTTGACGAAAAAACAGATGTCAGATATGGCGTATGAGGTTGCAAAGCTTGTACAGATAGATCAGCTTATGGACCGCAAGCCGTCCGAGCTTTCGGGCGGACAGCAGCAGAGAGTTGCGATCGCACGAGCACTCGTAAAAAGACCGCGCATTCTGTTGCTCGACGAACCACTTTCCAATCTTGATGCACGACTCAGATTGCAGACAAGGGAAGAGATACGCAGGATCCAGCGATCGACGGGCATTACTACCGTTTTCGTAACACACGACCAGGAAGAAGCTATGTCTATCTCAGATTCGATCGTGGTTATGAACGAGGGGGTTCTTCAGCAGATCGGCAAACCCCAAGATGTTTACGACGATCCCATTAATTTGTTTGTGGCAAAATTCCTCGGAACACCTCCGATAAACGTTTTCGATGGAAGAATAGCGGGTGGTTCTCTTATGATCGGTGAAGAAAAAATATTTACCGGGCTGTCTTTAACGGATAGAGATGTGTACGTTGCCATACGTCCGGAAGGATTTACTCTTGACGGAGAGGGTGTGCTTACGTGCAATCTCGAAAGAGTTGAGGTTATGGGCAGAGATATCAGCGTGGTCTCGACCCATGACAAGAGTACAAACGCAACGGTTCGCTCGATCATCGGTGCTGAGAATATATCGAACGTAAAAGCTCCGTGCGTAAAATTCGGTTTGAAGAAGAATAAAGTTTTTGTTTTTGAAAAAACAAACGGCGAACGCATTTTGTTTTAAGTCGGGAGTATAACTTTTATGAAAAAGAATAATTTAAAAGGCTGGTTGTATCTTCTTCCCGCAATAATATTCCTGGTTTTGTTTATGATATATCCTCTTGTAGACGTAATTGTTTATTCGTTCGAAGAGGAATTCAGAATCGTTTCCGACAGTCACACGGGAATAGGTTTATACAACTATACATACGTTTTGCACGATCCCTTATTTATTCAGGCATTAAAGAATACGTTTATTCTTGTATTGATAACGGTTCCCGTATCAACGGTGCTTGCGCTCGTTATTGCACTTGCTTTAAGTTCGATAAAAAAGCTTAAAGAGCTGTACCAAACGGTATTCTTTTTACCGTACGTAACGAACACGCTTGCCGTCGGTATGGTGTTTATGATCTTGTTCAATAAGACGTCCTTGCACGGCGGACTTATAAATGAAATGCTCGGCTGGTTCGGCATATCGGCGATTGATTTTCTCGGCGGTCCTTATTGGACGAAGATGCTTGTTTTGTGCGTTTATACCGTATGGGTCGTATTGCCCTTTAAGATACTTATTTTGACAAGTGCAATGGCATCCGTGGATCAGACGTATTATAACGCGGCAAAGGTTGACGGAACGTCAAAATGGAATATGTTCAGAAAGATCACGCTTCCGATGATCTCCCCGTCGCTCTTTTATTTGGTGATTACCGGCTTTATCGGGGCATTTAAAGCATATTCGGACGCAGTTGCCATATTCGGATCCGACCTTGATGCAGAGGGAATGAATACGGTCGTAGGATATATATACGACAATCTGTACAGCAAGGGCGGGTATATTTCATACGCTTCCGCGGCAGCGGTAATACTTTTTGTTATCGTGCTGACCATTACTTGCATAAACCTAATTGTCAGCAAGAAAAACGTTCATTATTAATGGGGTGAAGCTATGGATTACGAAAAAATTGAAAAAGCTTCGCGAATAAGAAAAACAGTATTTAACGTATTTAAGTATGCGTTTCTGAGTGTTTGGGGAATAATAGTGTTGTTCCCGTTTTATTGGATGGTATTGACGTCTATAAAGGGATATGCGGCATATAACTCAGAAACCACACCGATGCTTTACACGAATTCGCCCACGATGGAGAATTATGCATTTGCATTTGAGAAAGAGCCTCTCGGCGGATATCTTTGGAACACACTCGTTTTTACGGTGGTAACCACGCTTTTGATGCTTTTTGTAACGGTTTTGGCGGCGTTTGCATTTTCCCGTCTTAAGTTTAAAGGTAAGAATATAGTATTCGTTCTGTTTTTATCTCTTATGATGATCCCGTCAGAACTCGTTGTAATTACAAACTTTGTAACAGTAACGAACTGGGGATTTCATAATACCTTTGCCGGACTGATATTGCCGTCCGTAACGTCTGTGTTTTACATTTATTTGTTAAAAGAGAATTTTTCACAGATCCCTGATGAGCTTTATTATGCCGCAAAGGTCGACGGAACATCCGATCTGAAATACTTGTTCAAGGTCATGGTTCCTATATGCCGCCCGACGATCATTACCGTTACTATTTTGAAAGTAATTGAATGTTGGAATTCGTATATTTGGCCAAGGCTTGTAACGAAGGCTCCTTTCCTTCTTGTTTCGAGCGGTATCCAGAACATCAGAGAGCAGGGAATGGGAAAAGATAATATTCCTGCAATGATGGCGGCTGTTGTGGTCGTATCAATTCCTCTGATCGTGTTGTTCCTTATTTTCCGCAAGAAGATCATGGCGGGTGTATCGAGAGGAGGAGTAAAGAAATGAAAAGAATTGTTGCTGTTATACTTCTCCTGGCGACTTGCCTTTCTTTGGCGGCATGCCACGGAAAGCTTGACAGAGAGCCGAAATATGTTGATACGCGAAAACTGTCTTATGACGTTCCGGAAGAATTTGATACGAGTCGGAATATCGAGATAGATTTCTGGGCAAAAAACGATAACAACGTTACTCAGCAGGCTATTTATAAAAAAGCTGCGGAAGATTTTCATAAGCTTTATCCAAATATTACCGTAAACGTGCGTCTTCTTCACGATTACAATATCATATATCAAGACGTGTTGATCAATCTTCAGACCGGAACGACGCCGAACGTTTGCGTAACTTATCCCGACCACATTGCCTCATATCTTGAAGGAGAAAATGTTGTTGTTCCGCTCGATGACTTTTTTGACGATCCGAAATACGGTTTGGGAGGCAGCGAGCTCCGTTTCGACTCACCCAAGAAGGAAGAGATCGTTCCGAGTTATCTTGATGAATGCAAGATCTACGGAAACTACTATGCGATTCCTTTTATGCGTTCTACCGAAGCTTGTTACGTAAACAAGACTTATGTCGAAAAGCTTGGTTATAAGCTTCCGGAAACTTTGACTTGGGATTTTATATGGGAGGTTTCCGAGGCGGCAACTAAAAAGGATTCCGAGGGAAAATATATAGCAAACGGTCAAAAGGTCTTGATCCCGTTTATGTATAAATCCACCGACAATATGATGATACAGATGCTTAAACAAAAGGGAGCAGGTTATTCGACAGAGCTCGGTGAGGTCCTTTTGTTTAACGATCAGACGGATGAGATATTGAGAGAGATATCTTCTCATGCAAAATCGGGCGCATTTGATACTTTTGAACGTTCGAGCTATCCCGCGAATATGCTTAACAGAGGTCAGTGTTTATTTGCGATCGACTCGACGGGAGGTGCAACCTGGATGGGAAGCGATGCCCCGAACGTAGATATCCCCAATGAAGAAAAGGTCGATTTCGAGACTGCTGTTATGACGGTTCCTCAGTATGATGCCGATAATCCTCAAATGATCTCGCAAGGACCTTCGATATGCGTATTTAATAAAGAAGATAAGCAGGTCGTTTTGGCTTCGTGGCTGTTTGCGCAGTTTATGATCACAAATAATGTTCAGATCGCTTATTCACAGACTGAAGGTTACGCTCCCGTAACGACTAAGACGCTTAATTCGTCGGAATACAGGGATTATATGTCTCGAAGCGGAGAAAATAACGAGCTGTATTACGATATAAAGATCCAAGCAACAAAGCTTACGATAGATAATGCAGACAACACATTTGTTACACCTGTGTTCCCGGGATCTGTTGATCTCAGAAACGCATCGGGCTATATGATCGATACTATCAATAAAGACGTGAGACGTAAAAAGACGGTAAACGATCAGTATATGAACGGACTGTTCGAAAACGCAAAAAAGATGTATAAGATCGATCAGATAAAGGTGATGTCCGTCGAATACGAAGAGGTTGAGTACGACGATTCGTATAAATCTAAAGGTGCACTCCCTGCCGATTCTGTGTATCTTATTGTGATATTGGCTGTGTGTTGGCTCGGAATGGGTGTATATTTGACCGTAAATCTTGTAAAAAAGAAAAAATAATCAAAAAAATATCGTAAATTCATTGATTTATTTAAAAATAGATGTATAATATCAATTGTAGTTTATTTTTATTCTGAAAAGGAGAATAACGATGAAAAAGCTTTTAGTGTTGGTGTTGGCTCTTTGCATGGTATTTGCTTTGGTAGCATGCGGATCCGACAACAAGGATGGTACAGAAACAACAGAAACTCCCGCAACCACAGATGCTCCCAAGGATACGGAAGATCCCAAGGGAACAGAAGGTGAGCCTGCTTCTGACGTTATGACTCATGAAGAGTTCATGGCAGCAGCTCTCGAAGATGAAGTTGTTGTAGAAACATACGTACAGGCATGCCAGTCCTGGTGGGACAACAAGATCACTGTATACTGCCAGAGCGAAGATGGCGCATACTTCTTGTATGAACTTGCATGTACAGAAGAAGATGCAGCAAAACTCGTTGCAGGAACAAAGATCAAAGTAAAAGGTTACAAAGCAGAATGGTCGGGCGAAGTAGAGATCGTTGACGGCACGTTTGAATTCGTTGAGGGTGAAAAGTACGTTGCAGAAGCATTTGACGCAACAGAACTCCTCGGCACAGAAGATCTCATCAAGCACCAGAACGAATTCGTATCTTTCAAGGGAATGACCGTTGAA
>JAZNOI010000075.1:0-3254 GCA_045580755.1 Eubacteriales bacterium | reverse complement strand
TTCGCCCGCGGGCGTTCAAAGAACGCCCCTACGAAACAAGGTTGTGCATTTGGACTTGAACCAGCAAAGTGCCCTTCCTGAAACATTGGTCGAAACGCGCGCTCGGCATAAAGCACCCGCTTCCATTTCTCCTTATTTCAGTGAATCCTCGGCGAAAAATAGTCCACCGGACTGTTTTTCGCTCTCGTCACCCTACAACCCCAATCCGCTTAGTATTGCGAGAGGGAATGTTTTTTCAAAAACATTCCCTCGTATTATTTGTACAAACTTTGCGCGGTTGGGGTGTAGGTGGGCTGCTGGTTCATGCACAAACATTCAGAACGAAAAAAGCCGACGGGCTATTGCCCATCGGCTTTTTTTGGTCTAAGTGACTGGACTTGAACCAGCGGCCTCTACCACCCCAAGGTAGCGCTCTCCCAGCTGAGCTACACCTAGTTACAGTTCGGTATTATAGCACACTTTTTCGGTTTAGTCAAGTGTTTCTCGAATTATTTTTTAATTATTTTTTTCGCCATTCTTTTTATTTTTCCAAAACAAAAAACGGTCGTTTTCACAACCGTTTTCAGCCTGTTTTTTATGATCACAGCTTCGAAAAACCGTGGCTGTTTATCAGTCCGTCGACCTTCTTGCCTGCTTTGCACATCGGGCAATCGTGCGCCGGATAGATCTTATAATCGGGCAGGTCGTTCGGGTCAAATACCGAACGTACGGGGAGTCCTCTGCACTCGGTATCGGTCGCAAATATCGTCGCAATACCTACCGCCTTTCCGCCGTAATAGTTCACTGCGTCAACCGCATTTTCAACAGTCTTACCCGACGCGAGCGAAACAGCGAGAACAAGCGCTTTCTTGCCCGCTATCATCGGTATAATATTATCTCTGAAAAGAAACTGGCTTCCGTGGGTCATCTCGGGGGTTACAACGCATATCGACTTCTGTGAGTTTACGTTCGCAATGTCTGCATTCGAAAGAACGTTCGCGAGGCACGTTCCTATAACCTCTGTTCCGTCAACGCACACCACGGTATCGATCTCGGTATTATGATAAAAATATTCCGAGCACAATTCCTCTGCCACTGCCTTCGCTTCGGAAATGTTTGTCTTTTGCGACACAACGTCAATAAAATAGTTGCTGTGAGTATTGCTTCCCGCAAAATGACCGGACGCAACGCTCAAATAAAGATTACGCCTTTTGGTTGAATATTTGTTGATAATCAAAGAAGACATACATTATCCTCCTATTTCTTTCGGATATAATAATTCTACACCATTTTTTCGTTCTTTACAAGTAAAATATTCAAATTTTTCTTTTTTTAACAAAATGCTTAAATAATCACCAAGTTCGGTTTTCCTATATAATTCAATCCGAATCTTTCCACCAAAGCATAAGCCTTGATCAAAGACTGTCCGTCATAAGCGCTGTCCGCGGTATGAGAATCGAATCCAAACACCACGGGGCAACCTTCCTCGCCTGCAATCTTCCAGAATCTTTCGTCGGGATAGATCCTGTTTCCCCTGATCCCCAAAAAGTTTATTTCCAGAGGAACGTTATATTCCTTTGAAATCTTGCACATCTTTCGCATCTTGTCTTCGTAAACGTTGCTGTCTCCGGTGAAAGCAAACAAGTCGGGGTGGGCAACGTATGTAAACACACCGCTTTTTATTCCTGCGATCACATTAGAAACGTACGTCTTCAAATCGTCTATGCGGTCGTTCTCGTTCATCGAATAAACGCCCCCCGGGTGTTCTTCGGAGAGAAAGTGCTGTCCGAGTATCAAAAACTCTGCGCCGTATTCTTTCGCATCGGAAAACATCTTTGAAAAGAGCTCAGGATAGTACTCCATTTCGAATCCGATCCTAATCTCGATCTTATCTTTATACTTATCTCTGAGGCTGTTCAGCTCGTCAAAATAGTCCTTAACCTGTGAAACGGGCACGCGGTAACGTGCCTCAAACCCGTCTCGGCAAATATACGGGAAATGGTCGGAGAACCCCATATATTTTATACCGTTTTCGATGGCGTTCAGTATGTATTCTTCGGGAGTGCCCGTTGCGTGGTTGCAACGAAACGTGTGCGAATGATAATTATAATCCATTTTTGTTGTACCTGCCTTTAGGATCGTAACAGTATTATACCACCGTATAATTATTTTCGCAACATTTTATTAAATATATATTCATATATTTATTGACAATGCTTATAGCGGTATGTTAAAATAACTTAGGACTTCATTGTTCAAATTTTTTTTGGAGGATAACATTATGGTATGTACACAGTGCGGAGCACAAGTTCCGGAAGGCTGCAAATTCTGCACAACCTGCGGAGCGCCTATGGCTGCAACTGCTGCCCCCACAGCTAATCAAGGAGCTGAATTCGACTTTTCTACAAATACGGTAAGTGCAGAAAGACCCAAGCGTTATGAATACAAGATACTTTCCCAGAAAGATAAATGGTTTTCGGGTAAGTTTGACCCCGCTCTTCTCGAGCAGGCTATGAACAGCTATGCACAGCAGGGATGGCGCGTGATCGGATGCGCTACTGCTGATATTGCAGGTTTCGGAGCTGTAAGACAGGAGTTTATCACGGTTCTCGAAAGAGAGGTCAAATAAATGGCTTATGTTACGGTTTTTCAAGGTGTAATTTTCATTGAGGGAGACCATCCTCGCGCTTTTAAGAAATACAGTGCGGAAACGAGGGTCGGGGGATTCGGTGCTCAGCTGAAAAACTTGAATGACCTTAAGCAAACGATGGCGACGGTTGCCAGAAACAACGGATGTAACTGTGTTGTAAACTTCACCTACGGGCAGAAATCGAAAGTTATAGCCATAGACGACGTAGCGTTTATTGGCAACGGCTTTTACGCTGTCTTGTCGCCCGAGGATTACAACAGTATCGTTAACCAACTGGGTAATATGTAGAAGCTTTAAAAAAACGGCACACCTTGAAAAAGGGTGCCTTTTTTTTGTTGTCGATCGCACGAACAAAATAGTTATAATTCAATTAAAAGTTTTGGATGGAGTCAAGAGGGCGCTTTTACAAAAGCGCGTCTCTTGTGGGGTTCGGGGCAAAGCCCTGACTGTTCGTACTTCTTAAAAAAACGCGGCAGCGTTTTTATCTTGTCGGGGAGAAACCATCTCATACGCGAACCCCCAAACCTCATTGCATTCGGTTCGGGGAACCCCTACACGCCGAAGTTTTCTCCCCGACACCCCACATCCTTGGCTGGCGAAGAAATTATGTTTATTAAAATCGAAT
>JAZNOI010000074.1:0-12510 GCA_045580755.1 Eubacteriales bacterium | reverse complement strand
AGACCGCTTGGCCTCCGACTTAATAAAAATGAAAACGTAAATAAACGACATAAAGACTGCAAGAACTATAGCAAGCCCACGGTTTATCGTCTTGAGTATCGGCAGTTCAAAGACTTTTCCAAAGAATGCCGATGCGATCTTAAACACTATGACAACGGCAATAAAGATGGTCAAAAACGCCAATCCGTATGACACGAGAGCCACCAAAAGTTTTGAGATCACGTCGACCGTATTCTCTATAAACCTTCCTGCCGCCTCTTGGACGAGCTCAGAATCATATCTTCCCAAAAAATTTGCCAACTTGTCTGCATGGAGCATCTCGGGAAGCTCATTCTTTTCAAGAAGCTCGGCAATAAGCTCTTTAACCTTGCTTGTAACGCCTTTATCCAAAGCACCGTAATAAACTGCAGAAAGAACCGGGGCAAACAATTTCGAACAAATTAACGCACAAATTACGGATGCAAAATCAAGCACCGTTCTTACAAAACCTTTTTTTATAACCGTATACATAGTCAGACCGACTATCAAAACAATTATAAAATCAAGTAAAAATGACATATATATCTCCTTCCGCTGTAATTTCGGAAACGCTAATCCATTACCACCCTTGAAGTGTGATTGGAATAGCCCGCAAGCGCCAAATTTTGATTCACTATCAAAAGTTCAAGCGCATTCTTTTCAATATCATAATATTTCATACTGCCGTCGGAAATGTTTATTTTGCAAACCTTTCCGTCCAAAAGAACGTAAACGAAATTATCGTCAAGTCTGACTTTTTTGGGCTGACCGTTAATATCGGCAGAAAGCACTGCATTTCCGATCGAATCGAGAACAACGACCCTTATGTCGTCACCGACAATATTCTCGCTGTAAACAATAGAAACGCGATCACCGCAAAGCTCCGTTGTGATGGGCACTATGCCGGACGGATATTTATACGTTCCGACAAGCTCGGAGTTACTGTCGTAAAAAGCTATTCTGTCGTCAAAGACAACCGAATAACCGTTATTGGCAACATATCCCGTTTTTAGAGGGATTGCACCGTTCAAAACAGTCGATTTCTTAGGCTTGTCCGAATAAGGTACGTACGTTACCATTTCAGAGCAGAAATTGCCGCCTTCAGAATACACCGACGTGATCAGGAGTTCCGTACCGTCGTCGTTAAACTGCACGTCCATTATATATTTATCTTTCGATATAACGCCTATTCGCTCAAAATTCTCGTTGTACAGGTAGACCACCGATCTGTATTTAGCCGAACGGGTTACAATGGCATATAAGCCCTTATCACTCATCGCAGCACCCGAAATAGGATAATCAAACTGTTCTGTGTGAACTTGAGAAAACGTAGTATATATCGAATAAGTATATTCACTCAGTCCGTATACAAGTAAGTACTTTTTGCCTGACAGAACAACTGGATTCGAAAACATACTGTCCTCGTTCAACCTCTTGTTTCCCTGAAGATCGCAAAGATAAAAATTCGAACTGCCGGCAATAACGAGATCTCCCTTATAAAGCGCTAAATCAACCTGTAGATCCGAGTCAAAAGTGATCGTTGAACTCAAGGCGGAATTAATATTATCCCCCATCTCAAAATCCTTTATAAGATACTTGAGATTGTCAATAGTGATCTCGTCTCGAAACAAAATCACCGTTGCAAGAAGAAATACGACCAATACGCATAAAGTAACGTACTTTGCGGCCTTAAATCTACCTGATATAACAAGATAATACGGATTAACGTTAGGCTTTTTTTCCGTAACCGTTATTTTATTTTCTTTTCGTGTTTCAGGAAGCATTACATTCTCCTTAATAAACAACTTTGTTTAAATACAGTCCGTGCGGCGGCGCGGTAAATCCTGCATTCTTTCTGTCTTTCTTTTCAATTATACTCTTTATATCCTCGGCGGCTATCTTTCCCTCCGATGCTTCGACGAGCGTTCCGACAAGGATCCTGACCATATTATATAAGAACCCGTCTGCAGCAACGTTTATCCGCACAAGCTCTCCTTCGCGCGATACGTTAAAGTATTTAATTTCCCTAACCGTATCAACAACATCCGATCCCGAAGACATAAATGCCGAAAAATCGTGTCTGCCTACAAACTCCTTCGAGCATATATCCATAAGATCTTCATTTAGCTTTTTGGGGTAAATATACGCCCTGTTTTTTAAAAACGGATTCTTAATCTCAGAGTTCCAAATAAGATACTCGTATTCTTTGTAATCCACGTCATATCTTGGGTGAAACTCGTCAGAAACGTATTCAGCGCTTAAAATCGAAATATCATCCGGTAAATACCTGTTCATAGCAACGGGTATTCTATCAGCAGGAATTTTTACGTTTTCGCTTACAGAGACCGAACAGCAAAAATCATTTGCATGAACACCGCTGTCTGTTCTGCTGCATCCTGTAACAGCAAAACGCTCGCCAAATATAGACTCTACGGCATCCTGAACTCTTTCTTGTACGGAAATAGCATTCTTCTGGACCTGCCATCCGCAATAAAGCGTTCCGTCGTATGCCAATCGTAATTTAATCTTCAAATCAAATCCACCTTATACGTCAATACATACGTTAAACAACAAGTATAGGTAAATATATGTTGATAACTATAAGTAACGCCGCAAAAAGAATTACAGCAAACAAAAATGCGAAATCGACCCAACAGTATTTTAAACTTTTCATTCTCGTTCTGCCGTTTCCCCCTCTGTAACATCTGCATTCCATAGCGGTTGCAAGATCGTCCGCCCTTCTGATAGACGAAACAAAAAGAGGGATAAGGACCGGGATGAGCGCTTTCGCTCTGTCAACCAATTTCCCGGACGTAAAATTAGCACCTCTCGCCTTTTGAGCGTTCATGATCTTGTTTGTTTCTTCGATCAGGGTGGGAATAAACCTTAGTGCAATCGACATCATCATCGAAAACTCATGAACGGGAAGTTTTATTCTCTTTAGCGGCGCAAGCAGTTGCTCAAGTCCGTCCGTGAGATCGATCGGAGACGTCGTATAAGTCAAAAGAATACTTGTCCCGACAATAAGCGAAACTATTCTTATAACCATATACAAAGCAAAGATCAAGCCCCTCGCATAGATCTCAATAAAATAAAACTTAAACAAAGGCGCTCCGTCACCTTTTGTTAAAAACACATTGATTACGGCCGTGAAAATTATAATAAACAAAACCGGCTTAATGCCCTTTATAACAGGCCTCAACGGAAGTTTGCTCATGATGAATAAAGCTACGACAAAAACAATAAGCGATGCATAAGCAAACACAGAATTAGCTAAAAACACGAGAATTATATATAAAACAGTGAGGATGATCTTCATCCTGGGGTCAAGCTTATGGATAAGCGAGTCACCGGGAAAGAATTGTCCGAAAGTATTGTCGCTGATCATACCGAACCCTCCTTTTTTGCAAGAAGAGAAAGTATGACTTTCCTCGCATCATCAACTGTAAATATATTCGAAGGCACGGCTACTCCCTTGTTTCGAATACTGTTAAAAAGATGTGTAATTTGAGGAACGTCAAGCCCAACCTTCACGAGCTCATCTGCTCTGCTGAAAATTTGTTTTGTTTCTCCGGTCATAAAAACCGAAGCTTTGTTCATAACGACAACGTTGTCACAATATGCAGCCATATCTTCCATGCTGTGGCTTACTATTATAACGGTTGTGTTCGTCTGTCTCTGGAAAGTTCTTATTCCTCCCAGTATCTCCTCTCGTCCGATCGGATCAAGTCCCGCTGCGGGTTCATCAAGTATAAGAACACTCGGCTTCATAGCCATTACGCCTGCGATAGCAACCCTTCTCTTCTGACCGCCGGAAAGATCAAATGGGGATTTTTCGAAAATATCTTCGGGAATACCGCAAAAAAACGCCGCTTCTTTTGCCCTTTCGCTTATCTCCTCTTCGGTCAGCTTCATATTTCTCGGACCGTATTCAATATCTTTTTTTACCGTTTCTTCAAAAAGCTGATACTCGGGATACTGCATAACCAATCCGATCTTAAAACGCACGTCGGTTATGCTTTTAGGATCTTCCCAAATATCCTTATCGTCGAGCAATACGGTTCCGGAAGTAGGTTTAAGCAAACCGTTAAGCATCTGAACAAGCGTAGACTTGCCGGATCCCGTATGGCCGATAAGACCGGTGATCACACCTTCTTGAAAGCTGATGGAAACGTCGTCCAGGGCTTTCTTTTCAAAAGGAGTACCGGTGCTGTATACGTATGAAACGTTTGATAAAGTAAGTTTAGACATTTATTTTTTCAACAAGGAAGCAAAAGCCTCCGCTCCTTCGTCTATATCAATAATTTCTTCGGGGAGTTTTATCCCATACGCCTTCAGTTCATAAATCAGTTCAGTAACCTGCGGAACGTCAAGTCCGATTTCATGAAGCTTTGCTACGTTTGCAAACACTTTTCGCGGCGTGTCATTCATGCATACACGGCCCTCATTGATAACAATGACCCTGTCCGCGTTGACCGCCTCTGACATATTGTGAGTTATATGCAGTATAGTAACGCCTTTTTCGTGCAAACGGGCGATCGAACGCATAACGTCCTTTCTTCCCGATGGATCAAGCATTGAAGTTGCCTCGTCAAAAATAATACACTCAGGCATCATCGCTATGATTCCCGCGATTGCAACCCGCTGCTTCTGCCCTCCCGAAAGCTGCGACGGAGCGTGTTTTGCAAACTCGGTCATACCGACCTCTTCAAGAGCACCGTATACTCTTTTTTTGATCTCCTCGGGTTCGATTCCCAAATTTTCGGGTCCAAACGCAACATCCTCTTCAACAACGGATGAAACAAGCTGGTTGTCGGGATTCTGAAAAACCATACCAACTCTCTGGCGGATAGAAAAAATATCATCCTCGGATAAATTCTCTGCCGTGATCTCTTTACCGTCGATCCACATTTTTCCGCTGCTGGGAGTGAGTATAAGATTTAAAAGCTTTGCCATTGTGGATTTGCCCGATCCGTTATGACCGAGGATCACCACAAATTCGCCTTTTTTTATATCAAAAGATATGTTTTTCAAAACGGGAACTTCTTCATCATTCTCGTTCTTGTAACTAAAACACACGTTCTCAACTTTTATAAATGAATCGTTCATTTTATTATTCTCCGATAAAAAACGTCGATGCGCCGCAAGGCAGGATTCCGCCCGTCTGTGCAACATATAATCCTATTTCTTCCATTTCTGTTTTTCCATTGAAACGAGGCTTTAAAACGGTATCCAAAACGTAGCCTACAGTAGCGGGCGAAAGTCCCGTTGTATATGAGTTTACCAGGAAAAACAAGGGGGTATCACTAAGTATACAAGCTGCTTTTTTAATAAAATCTCCAATGCATTCCTCGAGTTTCCAGACCTCGCCGCCCGGACCTCTTCCGTAAGACGGCGGATCCATAATGATTGCATCATATTTATTCCCGCGTCTGATCTCCCTTTCAACAAACTTCTGACAGTCATCTACAATGTATCTGATCGGCGCGTCTTCGAGACCCGAAAGCTTTGCATTTTCTTTTGCCTGAATAGTCATTCCTTTAGAGGCATCAACGTGTACGACCGATGCTCCCGCCTTAGCGCAAGCTACCGTAGCGCCGCCTGTATACGCAAACAAATTCAAAACTTTAATCGGCCTGTTTGCGTTTTTTATGAGATCAAACATTTTTTCCCAATTAACTGCCTGCTCCGGGAACAGACCCGTATGCTTAAACCCCATAGGTTTAAGCACGAATTTCAATCCGAGTTTTTCGTATGAAATATTCCATTGTTCGGGAAGTTTATTTTGATTCCAGGCGCCGCCCCCCGACTTTGATCTGGAATATACGGCATCGGGAGTCTTCCATTTTGGATGTTTTTTTATTCCCTTCCAAATTACTTGTGGGTCAGGTCTGACAAGAATGTATTTTCCCCATCTTTCGAGTCTTTCCCCATCGCTTGTATCAAGCAATTCGTATTCGGTCCAATTCTTTGTATAACGCATTTATTTCCTCATTTAAAACACTAATTCATTTGATATCGTCTATAGTCATCTGTCTGTTGTCTATCTCCGTATTCTTATACGGAATACCGAGATGGTCGTAACCGAGTTTTGTAACACATCTGCCTCTGAGAGTACGGCTTATAAACCCGATCTGCATTAAATACGGCTCATAAACGTCTTCTATCGTAACAGCTTCCTCTCCTATCGTTGCCGAAAGCGTCTCAAGTCCGACGGGACCGCCGTTATAAACGTTAATAATCGTCTCCATCATCTTTCTGTCAACGTTGTCGAGACCCAGCTCGTCTATCTCAAGCATACTGAGTGCATACTGTGCAATCTCAAGATCTATCTTTCCGTCACCTTTAACCTGAGCAAAATCTCTGACTCTTTTAAGTAATCTGTTTGCTATTCGCGGCGTTCCCCTTGATCTCGACGCGATCTCGTAAGCACCGTCTTCGTCGATCTCAACACCAAGCAAGCCCGCGCTTCTCGTTATGATCTTAGCTAGCTCCTCGGGCGAATACATTTCGAGCTTTAATATAACACCAAATCTATCTCTCAACGGCGTCGAAAGCTGTCCGGCTCTTGTGGTTGCTCCTATAAGTGTAAAGCGAGGTAAAGGAAGTCTTATGCTTCTTGCGGCAGGACCTTTACCGATAATAATATCAAGTGCATAGTCCTCAAGTGCAGGATACAATATTTCTTCAACAGATCTGTTAAGACGGTGGATCTCGTCAATAAACAAAATATCATTTTCGCCCAAATTGGTTAACAGAGCCGCCAAATCTCCCTGTTTTTCAATAGCGGGCCCCGATGTTATCCTAATGTTCACTCCCATTTCATTGGCGATAATAGCCGCCAACGTTGTTTTACCAAGTCCGGGAGGTCCGTACAGCAACACGTGGTCGAGAACGTCTCCGCGTTTTTTTGCCGCTTCTATATAAATTTTCAAGTTTTCCTTAGCCTTAACTTGTCCGACGTATTCCTCAAGACTCGTAGGACGCAAGCTGACTTCGGTTACAGAATCCTCTTCCGAATAGGAGGCTGACATTATTCTGTTTTCTAACTCTGTATCGAATTCTTCGTTAAACATTTTTACCTCCGTATTTATCTCATCAAACGCTTGAGCGCTTCTCTGATTACCTCTTCAAGCTCCAATTTTTCTATGTCTATCCCCTTCAAAGCAGCTAACGCCTCGGACTGTTTATAACCCAAAACCATTAGAGCATTTTGTGCTTCAGATAGCTTTTCAGATCGATTCGAGGTCGGGACAAGACCATCAAGACCGCTTTCGGCGGAAACCGACACTGATTTCGATATCTTATCTTTTAATTCAAGGACTATTCTCGCGGCAGTCTTAGCTCCAACATTTTGTGCTTTCGAAATAAGTTTAGTATCACCGTTGATAACAGCAGAATAAAAACTTTCCGGCGTCATAGCCGACATAATGTTCAAAGCAGCCTTCGGACCTACACCGGATACAGTTATAAGCAATTTAAAAGCGTCTCGCTCTTCCAAGTCATAAAAACCAAAAAGCTCGACTCCGTCCTCTCTGACACAAAAATGAGTGTAGAGCTTGACTTTTTTTCCGGGGGTATTCAAATATCTTTGTGTATTCAAGCTAACCGTCATACAATATCCGACACCGTTGCAATCAACTATAGCCATATTCGATTCAACGCCTATCAGCTCTCCGAAAATATGATAAAACATAATATACTCCTCTAATTAAATTTGGACAACAGCGATCCGTGGGTGTGTGCATGACAGACGGCAATAGCCAAAGCATCCGCGGTATCGTCAAGTTTAGGTTTTTTTTCAAGATTAAGAAAATTCACAACCATCGCTATAACTTGCTTTTTTTCCGCCCTACCGTAACCGACGATAGATTGCTTGACCTGCAAGGGTGTATATTCATAAACCTTTACACCTTTATTTACCGCGCACAAAAGCATAACGCCTCGCGCTTCGGCAACCATAATAGCTGTCTTTTGGTTCGTGTTAAAAAACAGTTCCTCGATTGCCATGCAATCCGGATGGTACATATCGAACAAGGTTTCAAGTTCGTCATAAATAACTTTTATTCTGTCTGCGGGATCAGTGTGAGCAGGGGTCGTTATCGCGCCGTATGCCAAAGTTCTGAAACGCATATTTTTGTATTCAATGACCCCGTAGCCGACTATCGCATAGCCGGGGTCAATACCCAAAATGATCATAGATCCCCCTTATATATTTAAAATCATATTATTATAACATATTTAAAGCGAACTGTAAAGGGATTTCATCCCATATTTTACGAATATTACAGATTGTCCCTCATATAATTTAACCAAGAAGGTGGTGAAAACAGAAAATGTACAACGAACTATGCGACTGTCTGCCCGAAAAAATACAAAAAATCCTAATAAACTACGACCGTATCGATGAGATCAGAATAAGAAAAAACAGACGCCTTTGCCTAACACAGAACAATAAAACTCTTGTTCTTTCATACGTGGTATCGGACAGCGATTTTGAATACTGTCTTTCGAGGTTATGCAAAAACTCACTGCACACATATTACGAATCAATCAAAAAAGGATTTATTCCGTTTGACAACGGATATAGGATCGGAATATGCGGAAACGCGATCGTAGACAACGGTGTGATCACAAACATCACAAACATAAACAGCCTGAACATTAGAATCCCGACTGTTGATATAGAAATACCCGACCGTTTTCTCGCAAATGCAAAACTCGAAAAAGGATGCCTTATATTCTCTCCTCCCAACTGCGGAAAAACTACACTTCTCAAAGCGACAATAAAACATCTCTCATCCCCTCCGTATAACCTCAGAGTATGCGTGATCGATCCCAAAAACGAATTATATTCCGAAAGATACCACTCCGACTGCGCCGCCGACTTTTTGATCGGATACCCCAGACACGAAGCAACAGACATCGCAATGCGCAATATGTCCCCTGACGTTTTGATATGTGATGAGATAGGACTCAATGATGACATAGCTCCTCTGATAGAATGCAAAAACAGCGGCATTTCCCTGATCTGTTCCGCCCATGCGGGATCGATATCCGAGTTACTAACAAGACCTTCCTTAAAAAAGCTGCACGAGCTGAATACGTTTCATTCATACGTTCAGATAAGAATAAAAGATCGCAAAAGATCATACGAATATTTAAAACGCGAGGATTTACACACTTGAAAACAATAGGATTGATTTTTCTGTTCATTTCATCATTATCATTCGGTATAATGTGTGCCCAAAAAACAAAATCAAAAATCAATTTCACACACGAGCTTTTGAGACTAATGAATCATTCAAAAAACCAAATACACTATTTCAACACACCGACTAATGAAATATTTGAATCATTTTCACCCAAAGACAAGCATTTCAAAACCTTTATACAGTCAGTAGACCTTTCCGGCAAGGAAGCACGTTCCGGCACACTCCCCCCCGTTCCACCGGAAATAGAAAACACAATCGAAGAGTATACAACCAAGCTCGGAAAAAGCTCAAAAACAGACCAAATAGCCTTAATCGAACGATGCGAAAAAGAAATAGAAAAATATTATAAGGAGCTGACAGAACAGGCACCGAATAAAATAAAGCTCTCACTCTCACTTGGAGTTTATTGCGGTTTGATGCTTATAATTCTGTTTATATAAAAATGGACATAACTCTTTTGCTAAAAATCGCCGGAATAGGATTGCTCGTAAGCGTCGTATGCCAGATACTCGCGAAATCCGGTCGAGATGACCAAGCTATGTTGGTCTCTATTGCAGGTATTGTAATCGTACTAATGTTTTTAATGCGCCAGATCTCAGATCTGATAAACACAATAAAAAGCACGTTCGGACTGTAATGAATATTGTAAAATTATGCGGCACGGCGATTCTCATAATAGCGTTGATCTTCGTATTAAGAAATACCAAAAAAGACTACTCAACGTTCATTTCACTTTTGTTCGGCGTGATAGTATTTCAGTACGTTTTGACTCATTTATCAAAAAACAGCACACTTTTCAAAATGTTATTCGAAAACAATATCTTAGGTGAATACGGAAGCATCCTTTTAAAAGTAATCGGGGTAACGTTACTTGTTGACAGTGCCTCAGACATCTGCACCGACGCAGGAGAACACTCTATCGCATCAAAAATCGAAACAGCAGGAAAAATAGAAATACTTATTTTGAGCTTTCCGATAATAAACAAAATATTGCTCATCCTGGAAGAAACCATATTGTAAAACAAAAACGAGGTAAAAATATATGACAAAACAAAAGAGACATAAACACATATATTTCCTGTTATGCACAACCTTGTTTTTGTCATTGTTTTCACTCACCGCACACGCAAATCAAACGAATGATTTTGGAATAAATACCGCCCCGCTCGACGAGATTTTCGAAACCTATTCACCGAAACCGAATGAAACGCAAAGCGACACGTTTGATAACGCAAACAGTATTGAACTGAACAATTTTTTCGACGTAGCACTCAATTCTTTAAAAAGCACACTGACCCCATCCTTAAAAACACTCTTTTCCCTTCTTTCGTCCATAATTCTAATTTCAGTTATAAAGAACACAAACCACGCCCTTGAAAGAAAAAGCTACGGGAGCATAACAAACCTTATAACAGTATTAGCGTTGACCGTTATGTGTTACGATCTTCTAAAAACAACAAAAGATCTAACAAACACGTTCATACAGTCGATATCCTCGCTGATAAATGTTTTATTACCCATAATGACAAGCCTCTACATATTCGCAGGAAACATAAGCACGTCAATAGTAAACACAACAGGGCTATCTTTTTTATTGACTCTGATCAATACGGTTTTTACTAACTTTTTGTATCCGCTGATAAGTATTTGTTTCGGTCTGACGATCGCCGGAAATGCATCAAACAACAAAGGAATATCACAAATAAACAAAACAATAAGAACTATATACAACTTCGTATTAACCGCATTGATCACTATTTTATCTATCTATTTATTATTCAAGACCAATCTATCCCTGGCGGCAGATAACGTAACATCTCGATCAATTAAATTTGCAGGAAGCTTTATCCCGATAATAGGCGGTGCATTGGGAGAATCTGTCCGAAGTATTATGTCAGGACTGTCCCTCATAAAAAATTCGGTCGGTATGATCGGTCTTTTCATAGTATTTGCGATCACACTCCCCGTAATATCAAACCTTATCCTGAAAAAAATATGTATCGATATTTCATCAGCAGCGGCAGTAATACTCGGATGCAACGAGGAAGCTGATCTATTAAAAGATATTTCGGGCATAATAAACTCGGTATTAGCACTCGTATTTGCCGTTACGGTATTGTTTATACTTGAGCTTGTAATATTTGTCAGCATATCCCCCTCTCTCGGAGGTGCTAAATGAACGGAATAAACAACGCATTGTATTCGATAGCGATCACAGCGTTTACAGTCGGCATAATAAACGCGTTTTTCTCATCATCGCGATTAAAGAAATACATAAAATACACTACATCATTGATCATAATAATCATACTGTTATCCAACACCCTCAACGCCGTAAAATCAGCCGAGTCTTCCGTCGAAAAAATGCAAAACGATCTTTTAGCAAACCAAGATACAGACATAAACCAACTGCAAAAACCAATAATATATGCTATAGAAGACAGCATCTCCCAAAGATTCAGTATCCCGGGCGATTGCTTTGCTACCGAAATACAAACAAGCAAAAACAACAACCAACTAATTGTAGAAAAAATCAATATTTCAATAACCAATGCCCAATATAATTATTTGGCACAGCGTATCTCTGCATATATCCGGTCGGAATTCGGATGCGAAGCCATTGTAAATCAAAAAATATAAGAAAGATTATTTATATGAAATTACTTGATTATATAAAAGAAAAGAAAGTATTTTTGCTGATCACTGCGGGTATAATCCTCGGATTGTTGCTTGTTTTTTCAGACAACCCAAAAAGCGATAACAATAACACCGAAAGCTATTCTGAATTCATAAACAGCTATACGAACAGTATTGAAAAAAGGCTCGCAGAATTAGTAGACGATATAGACGGCGCAAGCAACGCCAAAGTAATGATAACCCTTAAATGCGGCTCTGAGACCGTATACGCGTCAGACGGTCCCCAAGATAACTCAAAGCATGTTATCGTAGACAATAACCTTGTATACGTAAAAGAATATCTTCCGCAAATAGAAGGCGTTGCTGTCGTATGCAAAGGCGGGAATGATCCGAAAATAAACAACCTGATAACGCAAATGCTTTGTTCTCTATTAGGACTTTACAGCACACACGTATTTGTTACCGAGTAATTGCAATTCTGTAATAAACAAAAAGAAATAATCATATATTATACCAAAATAATATAATTCGGAGGAATAGGCATTATGGAAATAAGATCTCTGTGCATCAGTCCCAAACATATCGGGAACAAGATTTCAACAAAATTCAAGGAAGTAAAAGAAAAAATAAAGGATAAGAA
>JAZNOI010000073.1:0-13213 GCA_045580755.1 Eubacteriales bacterium | reverse complement strand
GGGGGGGGCACACCGAACCCCCCTGCCCCTTAGCGCCTTCTTTGTTTTACTTTCTTGGCAAGGCAAGAAAGTAATAAAAAAGATAAAAACAAAAACGCTTTCGCGTTTTTTAAAGAGCACAAACATTCAGGGCTTCGCCCCGAACCCCACAAGAGACGCGCTTTTGTAAAAGCGCCCTCTTGACTCCAACCAAAACTTTTAATCGAAGTGTATAATTTTCTTCGTCCGTTCGGTAACAAAAAATCGTGCAAAAAACTTTTGCACGATTTTTTATATCAGTCGTCTTTTTCTTCTTTTTCGGGCTCGATCTTTCTGACAAGAACGGTCAACTTCGTTATTCGCATATCTTCCATTCCCGAAACGATTACGTAAAGTTCTGTATGACCTTCGTAGTCATCGTCGTCCTTTTCCTCTTCGTCAAGGTCAGAATAATTGAAGCTGTCGCCTATATGAGGATCGGCATTCAGCATTTCGATTGCCCAGCCGCCCATGGTCGAGTATTCACATTCAAAATCCTTCGGTTCGAATTCTATCTCCGAGAAGAAATCGTCTATGTTCATATCACCGGTTACCTCGTATGTGTAACTGCCGGTTTTGATACATTCATTTACAATAACGTCGGATTCATCCCAGATCTCGCCTACCAGCTCTTCAAGAATATCCTCGATCGTAACGACACCCATGGTTCCGCCGTATTCGTCAACAACGATCGCAAGGTGCGTTTTTCTGTCTCTGAGCATATTCAAAGCTCGGTTAAGCTTCATAGTCTTATGAATAAAGCAGGGCTCCATAAGAAGCTTTCTCAAATCTCTTTGACTGTTTACCCCGCTGCCCGTTATCTTTCTGTAATAACGGTTCAGATAAAGCACGCCGACTATGTCGTCTATTGATTCGTCATACACGGGAATTCTTGAATATCTCGAATTCTCTGCAACCTCTCTCAAACGTTCGAGGGGACGCGTTATGTCAAAAGCGAGCATATCTATTCTGGGTGTCATAATTTCTTCTACCGTTGTTTCGCGGAATTCAAGTGCCGACTGAAGAAGCTCTTTCTTTTCTTCGTCGATAACTCCCTCTTCCTCTACCGCTTCGATGATCGAAGAAAGTTCTTCCTCGGTTACGGTAGGGGTATCCTTGTCGTCCTCACCCCAAAGTTTTTCAAGCCCTTTTATAAGTGCCATAACCAGCCATACGAGAGGATAAAGGATCCATTTTACAACAGTAATTATGTATGCAAAAAAGTGAACTACCGTGTCTGCCGTACTTCTTGCAACGATCTTCGGAACGATCTCTCCGAATATCAGAATAATGACCGTCATAACTGCCGTTGCAACAACGGCGGCAAGACCGTCGTCGGCAATCAGATACGTTGCAATAAGTGTAGCTGACGTAGACGCCGCTATGTTCGCCAGGTTATTACCTATAAGAATAGCGGAAAGCGCCGTATTGAAATTATCAATAATGTTATACGCAAGCGTAGCGGATTTTTTGCCTGCTTCACTGGCTTTTTTCAAACGCTTTTTGTTTGCCGTATTAAACGATATTTCGGATGCGGAAAAGCATGCCGAAAGCACGATCATAATAAGAATTACAATAATATGTCCCGTCATTATTTAAGCCCCCCTTCAAGCACACCGTCTGTACCGGAAAGCTCTGCCACTTCGGCAGGCGAAAGAAGTCTTATAACAACAGCCTTAATTGTATTATCTTCAACTGTATCTATGGTGATTTCCATATTTTTGTAAACAAACACTTCTTCCTCTTTAGGGAATCGTCCGAAGTGCTCAACGATCACGGAAAGCAGAGGTCTGTCAGAATCATTTCCTCTGCGGTTATTAAGTCCCAGTCTCTTGTAGATCTCGCCCATCTTCATATGGGTATTGACCTGAGTTCTGTTTCCGCCAAGCTTTACAAAGTCGGTGTCAACTACGTCGTCCTCGTCCCAGATCTCGCCTACCAACTCCTCAAGGAAGTCTTCGATAGTAACGAGTCCGAGAGTCTTTCCGTCTTCGTATACAACACCAAGATAGAATTTATGCTGTCGCATCTCTGTGAGCAGATCCTCGATCATCGCATCGGGATTCACCTTGAATGCGGGCATAACAAGGGTTCTGATATCTACGTTCGGATCCTTCAGATACTCTTTTATAAAAGTTCTTATCTGAATTATACCGATTATATTATCAAGGCATCCTTCATAAACGGGAAGTCTTGTGTGAACCGATTCGCGAATGATCTTCAACAACTGATCGTTCGGCATACCTGCATCGATCGCACAAATATCGTCTCTCATCGTCATAACGTCTCTTGCAGATATATCCGAGAAGTCGAGTGCAGACTTCATAAGATCACCCTGCTCTTCGTTTACGACGCCCTCTTCTTCGATGGTATCGATTATCTCATACAGTTCTTCTTCGGTTATCGAAGGCTGTGCCTCTTGTTTTACAAATTTCAAAATGATCTTCATAAAACCGTTCGATACCCATTCAAAAAATACTGCAAAAGGATAAAGGATCTTCATCAAGAATCGCAACGAGCCCGCAAACATCAATGCGGTAGTCTCGCTTCTGTCGTTCGCAAAGCTTTTCGGGATCATCTCGCTGAAAAGAAATACGATCAGAGTTGATATGATCGTACAACCCCAAGTTACCGCGTTTGTCATCTCGGTAAACAGCTTTGCTGCTATAAGGGTCGCAACAGAACCTGCGGCAATATGGGTAATATTGTTACCGATCAGCAAAGTGGTCAACGCCTTTTCAAAGTTGTTTGCAATGTACATGGCGTTCTTTGCTCTCTTATCACCGTTGTCTGCTTTTGATTTGATACGAATCTTGTTCATTGCAGAGAACGCACTTTCGGCACCGCCGAAATATCCGCCCCCTATAACAAAAATGACGAATAATAGGACCAACACTGCAAGTCCTCCGGATTCTTGTCCTCCGTCGGAGCTCATCAGCCTAAAAAATAAGCCCTGTATATTCCCGTCCGCGTCCATGAATAATGTCACTTCCTATTCAATAATTATTTATTTGCGCAACGCATTATATTACGCATAAAAGATAATATATCACAAATCGCAAAAAATGTCAAGTTCGCCCCTTTTTTCATACAACTAAAGCGCGTAAACCGCGGTGGCGGTATACGCGCTTGATCGTTTTATTTAAACTGAGAATTGTACAGGGTGCTGTAAAAACCGCCTTGCTCGATAAGCTCGTCGTGCGTTCCCTTTTCGGTAACTTCACCGTTCTGCAAAACGAGTATGCAGTCTGCATTCTGTATGGTAGAAAGCCTGTGAGCTATTATAAAACAAGTCCTTCCCTTCATAAGCTCGGACAAAGCTTCCTGTATCTTTATCTCCGTGCGCGAGTCAACGTTTGAAGTTGCCTCGTCGAGTATAAGCATTGGCGCATCCGAAAGAATGGCTCTCGCTATCGTAATAAGCTGTCTCTGGCCTTTTGATATATTAACGCCGTCGTCCGAAAGCTTCGTCATATATCCGTCGGGCAGACTTTCTATGTATTTATCGATCTTTGCAGCCTTTGCCGCCTTTTCGACCTCTTCTCTCGTTGCGTCCTCTTTGCCGTACACTATGTTGTCGTAAATAGTGCCGTTAAAAAGCCAGGTATCCTGCAACACCATCGTATATGCTTTTCGTAGATCGTACCTCTTTATATCGGTTATCTCAGCTCCGTCGAGCTTAATAGAACCCGAATTAATATCGTAAAACCGCATAAGCAGGTTTATGATCGTAGTCTTTCCCGCTCCCGTCGGACCGACAATCGCTATCGTTTTTCCGGGTTCCGCGGTAAAGGATACGTTATTAAGAATACGCTTGTTCTCGGTATAACCAAAACACACCTTTTCAAATTCGATATGACCTTTGACATCACTAAGCCCATTAGCATTTTCTTTATCGGCAGGCTCGGAAGGCTCGTCAAGAACGCGGAACACACGTTCTGCCGCCGAAAACGCCGACTGAAACTCGTGCAGAATGTTTGCAAACTCGTTTATCGGACCTGCAAACTTTCTCGAATACTGAACGAACTGCGCTACGTTACCGAGTGAAACAAAGAACAGAGTTCCCGCCTTGACCACGCCGCTCTGCGAATACATATAGAGTATTCCGCCCAAAACAGTAACGAGGCATATAGAAAGGTTGTTTATAAAGTTTACAGCCGGGCCCAAAGCCGCGCCGTGATACTCCGCCTTATAATACGCGTCCATGGTATCTGTATTGCGGCGGTTGAACCTATCGCATATAACGTCCTCTTTTCCGTACGCTCTGATGGTACGGCAGCCCGAAAGCATTTCTTCGGCATAACCGTTAAGCTCGCCGAGTTTTCGCGAACGTTCGCGGTAGAGCGGGCGCACCTTTTTCGTTCTGTAACGTGTAAAAATGATCGACGCGGGAACGGTAAACACAAACACCGCCAACATGGGTTTCGATATCTGCCACATAAACACCAAAGAGCCAAATATCGTATAAATACTTGCCATTACCTGCACCATATCGTGCGAAAGGGTGCTGTTGATCGTGTCTATATCGTAGCTGATACGGCTGATTATATCGCCCGCGGTATTCTTGTCAAAATAAGTTACGGGCAGTGTGTTCAGCTTTTCAAAAAGCTGTTTACGCATTGTGTATACAATTCTCTGGCTGAGATGTATCATTATTACCGCCAACACGTAAGACAGTATTGCGGAAATGAGATAACAGCCGAGCATCTTGAAAATATTTTCCCATACGACGGGATAGTCAACCCCGTTTTTATTCGCGATAGCATCAATGGCAACGCCCGAAAACTGCGGTCCCATCAGCGAAAGCTGATTCGAAAGCAGAGTGAATATTATTGCGGGTACAAAAAGGTGCCAATGCTTCAAAACGTAACCGCCCAGTCTGATAAAAATACCTTTTGCGGTCTTTCGGTCGAGCTTTTCGTTTTCTCTCGAACCCATTCTCATTCTGTTCATTTTATTCAACGATGGCACCTCCCATCTGAGAATCGCTTATTTCTCTGTACTCGGTACAGTTCGACAGCAATTCTTCGTGGGTTCCCATACCTATCACCTTGCCGTGATCGAGAACGATTATGGTATCACAGTGTTTTATCGAGCTTACTCTCTGCGCAATCGTTATAACTGTCGAACCCGCCAGCTCTTCTTTCAAAGCAGCTCTGAGCAAAGCGTCGGTCTTGTAGTCGAGAGCCGATGAGCTGTCGTCAAACACGAGTATCTCGGGTTTTTTGGCGATCGCTCTGGAAATCAGCAGTCTTTGCTTCTGACCGCCCGAAATATTCGTCGCCTTCGACGAAAGCTCGTGGTCATACCCGTCTCCGAAAGCCGTAATAAAACCGTCGGCTTGGGCAATAACTGCCGCATCTTTCATTTCTTCTTCCGAAATTTCACGTCCGAATTTTATGTTTTCTTCGATCGTGTCGGCGTACAAAAAGTCGTTTTGCAAAACAAGTCCGAACATCTCGGTGAACTCTTTTCGCGGGATCGTGCGTATATCCCTTCCGTTTATGTAAATACTTCCGCTCTGCGCGTCGTAAAATCTCATAAGCAATCTTATGACCGTTGATTTTCCGCTTCCCGTCGCGCCTATGATACCAAGCTGTCCGCCTTTTTTCAAGGCAAAGCTCAGATCATCGATCTGATTTCTTTTGCCAAGATACGAAAAGCTTACGTTTTTGAATTCGATGTGGTTATCGCAGTCTCCCTTTTCGGCCTCTTCTTCGGAAATGATCTTTATTTCGGCGGGAGTATTCAAGACCTCGGATATTCTGTTAGCCGAAGCCGCACACTTCGTATACATTACGAATATTCTCGAAACCGACATCATCGCCATCGATATCAACGTAAAATACTGCATAAAGGCGATAACCGTTTCGGGCGACGACTGCCCGCTCGTTACCCTTGTGGCACTCATGGCGATTACCGCGGTTATACCGATGTTCATAAGCAACGTCATGATCGGGTTTACCATACCCATTATCGTGCCGACACGCCGCTCGTCCTTTGATAGTTTTGCATTAACTTCGTCGTACCGATCGTTTTCATATCGGTTTTTCGAAAGAGCTTTTATGACCCTTATTCCCTGCGTATCCTCTCTTACGACGCGCACCATTCCGTCAACGGATCTCTGCACGCCGGCATAAAGAGGAACACCCCTTCGGGATATAAAAAACACCGTTACGAATATAAAAGGAAGAACGGCTATCATTACGAGAGCCAAAAAGCTGTCCATAATAAGAGTAATAATTATTCCGCCCATAAGCAGTATGGGTGCTCTTACTCCCATTCTCTGCATCATGCCCACAAAGTTGTGAACATGATAAGTATCGGTAGTTATTCTCGATTCAAGAGAGGGGATCGAGAATTTGTCGGTCTGCGACGCCGACAGCTTCATCGTATGCTCGAACAGATCTTTTCTTATCGCCTCGCTGAAATTACGGGATACTTTTGCCGCCATTCTGTTTGCAATGATGTTACCGACGCAAGCGGCAGCGGCGCACAGTGCCATAAGAAAGCCCCAACTCAAAATGAGGTTTACGCTCTGCCTTTCCACAACGTTTTTCAGAATGTGGCTGAGAATATACGGCAACAATAATTCTATCATCGTCGCCATACACTTGATGACAAATCCTACAGTCATTCTTCTGCTATACGGTTTTAAATACTTCAACAAAGTTTTCATATTTTTTACCTATTTTTTATCTGTCTTCTTTCGTACAATACTGCTTTAATTATATATTTCGCGCCGAATAATTACAATATAAATAAGAAATAAATATCGAAAATTAAGTGTTTTTTTATCTAAAAAAGCATGCTTTTTTTTCGCAGGCTGTTGATTTAACCGAATTTTTCAAAAAAATATGGGTTTTTCATAAAATATTAACAATAATATTTGTTTTAGCACTTGACAACCGAGAGTGATAGTGGTATGTTTTATATACGGTTTAGCACTTAAGCGTTTTGAGTGCTAAATATACGTTAAAAACAGTTCAAAAAAGGGGGCGGGATGTATGTACGGAAACGGAGACGGACTCAGCGAGAGAAAAAAGATGATTCTCCGCGCGATCATCGACGCACATATTGACCGCGGAGAGCCCGTCGGCTCGAAATACCTTACGCAGAACAACAACATTTCCCTTTCGTCAGCGACGGTCAGAAATGAAATGGCAGAGCTTGAAGAGCTCGGTTATCTCGAACAGCCCCACACTTCTGCCGGAAGAATTCCGTCGGAACTCGGATACAGATTTTACGTTGACTCGCTGATGGAAAAATACAGACTGACCCGAGACGAGCTTGAACAGCTGGACACATTAAAAAAGAGCAAGGAAGCCGAACTCGACAGAATAATCGAGCAAGCGGGCAGACTGTTTTCGAGGATCACGAACTACACGGCAATAACGGTTAAGCCCCGTCCCGTGCAAGTGGTCATCACGAATTTCAACAGCGTGTACGTTGACAGTAAAAGCTTTGTGCTCGTTATGATCGCAAACAACGGAATAGCAAAAACGAAGCTTATCAAGACGGCAGACGAAATAACCCCCAGGGTTACCGAAAGGCTGACGGAGCTGCTCAACAAATTTATAGCAGGCACAAACGTCAGTGAGCTCTCGTATTCTTCTATACTTGAGATACAAAACGGACTTTTCGGTTACGAACAGCTGGTCGAGCCTATAATCAAGTGTATTTACGATACCGTAAACGAGATAGACCGAGGCGACGTTAAGGTCGAACAGGTAAACAGACTGCTCGATTTCCCCGAGTATTCGAACCTCTCACAGCTTCAGGGGCTGATCGGTATGCTCGAGCAAAAAGAAGATATTCTCAATATCATAAGCAATTCCCAGAACGATAAGACGAATATTTTGATCGGAAAAGAAAACTCGGTTGACATTATGAGCAACTCAACGCTGATATTCAAAACGATCACGGCAAACGACAAGATCGTAGGCGCTATCGGAGTAATCGGTCCATGCAGAATGGACTATTCAAAAGTAGTAACCACGCTCGATCTTTTGGCTGACAGCATTAAAGGGCTGTTTGACGTCAAGAATAATATGCTGACCGACGGCAACGGCGATAAGGATAACGATGAATAATTCACAGAGATATACAAAAAACGGAGATAAAGATGAACACGGAAAACTTTGAAACAAAAGCGGAAGAAACCCAAAACACTCCTTCCGAACCTAAAAAAGAAAAAAAGACTTCAAAAAAAGAAGTTGAAGCACTCAAAAAAGAAGTCGAAGAGTTAAAAACAAAGCTCGACGAGCAGAACGACAAGTATCTGCGCATCGTTGCCGAATACGACAATTACAGAAAACGCGCACAGAAAGAAAAAGAAGGCATATACAGCGATGCTTTTATCGATGCGGTAAAAGAAATATTGCCCATACTCGATAATATGGAAAGAGCCGTTGCATTTGCCGACAGCGGAAATCTCGGCGAAGGCGTTAACATGACGCTGAATATGTTCAAAGACATTTTGTCAAAAATGGGCGTTGAAGAGATCGCTACGGAAAATACGGAATTCGACCCCAACCTTCATAACGCGGTTATGCACGTTGAGGACGACACTTTGGGCGAAAATATGATCGCGGAAACCTTTAGCAAAGGATATAAAAAGGGAGACAAGATCATAAGATATGCAATGGTAAAGGTTGCAAACTGAATTTAATTTTGAAATCATAATCACTTAACATAAACGGAGGATTAAAATTATGGCAAAGATTATCGGTATCGACCTCGGTACAACAAACTCATGCGTAGCAGTATATGAAGGCGGCGAGCCTATCGTTATACCCAACCCCGAAGGCGCAAGAACGACCCCCTCGGTCGTTGCTTTCTCAAAGACCGGTGAAAGAATGGTAGGTCAGGTTGCAAAGCGCCAGGGCATTACGAACCCCGACAGAACTATCATGTCCGTCAAGAGAGAAATGGGAAGCGACTACAAGGTTAAAGTAGACGACAAGACTTTCTCTCCCCAGGAAATTTCTTCGATGATACTTCAGAAGCTTAAAGCAGATGCTGAAGCATACCTTGGTTCACCTGTAACTCAGGCTGTCATCACAGTTCCCGCATACTTCTCCGACGCACAGCGTCAGGCAACGAAGGACGCCGGAAAGATCGCAGGTCTTGAAGTTCTCAGAATTATAAACGAGCCTACGGCTGCTGCACTCGCTTACGGTATGGACAAAGAAGAAGAACAGAAGATCATGATCTTCGACCTCGGCGGCGGTACGTTCGACGTTTCGCTTCTCGAGATCAGCGACGGCGTTTTTGAAGTTCTCGCAACTGCCGGCAACAACAAGCTGGGCGGCGACGACTTCGACCAGAGAATTATCGACTGGATCGCAGACACCTTCCAGAAAGAAAACGGCATAGATCTCCGCCAGGATAAGATGGCACTCCAGAGACTTAAAGAAGCTGCTGAAAAAGCAAAGATCGAGCTTTCCGGTATGGCTTCTTCGAATATCAACCTTCCCTTTATTACGGCAGACGCAACAGGCCCCAAGCACTTTGACGCTACTTTGACAAGAGCTAAGTTCAACGAACTTACCGCAGACCTCGTTGAAGCAACGATGGGCCCCACAAAGAGAGCTCTCTCCGATGCAGGCCTTTCTCCCTCTCAGATAGACAAGGTTCCCTTGGTCGGTGGTTCCACAAGAATTCCCGCCGTTCAGGAAGCTGTTAAAAACTTTATCGGCAAAGAACCCTTTAAGGGCATTAACCCCGACGAATGCGTTGCGATCGGTGCGGCTGTTCAGGCAGGCGTACTCGGCGGCGAAGTAAAAGACCTTCTCTTGCTCGACGTTACTCCCCTTTCTCTCGGTATCGAGACTCTCGGCGGCGTATTCAACAGGATCATTGACAGAAATACTACTATTCCCGTAAAGAAGAGCCAGATCTATTCTACTGCAGCAGACGGTCAGACCTCGGTTGAAGTACACGTTCTCCAGGGTGAAAGAGATATGGCTAAGGGCAACACGACTCTCGGCAGATTTATTCTTGACGGTATCCCCGCAGCTCCCAGAGGCGTTCCTCAGATCGAAGTTACTTTCGACATTGACGCAAACGGTATCGTAAACGTAACTGCACAGGATAAGGGCACGGGCAAAGAACAGCATATCACCATTACCTCTTCCACGAATATGAGCCAGGAAGACATCGAAAAGGCTGTTAAGGAAGCAGAAAAGTATGCAGAAGAAGACAAGAAGCTCAAAGAAGCCGTTGAGGTCAAGAACCAGGCTGAAAGCCTTATCTTCCAGTCCGAAAGGACTATGAACGAAGTTGGCGATAAGCTTCCCGAATCCGACAAGGCTGATGTTGTTGCGGCTG
This sequence comes from Eubacteriales bacterium, assembly GCA_045580755.1. GTDB lineage: Bacteria > Bacillota > Clostridia > Oscillospirales > CAG-272 > RGIG1995. The sequence goes on along the minus strand of JAZNOI010000073.1, from coordinate 2,863 downwards.
TTGAAAAGCTCAAAGAGACTGTTAAGACAGACGACACCGACAAGATCAAAGCTGACACCGAAGCTCTCCAGCAGGCATTCTACAAGCTCAGCGAAAAGCTCTACGCTCAGCAGGCTCCTCAGGGTGATGCAGGCGCACAGAACGCTGACAACGGTGCTCAGGGCAACGCAAACGGCGATGCTTTCTACGGCGACTACGAGGACAAAACAAAGAACTAAGATGTGTGTGGCTGTGATGTGCGGATAATTCCGCCATCACACGCTTTACATAAAAAAGAGGTAGTATATGGCGGATACAAAACGGGATTACTACGAAGTACTCGGCGTAGATAAAAGTTCCGATGAACAAACCATAAAAAAAGCATACAGAAAACTTGCAAAACAATATCACCCTGATATGAACCCCGGAGACCAGGAAGCCGAAAAGAGATTTAAAGAGATCAACGAGGCTTACGGCGTTCTCAGCGACAGCGAAAAGAAGGCAAGATACGACCAATACGGCCACGCGGGCGTTGACCCCAATATGGGTGGCGGCGGTTACGGCGATTTCGGTGGCTTCGGCGGATTCGGCGGATTCGATTTCGGCGATATCTTCAGTAATATATTCGGCGGCGGCAGCTCCTCGTATACGAGAAGAAACGCTCCCGAAAGGGGCGACGATCTGCGCGCGCATATTACGATTTCTTTTGAGGAAGCGGCTTTCGGCTGCAAAAAAGAAATAACGTATAACCGAATTGAAATGTGCGACGAATGTGCGGGAAGCGGTGCAAAAAAAGGCACCTCGGCAGAAACCTGCAGAACCTGCGGCGGTACGGGCCAGGTGAGAGTTACGCAAAGAACGGCTCTCGGTATGTTCCAGACGACAAAGGCGTGCGACGCATGCGGCGGCAAGGGCAAGATAATCAAAACGCCCTGTACAAACTGTCGCGGAACCGGTTATGTCAGAATCAAAAAGACTCTTGACGTTACGATTCCCGCGGGAATTGACGAAGGACAAAGAGTTATCGTTCAGAATATGGGTAACGCGGGCAGAAACGGCGGCGGCTACGGCGATCTTTACGTTACGGTATCGATCAGACCGCATACCGTTTTTGAAAGAGACGGATATGACATTTACTGCGACGTTCCCGTTACGTTTGTGGAAGCGGCTCTCGGCGCGGAAATAGATATTCCTACCCTTGAAGGCAAGATCAAATATACGATCCCCGAGGGAACGCAGACCGATACGACGTTTACCCTTAAAGGAAAAGGCATTCAGAACGTCCGCTCGAAGAACTCGAAAGGCGATCTCATTTTCAGGATCGTGGTAGAGGTTCCGAAAGGGCTGTCGGGTGCTCAAAAAGACGCATTAAAGAAATTTGCCGAGCTTTGCGGCGATTCAAACTATGCGAAAAAACAGTCCTTTATCAAAAAAATATTCGGAAAAGACAAATAAGAATACACAAAACCTCTCTATATATGAGAGGTTTTGTTGTTTTTATTGTAGATGTATGATATAATATAAAAAATACTTTTTATGAGGTGCATTATGGAAAAAGACTGGGACAGTATAATGTTCGACGATATTGGAAAAAAGATTCAAAGGGTTGCAAAGGTTATCGCATGGTTTAGTATCGTTCTCAGTATAGTGGCGGGAATAATTTTGTTCCTGTATGGGTTATCTGATTTTGAATACAACTGGTATATGGTCTTCCTTGCACCGCTCGTCATATTTTTCGGTTGTATAGGTGCCTGGTTATCAGTTATAATTCTGTACGGTTTCGGAAAGATCGTTGACGACCTAACAGCATTGAGAAATCATCAGTGCCCCGAAACAAATTTTCAAAACAACTCCACACCTGGATACGTTACATACGCATCAAGTGAAGTTGCTCGCCCGGAAAATACAGGTAATAACGAAGTTGCTCCTAGCGCAACACCAAACACCAACGTTCAGCAGACTGCCCCGCTTACAGATGCGAACTTCAAAATCGTCAACAACGTTTTAAAAAAATACAGGGGTAAATACCCAAACGTATTTATACCGAACGGAGTATCCACCATTGGCAGCAGCTCATTTGAGTTTTGCGAATCAATAAAAACGGTTAACGTAGCAGACGGAGTTACCGTTATTGAACCTTATGCCTTCAACGGCTGTAAAAAGCTTATAGAGATCAATCTCCCCGAAACGTTGACCTCCATCGGTGCCGGAGCATTCGCCGGTTGCCATACTCTTACAAAACTAATAATCCCCGACTCTGTCACCACTATCAACAGCGGTGCGTTCCAACATTGTTCAAACATAGAAAGTATCACTCTGTCAAACAGTATACCGTCGATAAATGATTATTTATTTAACGGTTGCGAAAAACTCGAAAGTATCGTTATTCCCGAAACGGTTACTTCGATTGGCACCTGTGCATTCACCGGTTGCGAAAACCTCAAAAATATAACGATTCCCAAAAGCGTAAAAAATATCAATCTTACGGCGTTTCCCTTAAATAAAGACCTAACGGTCTACACCCCCGCGGGATCTGTAGCCGAAGACTTTGCTCTGAAAAAACGTATAAAAGTGGTTCATATATAATTTCTAATACAGATCATAAGAAGCTTATGAAAAACGCTGCCGCGAAACAAAAACGCTGCGGCGTTTTTTTAAAAAAGCACAAACAGTCAGGGCTTCGCCCCGAACCCCACAAAAGGCGCGCTTTTGTAAAAGCGCCCTCTTGACTCCAACCAAAACTTTTAAAACTTAATAATCTTCATCCGTAGGGGACGGCGCCTTCGACGTCCCGCTTATACATTCGTTTTTAACAAACATAATATCTTTCCGACAACAAAAAAGCGCACGGCATAGGCTGGTTCTCATAAGGAAGTTTGCTCAT
>JAZNOI010000072.1:0-7340 GCA_045580755.1 Eubacteriales bacterium | reverse complement strand
AAAGAGGGAGAGTGTAAAAGCTGTCTCGATGCGCCGAAGTTTTTCCCCCCTCGGGCACCCCCCAATCCTTGGCTGTCCGTCAAAGGTATGAAGTACATCAAAAGAGGGAGAGTGTAAAAGCTGTCTTGAGGCGCCGAAGTTTTTTTCCCCTCGGGCACCCCCTAATCCTTGGCTGTCCGTCAAAGGTATGAAGTACATCAAAAGAGGGAGAGTGTAAAAGCTGTCTCGAGGCGCCGAAGTTTTTCCCCCCCTCGGGCACCCCCTAATCCTTGGCTGTCTGCCCAAGGGATGAAGTAGAGCAACATAAGAAAGGGGTAAAACTTGTTAATGTTTAAGGTTTTCTGTAGCTTGGATTGCGAAAACGTTTTAAAGTTTTTTGGATTCTTAACCCCTTTTTCAAAAAGGGGTTAAGGAAAACTTATTCTTCGATAGCTTTCTTTATAACGTTTACAGCCTTTTCGAGCGCTTCCATAGGAATGTTGAGCGCGGGCAAAAGTCTGATCTTATCTTTTGCAGTGAGACAGAGAACGCCGTTTTCCATACAGATCTTAAGAACGTCTGCCGCAGTCTTTTCGGAGGGCTTGATGCCGATCATGAGACCGAGACCGCTGACTGACTCAACGCCTTTTGTGTTCTTAAACGTATTGAATACAAACTCGCTCTTTGCTTTTACTTCTCTTAAAAGCTTTTCGTCGATTCTTTCGATTATGCTAACGGCACCTGCACAGCATACGGGGTTGCCGCCGAACGTTGAGCCGTGATCGCCGAAGCCGAGCACGTTTTCAACCTTTTCTCCAAGCATCGTTGCACCGAGGGGAAGCCCGCCGCCGATGCCTTTTGCCGTAGAAACAACGTCGGGAGTAATACCGTAATTCATATATGCGTAAAGCTCACCCGTTCTGCCGTTACCCGTCTGAACTTCGTCTATCATAAGAACGATATCGTTTTCTTTTGCGAATTTTGCAACACCTTTTACGAACTCGCCGTCGAGGGGAAGTACACCGCCTTCGCCCTGGATGATCTCCATAAGAATACCTGCGACCTTGTTGTTTTTTACCGTTTCGATAAGTGCGTCAAGGTCGTTTGCGGGAGTGTGAACAAATCCGGGGGTGAGGGGCTGGAACAGTTCGTGGTAGTGATCCTGACCGGTCGCCGAAAGGGTAGTGAGAGTTCTGCCGTGGAAGCTGTTTACCAACGTAACTATCGTGGAGTATTCAGCGCCCTTTTTCTCTGCGGCATATTTTCTTGCAACCTTGATAGAGCACTCATTTGACTCGGCGCCCGAGTTGCTGAAAAATACCTTTTTCATACCCGTTTTTTCGCAAAGGAGTTTTGCTAACTTTGCGCAGGGCTGTGTATAGTAAAGGTTAGACATGTGCTGAACCTTTGAGAGCTGTTCGGTAATTGCATTCTGCCAAACGTCGTCGGCTATACCGAAGCTTGTTACGCCGATACCGGAGCCCATGTCGATATATTCTTTTCCGGTTTCGTCATATACGTAAGACCCTTTTCCCGACACTATTTCAACGGGAAAGCGGTTGTACGTGCCTGCAACGTATTCTTTGTCAATAATCTTTGTATTACTCATCATTAATCACCTACTACCATTGTTCCGATACCCTCGTCTGTCAATATTTCAACAAGGATTGAATGGGGAACACGTCCATCTAAAATAACTACTTTATTAACGCCCTCAATAATGGCTTCTATACAGCAATCGACCTTGGGGATCATACCGCCGGAAATAACGCCCTCTTTGTAGAGCTGTTTAGCTTCGCTGACCGTCACTTTCGTGATAAGCGACGAGGGATCGTTTACGTCGCGCAAAAGACCTATTATATCGGTCGTCATAATAAGATTTTCGGCGTGCAATGCACCGGCGATATAAGCTGCAGCGGTATCACCGTTGATATTATAGCTGTTGCCTTCGCTGTCGCAACCGATCGTGGAAACGACTGGAATGTATCCGAGATTCAAAAGGTCCATAATGGGTTCAACGTTTACTTTTGTGATCTCTCCGACGTATCCGAGAGCTTCGTTTTTGATCTTAGCTTCGATGAGTCTGCCGTCCATGCCGGAAATGCCGATCGCCTTAGCTCCCATAGTGCCGAGAAGGTTTACGAGATTCTTGTTGACCTTGCCTGCAAGAACCATTTGTGCAATGTCCATCGTTTCTTTATCCGTAACACGGAGTCCGTTTACGAATTCGGCTTTCTTCCCCACCTTGTTCATCATTTCGCTTATCTCGGGGCCGCCGCCGTGAACAAGTACGATCTTTATGCCGATTGTGGAAAGCAGAGCAATATCTTCCATGACCTGCTTTTTTAAATCGTCGTTTATCATAGCGTTTCCGCCGTATTTGATTACAACGATCTTTCCGTTGTAGCGTTTTATATAGGGAAGAGCCTGTGTGAGGATCTGAGCTCTGTCCAAGTTTGTAATTTTGTTATCCATTATATTACCGCCCATTATTATGTTTATTAAGTACGATAGTCGCCGTTGATCTTAACGTAATCGTATGTTAAATCGCATCCCCATGCAGTTGCTTTTGCGTTTCCGTCGCCCGCTGTGATAAGGATCTCAATATCTCTTTCGAGCAATATCTCTTTTGCCTTTTCTTCGGAGAAGTCTATTCCCGCACCGTTCTTGCATACGTCGAGTGTGCCCTTGCACGAACGGAATGAAACGTCAATTTTCGTAATATCTACGTCAGCACCGCTGTAACCGATAGCGCAGAGAACACGTCCCCAGTTTGCATCGGCTCCGAACATAGCTGCTTTAAGAAGGCTGGAGCATATAACGCTCTTAGCAATGATCTTTGCATTTTCTTCGTCTTTTGCACCTTCAACGCGGCACTCGAGGAGCTTTGTTGCGCCCTCTCCGTCACCTGCTATCATTCTGCTGAGGTATACGTTTACGGTGTTAAGCGCCTGCATAAACGTGTCAAAATCTTTTCCCTCAGAAGTGATCTCGGCATTTCCCGCCATTCCGTTTGCGAGAACGGTTACCATATCGTTCGTCGATGTATCTCCGTCAACGCTAACCATATTAAACGTTGTTTTGATATCTGTTGAGAGTGCTTTTTGGAGCATTTCGGGGGCGATCGCAACGTCTGTCGTTATAAATACGAGCATCGTTGCCATATTGGGATGGATCATACCGCTTCCTTTTGCGATACCGCCCATACGGCATACTTTTCCGCCGATCTCAAATTCAACCGCAATTTCTTTCTTAACGAGGTCGGTCGTCATAATGCCTTCGGCAGCATCGTCGCCGCCGTTTTCGGAAAGAGCAGCAACGAGGGGCTTAACACCCGCTTCAATGGGTTCAAGCGGAAGGGGCTGACCGATAACGCCTGTAGATGCAACGACGACGTTTTTGGGGTCAATGTTGAGTTCTTTTGCAAGAATATCACACATTTTTTCGGCAACTTCAATTCCGTTTGCATTGCATGTGTTTGCGTTTCCGCTGTTGCAGATGATTGCCTGAGCTTTTCCGTCGGAAATGTGCATTTTAGTAACCGTCAAAGGAGCGCCCTTAACGAGGTTGGTCGTATAAGTTGCGGCTGCTGTTGCAACGGTTTCGCTGTATATAAGTGCCAAGTCTTTTTTTGTACGGTTCTTTCTGATTCCGCAGTGTACACCGCTTGCTTTAAAACCTTTTGCGGCACATACGCCGCCAGTAATCGTCTTCATAGTTTATTTGATCTCCTTTGAAAGTTTAAGTCCTGTTGTTTCGTCGATACCCATAAGGATATTCATATTCTGAATGGCAGAGCCGGATGCGCCCTTGCCGAGGTTGTCAAATCTTGAAACCAAAAGTATTCTGTCATCGTTACCCTTAACGCTGATCTGCATATCGTCGCAGTCGGCGAGATAAGTAGTTGACATAAATCCGTTTTCGTCTTCTTCGTCATAATGAATAATTGACGTGTTGTACAAGCTCTTGTAAAGATTTTTAATATCCGAAATGCTTCCGTCAAGATCGTCGGCAAAAAGAGGAACGGTTACTTCCATGCCGCTGTAAAAATCGCCTACGATGGGGCAGAATGCGGGAGCGTGGTCGAGACCGCATATCGATACTATCTCTTTAAGATGCTTGTGTTGCTGAGTCAAAGCGTACTGTCTGGGACCTTTAAGCAGGGGCGAACGATCGGCTGCTTCGTAGTCGGCGATCATCTTTTTGCCGCCGCCTGAGTAACCGGTAAGCGAAAATGCGGTAAGCTTTGCGCTTTCTTTTATGATTCCCGCATTAACGAGGGGCTGAACGAGTGCCACAAAGCCGCTTGCATGACATCCGGGATTTGCAACCCTTTTCGATTTTGCTATTCTTTTTCTGAAATCTCCTATTTCGGGGAAGCCGTACGTCCAATCGGAATTTGTTCTGTGAGCGGTAGAAGTATCGATTATTGCCGTATTGGGATTGTCAACCAGGGTTATTGCTTCTCTTGCCGCATCGTCGGGCAGACAGAGGAATGCAATATCGCACGAGTTGAGAGCTTCTTTTCTGTATTTGTTATCTTTTCTTTTGTCGTCGCTGAGGATAATGAGTTCAATATCTTTTCTGTCCGAAAGTCTGTCGTATATGCGAAGACCGGTAGTTCCGGCGCTTCCGTCGATAAATACCTTTGTCATATTTTAAGAGCTCCTTTAACTATCCTGATTTGTTCTTCAACCGAGCTGACAGACGTTCCGCCTTCGCTGATCCTCTTTTCAACGCAGGTTTTGAGGTCGATTTCGTTGTACAGATCATCTTCGAATATCTCGCTGTACTTTTTGTATTCGGAGAGAGGAAGTGTCTCCAATACTCGATCTGTTTTTATACACTCGGCAACGATGCTTCCCGATATCTTGTATGCCTGTCTGAAAGGCATACCCTTTTTTACAAGGTAATCAGCAAGGTCGGTTGCGTTTATAAATCCTTTTTGTGCCGCTCTTAGCATATTGTCGGGAAGTGCTTTCATGGTTTCGATCATGCCTTTAGTTATATCAAGGCACATAATAACCGTTTCTATTGAATCGAAAACGCATTCTTTATCTTCCTGCATATCTTTGTTGTATGCAAGCGGGAGTCCCTTTAATGCGGTGAGCAGGGTCATAAGATCGCCGTACACTCTGCCCGTTTTTCCTCTGACGAGCTCAGCCATATCGGGATTCTTTTTCTGGGGCATGATCGATGATCCTGTCGTATACGAGTCGGACAGTTCAACGAACTTGAATTCCCAGCTTGACCAAAGTATAAGTTCTTCGGAGAATCTCGAAAGGTGCATCATTATCAACGCTATGTCACTCATGAGTTCAACGCTGAAATCTCTGTCGGATACACCGTCAAGGCTGTTGAGAGATATGCTGTCGAATCCGAGAAGCTCGGCTTCGTATCTTCTGTCCGTGTGGTACGTCGTTCCCGCCAAAGCACAGCAGCCGATGGGGGAAACGTTCATTCTTCTGCGGCATCCGTGGAGTCTGTCAACGTCGCGGAGTAACATCATGGCGTATGCCATAAGGTGATGGCCGAACGTGATGGGTTGCGCTCTTTGGAGATGCGTGTAACCCGGCATTATCGTGCCCTTATATTCCTCGGCTTTGTTTGTGAAAGCAGCAACGAGACTGTTCGTCTTTTCGATTATTTCGTCGGTGCGCGCTCTTAAGTACATGCGTACGTCGAGTGCGACCTGGTCGTTTCTGCTTCTTGCTGTATGGAGTTTTTTTCCTACGTCGCCAACGCGTTCGGTCAATATCTGTTCTACGAACATGTGAATATCTTCACTTTCGGGATCGAATTCGAGCGCGCCGCTTTCTATATCGCGTAAAATACCGTCGAGGCCGTCTACAAGGATGTTCGCTTCATTTTCTTCAATAATGCCGCATTTTGCAAGCATTTTTGCGTGAGCCTTGCTTCCTGTGATGTCTTCGCGGTACATTTTGCAGTCAAATCTGATTGATGAGTTGAAGTCGTCAGCGAGCTTTTCCGTTATGCCGCCGGTCCTTCCTGCCCACATTTTTGCCATAGGGATCAATTCACTCCTTACAAAATAAAAAATCGTATAAGGGACTAATCAATTTTGACAGTCCCTTATCGGTCGTATTATTGTGATTATTTGTTTTCCTTGTTCTTCTTGTCAACAAGCGCCTGAACGGTGATGGGGAGTCCGTAGAGGTTGATAAATCCTTCTGCATCCTTCTGGTTGTAGTCGCTTTCGCCGAACGTTGCGATCTCTTCGCTGTACAACGTGTAGGGAGACCATACACCCGCATTGATCATATTACCCTTATAGAGCTTGAGTCTGACTTTACCGGTAACCTTTTCCTGCGTCTTGTCAACGAATGCGCTGAGTGCCTCGCGGAGAGGTGTGAACCACTGACCGTTGTAAACAAGTTCGGCAAAGGTGATAGCCATTCTCTGTTTTTCGTGAAGTGTCATCTTGTCAAGGCAGATTGATTCGAGAACGCTGTGAGCCTTGTAAAGAATGGTGCCGCCGGGAGTTTCATATACGCCGCGGCATTTCATACCGACGAGACGGTTTTCAACGATGTCGATGATGCCGATACCGTTTGCGCCGCCGATCTCATTGAGTTTGAGAATGATGTTCTTTGCAGACATCTTTTCGCCGTCGAGAGCAACGGGAACACCCTGTTCAAAATCAAGCGTAATGTACGTGGGTTTGTCGGGAGCAAGGACGGGGGAGACGCTCATTTCGAGGAAGCCTTCCTTTTCGTACTGAGGTTCATTTCCCGTGTCTTCAAGATCCATACCTTCGTGAGAAAGGTGCCAGAGGTTCTTGTCCTTTGAATAGTTTGTCTCTCTGTTTATCTTGAGAGGAATGTTGTGCGCTTCAGCATAATCGATCTCTTCTTCACGAGACTTGATATCCCATTCTCTCCAGGGAGCGATTATGGGCATACCGGGAGCGAAATGCTTGATAGCAAGTTCAAAACGAACCTGGTCGTTACCTTTACCGGTACAGCCGTGGCAGATCGCATCTGCGCCTTCCTTGATCGCAATATCTACGAGACCTTTTGCGATACAGGGACGTGCGTGGCTCGTTCCGAGAAGATATTCTTCGTATATAGCGCCTGCCTTAACGCAGGGAATGATGTATTCGTCAACGTATTCTTCTGTGAGGTCGAGAACGTAAAGCTTCGAAGCACCTGTCTTGAGAGCCTTTTCTTCAAGACCGTCAAGCTCGTCTGCCTGACCAACGTTTCCGGAAACTGCGATAACTTCACAGTTGTTGTAATTTTCCTTCAACCACGGAATGATGATAGATGTATCAAGACCGCCGGAGTATGCAAGTACTACTTTTTTAATGTTTTCTTTATTCATATTATATAACCCCTTTT
>JAZNOI010000071.1:0-6461 GCA_045580755.1 Eubacteriales bacterium | reverse complement strand
GCCTTCGGCAGTTTAGGGCGAATAAAATAACACTGAAGCCGATAGGCTTCAATAACACTATTGCTTTTGCAATAATATCACTCCGACAAAGTCGGAATACAACTTGAATAATATAAACTGTTATGATATAATGGGTTTGGGCATAGCCCAATAAAGCATTTGTAATACAAATGCGATGCTGGTACTAAATCAGTTCGATAAACTGAAATTTGATAAAGGAGATGATAGATTTATGGGTGAAAACAAAAACTTTGATTTAGATAGCATTATGGATGAATTATCATCCCGACTGGAAGATATGATTGAGGATACTCTAATTGACCAAGTTGATTCTGCAGTTACTTGTGCTGTACAAGACGCAATGTCCGAGGCATTAGGAGAAAGTTTTTCTGATTTTGAGTTTATTCTTAAAGATGGAACTATTGTCAGACCAAAACAACATATGAAAGTGTTTAGTCCTGATAAATCTAAATTACTTATTTGCTATGGTGGACTTCGTGTTGATGGTTCTTCTTTGATGATACAAACGAGGGTAAGCAGTTGGGAGAACATTGCCTATTATCCAAATAAAGAAGAAGCGATTGAGGCCTTGGTGAAAGTAAAAAATGCTATGGAATCTGGCGTTGCTACTTTTGAATTATAATTATTAAACCGACAAATACCGATTTATCGAATAATAAAACACCGACAGATTATTAAAATCCGGCGGTGTTTTATTATCCTTATGAGAACCTGCGCTTTGCGGTCTTTTTTTATAATCGGTATTCCAACACTTCTCTGTACTCGTTGTAGAAAGCTTCAAACGTTCCGTTTTCTATGTGCTCTCTGATCTTTTCCATAAGCTCGTTGTAGAAATAAAGGTTGTGTAAAACGCATAAGCGCATACCGAGCATTTCTCTCGCCTTGAACAAATGTCTTATATACGCTCTGCTATACGCTCTGCATACGGGACAGTTGCAGTCCTCATCAATGGGTCTTGGATCATTGAAGAACTTTTCGTTGTTCAAATTAAGCTTGCCCTTCCACGTAAACAGATTTGCATGTCTTGCATTTCTGCTTGGCATTACGCAGTCAAAAAAGTCTACGCCTCTGTGGACCGCCTCGAGGATGTTTACGGGCGTTCCGACACCCATAAGGTATCTTGGCTTATCCTTGGGCATAAATGGCTCAACGTGGTCTATAACGTCGTACATGACCTCTGCAGGCTCGCCCACAGCAAGTCCGCCGATCGCATATCCCGGCAGATCAAGCTCGGCGATCTGCTTCATATGCTCAATTCTGAGGTCGTTATAAGTACATCCCTGGTTTATACCCCAAAGCATTTGTTTCGGGTTTACCGTATCGGGCAAAGAATTAAGTCTGTCAAGCTCCGCTTTGCATCTGTGAAGCCATCTTGTAGTTCTCTCGCACGAACGCTTTGAATAAAGGTATTCTGCGGGATTTTCAACGCACTCGTCAAACGCCATTGCAATATCTGAGCCGAGGTTTGACTGTATCTGCATTGATTCCTCGGGACCCATAAATATTTTTTTACCGTCCATGTGAGACTGGAATGCAACGCCCTCTTCAGTTATCTTGCGAAGCTTTGCAAGCGAAAATACCTGGAAACCGCCCGAGTCGGTGAGTATTGGACCGTCCCAGTTAAAAAACTTGTGCAATCCTCCAAGCTCTTTTATCAATTTATCTCCGGGGCGAATGTGAAGATGGTATGTATTTGACAGCTCCACCTGGCACTTTATTTCTCTAAGGTCCATAGTCGATACTCCGCCCTTTATAGCGGCACTCGTACCAACGTTCATAAACACTGGGGTCTGTATTTCTCCGTGAGGTGTTTCGAAAACACCCCTTCTGGCATTTCCCTCGGTTTTTAATATCTTAAAAGCCATAATTACTCCTTAATATCTTTCTTAAATTATTTACGCTTAAACTGTTTTTCAAGACTGTCCTTTGTGAGTTCAAAAGCAACGGGTCTGCCGTGAGGACAGTATTTTATGTCGGGCAACGAAATAAGCTTTTTCACAAACGCCTCCGTATCTTCGGGCGCATCGGGTCTGCCCGCCTTTATCGCCGCCTTACAGCTTGCCTGGTAGAGAGCCTTTTCAAAAACTATCTCTTTTGAAAGCTCGGCGCTTCCCATACCTTCGTTAAGCTTTGTGCAAACTGACGTAAACAGATCGACGGCATCATCTGCCGAAAGCCCCATGGGAACTGCATAAAGCATACAGTCTCCGCCGTTTTCCCAGCTTATCTCAAAGCCTATTGCCGATATTTCGTCGAAATACTCGGAAACAGTCGCCTTTTCAACACTGTCAAGCTCTATCTTTAACGGAACGAGCAAAAACTGAAGAACGTCCTTTTTTTTCTTCATATTTCTTTTCAGCTCTTCAAATATTATTCGCTCATGAGCCGCGTGCTTATCTATTATAAGTATCTTGTCTGCCAGTTCAACGAATATGTATGAATAAAACGCCTCGCCTATCACTCTGTAAAAAGGCAAAACTTCATTTTCGTTATCTGCCCCATATACGTATTTTCCGCCCGGACTCTCTTCTCTGCCGATATAGTTCTCATCAAGCTCGGTATCGGGAGAGAGCTTTTGGGTCAACTCTTCGCTTTCGTTATTCTGCACAGGTATTGATGTCTGCATTGCAGCAACTTCTTTCTGTGCAACAACTTCGGTCGGTTCATTGCTTATTTTCGGCACACAAATTTCGGGTTCCGCAACCTCAACGTTAAGTGGTTTTGAATTGCCGTATATTGCATCAAATGCGGAAAAGTCTACTTTTATATTCATCTCGTCGGTGAACGACAGTTTTTCGGGCTGTACCCTTTCTGCCCGTTCCTCGATCGGCACGAATGAATTAATTATATTCAATCCCTCTTGCTTTTTTGTTGAAACTGTGTCAATAAAGAGGTCTTCGTCGCTCTTATCGTAGATCGTGGGCCTTGCAACTGTCTTCTCAAGCGCTCCTCTTACCGTTGCATAAACCGCATCGAACACCTGTCTGTCATCACTGAATTTCACTTCAGCCTTCGTCGGATGAACGTTTGCATCGACAAATGCGGGATGAACCTCTATCTTCAACACACAGCAAGGAAACTTTCCTTCGGGAATATAAGAATCAAATGCCTGTTCAAGAGCAGCAGATACCGTCTTGCTTCGAATAAATCGGTCGTTCACAAAAATGATCTGGCTGTTTCGGTTGTTCTTGATATTGTCGGGATTACCAACGTATCCGTAAACCTTTACACCGTCAGTCAGCCAATCAATGCGGGTCATTTTCTTCGCAAACTCTCTGCCGTACAAAGCGTATATTACGTTTATAAGCTTTCCGTCGCCCGCCGTGCTGAATTTCACATTGTCATCATAAATAAACTTAAAAGCTATATCGGGTCTCGACAACGCGAGCTTTTCTACCATGCTCGAAATTGCCATCCCTTCCGTTACGTCTTTCTTCAAGAATTTTCTTCTTGCGGGAACGTTAGCAAAAAGCTCCTCAACGATCACAGTCGTTCCGTCGGGACAACCCGTTTCGGCTATAACGACCTCTTCCCCGGGCTCGCTGACCATAAGAGTACCCACTCTGTCCTCTTTGCGCTTTGTCATTATTCTGACCTTTGATACGGAGGCGATAGCAGCCAATGCTTCTCCTCGGAAACCGAGTGTCATAATCTTCCCAAGATCCCACTGATTGCTTATCTTACTGGTCGCGTGGCGCTGAATACATACCGGCACGTCTTCTTTGCTCATTCCCTTGCCGTTATCACATATCCTGATAAAAGATATACCGCCTTTTTTTATTTCAACCGTTATCTTCGAAGCGCCTGCATCTATTGAATTTTCAACGAGCTCTTTTACAGCCGACGCCGGTCTGTCAACGACCTCGCCTGCGGCAATAAGGTTCGCTACGTGGATATCAAGTACGTTAATTATGCCCATACGCGCACTCCTTGCTTTTTACTGCAACATTTTCTTCAGATCAAACAACACGCCCAACGCTTCAATAGGCGTTGTCGTATTGAGATCTATTCCCTTGATCTTTTCAATAACCTCTTCGTTCGCCATACTCTCAAAAGAAAGCTCGTTTTCAACCACGGGAACCTCTTTTACGATCGTTCTCTCGCCGTTTTCGATTTCTTTGAGTATCTCTTTTGCCCTCTTTATAACGGGATTGGGGACGCCAGCAAGTAAAGCAACCTCTATACCGTAGCTGTCGTCGGTCGCACCTCTTACTATCTTGCGCAAAAAGATCAGCTCGTCGCCCTTCTTCTTTGCGGCGATATTGTAGTTTACTATTCCGTCATACTGCCCTTCGAGCGACGTCATTTCATGGTAATGGGTTGCGAAAAGTGTCTTTGCACCTATTTTTTTGCCTGCACTGTATTCGGCAACTGCCTTTGCAATACTCATACCGTCAAAAGTGCTCGTTCCTCTGCCTATCTCATCGTAAATAATAAGACTCTTGGGGGTAGCGTTCTTCAATATGTAAGCAACCTCGTTCATTTCAAGCATAAACGTAGATTGACCGCTTGCCAGATCGTCTGATGCGCCTATTCTTGTAAAGATCTTGTCAACGACGCCGATCCTAGCCTCTTTCGCAGGGACAAAGCTTCCTATCTGAGCCATAAGCGATATAAGCGCAACCTGTCTCATATACGTTGATTTACCCGCCATATTGGGACCCGTTATAAGCATAAGCCTGTTTCTGCCAGTATCAAGACAAGTATCGTTCGGCACGAAATAGCTGTCTTTTACAAACATCTCAACAACGGGATGTCTGCCGTCCTTAATATCGATAACGTCACTGTAATCGACTTCGGGACATACGTAGTTATTCTTTACGGCAACGTCTGCTAAGCTAACGTATACGTCTATAAGCGCAAGCTTGTACGCCGTATTCTGTATTCTCTCCGACTGTGATGCGATCTTTTCTCTTATTCTCTGGAATATCTCGTATTCGATTCCCGCTATTCTGTCAGAAGCTCCGAGAATTGTCGCCTCAAGCTCTTTCAATTCCTGAGAAATGTATCTCTCACAGTTCGAAAGCGTCTGCTTTCTTATATACGTTTCGGGAATAGGCTCTGTATTTGAACGGAGTATCTCAATATAATATCCAAACACTCTGTTGTAGCCTATACGCAGTTTTTTTATACCCGTTTTTTCTTTTTCGCTCTCCTCAAGATCGCGTAAATACTTCTTTCCGTTTGCAATAACGTCGTTCAGTCTGTCGACCTCTTCGTTGTAGCCCGCTCTTATTATTCCACCCTCTCTGATCGAAAAAGGCGGATCTTCAACTATCGATTCTTCTATCAAGTTATACACGTCCGAAAGATCGTCGAGCGTGTTGTATATCTCTTTCAACTCGTCGCTCGAAAAGTCGGAAAGCAATTCTTTTATCTGCGGTATAACGCCGAGCGTCGCTGAAATAGACTTCAGATCCTTTCCGCCCGCACTTCCGTACATAACCTTTGTCATAAGCCTTTCAAGGTCAAGTACGCTCTTCATACATTCAGCAAGCTCTTCGCGTTTAAAATAATCGCCGTACAGCTCGGCAACTGCCTTTTGTCTGCGCGTTATATAATAAGTGTTTACAAGAGGGCTCTCTATCCACTTTCTCATAAGTCTTGCACCGGGCGAGCTCTTCGTCTTGTCAAGCACCCACAAAAGACTTCCGCGCTTTTCCTTTGAACGCATAGTCTCGGTCAGCTCGAGGTTTCTTCTCGTATTCATATCGATTTCGAGATACTGTCCCGAATGATATATCTTTAAGTCTTTTATATAAGACGTATCGCTTTTTTGTGTCTCGGCTATGTAATCAAGCAAAGCCCCCGCCGAACAAATAATTGAATCGGACGGAATCTCTCCGTTATCCGAAGGCAGCTTTCCAAACTGCTTTATCAATATGCCCTTCGCATAAGAGATCTCGTATCTCGAGGACTGGTTTTCGTTTACAAACGCATTCAGTCTCTGCACGGCGTAGTTATATACAGTCGGGCAGCTCTCCTTGCGGACGTTTATCATAAGCTCACGGGGGGAATATGCCGCAATTTCATTCAAAACCTTTTCCATATACTGATCGCCCGAAATTTCGGTCGAAGAAATATCGCCCGTCGAGATATCTGCGAAAGTAACACCGATAGTATTACCGTTAATATACAACGAACAAAGATAGTTGTTCTTGTTTTCTGTGAGAAGCTCGCTTTCTATAACCGTTCCGGGCGTTACGATCCTGACGATCTCACGTCTGACTATATCCTTTGCCTGCGACGGATCTTCGGTCTGTTCGCAAATGGCAACCTTATATCCCTTTGCGACAAGTCTGCCGAGATACGTTTCAACTGCATGGTACGGTACTCCGCACATCGGTGCTCTCTGACCGCCTCCGCAATCTCTTCCTGTCAACGTCAATTCGAGCTCGCGCGAAACAAGCTCGGCATCGCCGAAAAACATCTCGTAAAAA
>JAZNOI010000070.1:0-9235 GCA_045580755.1 Eubacteriales bacterium | reverse complement strand
AAAAAGATGTCTAAAAAAACAGACATCTTTTTTTATTATTTTATCTGATCCTCGGAATAAATCCGACTTTTTTGTATACTTTAGAAAGTGTTTTGCTTGCATAATAGCCGGCTTTATCTGCTCCCTCTTTCATAACCGATTCGAGATACGCTTTATCCGCCATAAGCTGTGCAAACTTTGTTCTGACCGGCTCAAGTCCGTCTGCAACGGTTTCTCCGACAGCAAGCTTGAAATCACCGTAACCTTTGCCCTCAAATTCTTTTTCGATCTCTTCGGTTGACTTGCCGGTAAAGCATGAATAGATAGTCATAAGATTATTGATCCCATCTTTTCCGTCGGCAAATTTTACTGACGTATCGGAATCGGTAACCGCTCTCTTGAACTTTCTGATTATAACGTCTTTCGGATCGAGAATACCGACAGATGCATTTTCGTTTGTATCCGACTTGCTCATCTTCTTCTTGGGATCCTGCAAGGACATGATTTTTGTGCCGTTCTTCTGCATATATCCTTCGGGCACGGTAAACACGTCTCCGTATACCTGATTAAAACGCATTGCAACGTCTCTTGCGAGTTCTATATGCTGTTTCTGGTCCACGCCTACGGGAACGACGGCGGTCTGATACAAAAGTATGTCCGACGCCATAAGCACAGGGTAATCAAAAAGACCTGCGTTTACGTTCGATTCGTTCTTTCTGCTCTTGTCTTTGAACTGAGTCATTCTCGACAGCTCACCGAACATCGTATAGCAGTTCAATATCCACGAAAGCTCAGCGTGAGCGGGAACGTGGCTCTGAACAAACATCGTATTCTTTTCGGGATCAAGTCCGCACGCGATATATAATGCAAGTGTTTCGTATGTTCTTCTGCGAAGATCTGCGGGAACCTGTCTGACCGTAATTGCGTGCATATCAACAACGCAATAAATAGAATCAAACTCGTCCGATTCAAACGTTTTCCAGTTTTTTATCGCTCCGAGATAATTTCCGATCGTGAGCACACCGCTGGGCTGAACCCCCGAAAACACTCTTTTTGGCTGTAAATTTTCCATTTTCATTCATTCCTTTTGTTCAGTAAAAACAAATTCACATAATCTTTCCCGTTATTTTAACATATCGAAACATTCTTTTCAAGTAGTTAAGCAAAAAATACTTGAATATTAACATTTTATGTGCTAAAATGGTAAAGATAAAAACAAAGCAAGCGAGAGGATCAAAAAAATGTCCGAGTATAACAACTATGACGATTACGTCGACGAAAACGAAGAAAACGAATACGACGCCGTCAGAGGTAAAAAAATAACTGTTGGCAAAGTTTTAAAATACTTCTTTAAATACATTTTTATTACTATCGGAGTTCTGGTCTGCGGCCTTCTGTTTTTCAGAATTTTTCTGACCGGAGAACCCGATTTATCAAAAGAATATATCTGGAATAAAAACGCCGTTTTGGCTTATAAGGCCAACCCCAAGGAATACAAAGTCTATAGAGTCGTACACCCCGACAACATTTCACGCGACGGCAATTTCCTTGTTAGCAGCGTTTATTTCGTTCCCTCCGACGATCAGATTCAGTTCACCGTTCGCTATAACGATTCATCGTTGGACGATCTTGTGAAAGAATACAAACTCAAAGAAAAGCCTGCTAGTGACCCCTACGTCTTTACCCTCTCCGATCAAAAAGGTAATTTCTACGACAAATACGAATTGATCACTTTTAAAAAGGGCAAATATAACTACACCCGCGTTATTTTCGACGGAGTCGATATGGATGCTTTAACAGTCAAGGATGCTCCCGCCGGTGCAGACAAAGATACTTTGAATAAAGTGCAAAAAGAAAAAAACAAAGTAAAACTAATGCTCAATGTGCACTACAAAAACGAGGTCTATCTGTCCGAACCTTTCAGCACTCTTTGCGTATACGACTACTCGCATTATCACGAGCCATTCGATATAAACAAATATATGTTTAAAGACGATAAGCCTACCGAAGGGCTCAAAAAAAGCATCTCATATACAGCAAAAGAAAAAGATAAATAATATTCTGTTTCAGTCTTACCCGAACACCCGAAAAGGAGAATTGACATAATGGTACTAAAGCCTAAAGAATCAATAGTCAGTTACCGTTGCCCTCATTGCGGAACGACCGTTATGAGCATGGTCGGCACTTTCGCGTTAAGCGGAGACCTCATAAAGCTTAAGTGCAGCTGCGGCGAAAGCGAACTGGTCATATCCTATACAAAAGACAACAAGATAAAACTTACCGTTCCCTGCCTGGCATGTGAAAACCCGCACACTTTCAGCATTAATTCGGCTTCTTTCTTCGAAAGAGAGCTTTTAGAGCTGTCATGCAAGGTTCTCGGACTAAACATTTGTTTCATCGGAAACAAAGAAAAAGTCTTTGAAGCGATCGAAAGGTCAGATAAAGAGCTTGCCGAGCTCATGGGTGAATATACTCTCGAAGATATCGGCAGAATAAGCGGCCGTCCCGAAGGAAGCATCACCGATGCTCAGGTGTCCGATCTCGTCAGATTTATGCTTTGTGAAATGAAAGATGAAAACACCATTACCTGCAACTGCGAAAACGGAGAGGGCGAATACGATTTCAACATAGCCGGAGACGAGGTCGAAGTTTTCTGCATAAAATGCGGTGCAAAAAAGACCTTTAATCTTAACTCTGTGCAAAAAGCCTCTGATTTTCTTTATATTGACGAGCTTGATTTAAGATAACTTTTTTTAAAGACAGTGGTTTTCTCATTGTCTTTTTTTCTTGACTTCCAAAACCGACGGTGCTATAATCAATTGAATTATTAAAAGATCGGAGAAACAATATGGATACGAAATGGTGGCAAAAAGCTGTATTTTATGAAATATACT
This sequence comes from Eubacteriales bacterium, assembly GCA_045580755.1. GTDB lineage: Bacteria > Bacillota > Clostridia > Oscillospirales > CAG-272 > RGIG1995. The sequence goes on along the minus strand of JAZNOI010000070.1, from coordinate 6,362 downwards.
GTAAAAGTTTTTGCGACTCCGACGGAGACGGAATAGGCGATCTTAAAGGTGTTCTTTCGAAGCTCCCCGTTTTGAAAGAACTGGGAATAGACTGCATCTGGTTTACGCCTATTTACAAGTCCCCCCAGGTCGACAACGGTTATGACGTAGCGGATTATCAGGATATCGATCCCGCTTACGGAACGCTCAATGACTTCAAAGAAGTGCTTGATAAAGCACACTCAATGGGTATAAAAGTTATTATGGATATGGTTTTGAACCACTCGTCCGACGAGCATTATTGGTTTAAAGAGTCGAGAAAGTCAAAAGATAACCCATATAGAAACTACTATATCTGGCAGCCCCCGAAACCTGACGGTTCCGAACCTAACAACTGGGGCAACTACTTCAGAGAAGGTAACGGCTCTGCATGGGAATACGATGAAACGACGGGCGAATACTACTTCCATCAGTACTCAAAGAAAATGCCCGATCTGAACTGGGAATACGAACCGTTACGCCGCGACGTCTATAAGATGCTTAACTGGTGGCTTGATTTCGGCATCGACGGCTTTAGACTTGACGTAATCCCAAGACTTAAAAAGCCTGCAGGCTTTCCCGATTCAAAGGCAACTCCCGACCCTAAGCTCGACAGAAACGGCTTTGTGCTCGACAGAAGTATTTGCACAAGCATTGAGGGCATACACGATATTATAAAAGAACTGAACAAAGAAGTGTTCTCCCGTCCCGACTGTATGACCGTCGGCGAAGGCACGGGCGTTACGGCAAAAAATGCCCTCGATTACGTTCAGGCCGACCGTAATGAGCTTGACATGATTTATCATTTCGAGATCGCTCTCAGAAGGATGCCCCCCTTTACTGCGGATAAATTCAGAAAAGTTCAAACAGAATGGAAAGACGTTATTGATAAAAACGGCTGGGGAGTACAGTATTTTTCAAACCACGACAGCCAAAGACAGGTCTCACAGCAAGGCAACGATAAAGAATACAGAGTTGAATCTGCCAAGCTTCTCGCAGTTCTCTTGCTGACCACGCCGGGCACTCCCTTTATGTACCAGGGCGAAGAGATCGGAATGGTCAACGTTAAATTTAACGACATTAAAGACTATAACTGCTGTTACACGGTCGGAGATTATTATTCGCTTATTGAAAACGGTTCGACCCACGAGGAAGCAATTGATTTTGTAGCTCAGAGAAGCCGAGATAATGCAAGAACACCTTATCAGTGGAATGCCAAAGATAACGCCGGATTTACTACGGGAACCCCTTGGATGAAGGTCAATCCCAACTACAAGCATCTTAACCTCGAAGCTGACAAAAATTCCCCCGACTCAGTTTTTAACTTCTATAAAAACCTTTTATCATTCCGAAAAGAACATCCGGTTATAGTTTACGGTTCACTCGAATTCCTTTTTGACAGCGATCCGAACATCATTTCGTATATCAGAGAAGACGAAAAAGAGAAAATACTTGTTCTCACAAACCGTTCTGACGGCAATTCAAAATTCGTCGTCCCGAGCAGCATTTCGAACACAAAATGGAAAAGAGTTATCTGCAACACCGAAAACACGACACCCTCGATCAACGGCAGATGTGAGCTTCTTCCCTGGGAAACGGAAATATACGTTTCGGTCAAATAAAACCAAACACTCCCTTTATTGTTTAAGGGAGTGTTTTTTTGTAACTTTATGTTTCTCATCTTGGCATTATCTATTGCATTTTAGTTGCTAATATGTTATAATATTTATAATTATATATATTTGGGACTGATATTTTCGAAAGGAGTTGGCGGTTTTGGTTAAAATATGCGGTGTTCTTCCCAATTCATATTCTTCAAAAAGCGGCATTCTCCCCGAAGATATTTTGATTTCTGTCAACGGGAACGAGATCAACGACGTTCTCGATTACAGATTCTATTTGACCGAAAAAAAGGTCAGTCTCCGTCTTTCAAGAGACGGAAAAGAATACTCCGTAGACATAAAAAAAGGCGAATACGTCGATATAGGTCTTGACTTCGAAACATATTTGATGGACGAAAAGAAATCGTGCAAGAACAAGTGTGTGTTTTGCTTTATCGACCAGCTTCCCAAAGGAATGAGGGACTCTCTTTATTTCAAAGACGACGACTCCCGTCTTTCGTTTCTTATGGGTAACTACATCACCCTGACGGGTCTAAACGATAAAGACGTTGACAGGATCATAAAAATGCATATGAGCCCGGTAAACATCTCGGTTCACACCACCAATCCCGAACTAAGATGCAAAATGATGAATAACCGTTTTGCAGGTAAAAGCCTCGATTACTTAAAAAAACTTGCCGAAAATAACATCACTTTAAACTGTCAGATCGTTTTGTGCAAGGGGTTAAACGACGGAGACGAGCTTGTTAATACCATGCACGATCTTGCCGCTCTCTACCCCGCCGTTTCAAGCGTATCGATCGTTCCGGCGGGACTGACAAAGCACAGAGAGGGACTATACCCGCTCGAACCCTTCACTCCCGATGAAACGCGCAAGATCATAAAAAAAGTCGAAAACTTTGCTCTCCTCTGCAAAAAAGAATACGGTTCATCCATATTCTTCTGCGGAGACGAAATGTATATAAAAGCACAGCTTGAAATTCCTCCTGCCGACTATTACGAAGATTTTTCACAGATAGAAAACGGAGTCGGAATGATGGCATCCATGCTCGATGAATTCGACTACGCTTTTGAGGAGCTTGATGAAACGCCCATATTGCCCCGTGAGGTATCCGTTGCAACAGGTAATGCGGCATATGAATTCATCTGTTCTCTCACCAAAAGGCTTGAAGAAAGATTCGACGGACTTAAAATTCACGTTTACAACATTGATAACGACTTCTTCGGACACAACATCACAGTTGCAGGTCTCATCACGGGCACGGATTTGATCTCTCAGTTAAGTGCTCACGAACTCGGCAGTACGCTCTTTCTCCCCAGAGTTATGTTTGAAAGCGAATGCAAATACTTCCTCGACAGCATAGAACTTGCCGAAGCGGAGAAAAAGCTTGATATAAAGATCACAACCATTCCTAATGACGGTGAATTGTTCATGCGTCATATTTTGGGATTATAATACCAAAATAATTATTCTGAAAAACAGGACGGTAAACTATTATGGAAAAAAACAATCAAAAAAGAGAACTCAAGGTCGTTTTAAGTTCTGAACTCTACGACGAGCTTAAATACACTTTCCGCCCCGCACAGCTCGAGAACATAATTTATAAGCCCGAGATGCTGTCCGAAACAAAATGGCAGTGTTGTTGCGGATCGGAATGTGAACTTGACGTATGCCCTATCTGCGGCATGGACAAGCATACCGTTTTCTCAAAAATACACGCAAACTATCTTGCACGCCACCGCAAAGCAAGACTTGCGAACAAGAAAAAGGCTTCGCTCGACAAGCAGGCTCTTATGGCATCGCAAATGCTTAATAAAAAGCAGCCTAAAGAAAAGAACAGCAAAAAGACCGGCTCTTTGATCGGAATACTCTTCCTCTGCATTGCGATCATTATTTGTTTTCTTATAGTTTACAACAGCGGTTCCGATAATGATCAAAACAAGGACACCGGAGCAAATACGACTGTAAACACGAATAAACCGGACGGCACAAAAGCACCCGACAGTACGACCGATGCTCCCGATTCGTCTGACAACCCCGAAGACACAACCGCTCCCGAAGACACAACTGAGGTCATTCCTCCCGCCCCCGCTGAACCCACAAAAGTTCCCACGACCGTTACGACCGACGTTATCGCTACCATCGGCGAAGGTAAATGGTATTTGGGAGCTACAGGCAACACCACACTCGGCGGTCTCGTTTATACGGACGGCGAATACGACTATTTGGCAAAAGACGGCATTACCGTACTCAACAGAGACGGTGAAGAGCTTTATAAGCTTACCGAAAATAAAGCTCGCAGCATAACAGGAAGCGGAAACTACATTTTCTATATCGACGAAGAGAATAAAGTACATAAGATCGATATTACAAGCAAAAAGGATACCGCGTTTGAGCTCAAAGCAAACACTATCTGCGCGTTCCACGACGAGCTCTTTTACACCCCTTTTGAAGACAAGGGGCTCTATGCCGCAGACTTCTACGGAAACACTGTCAAGATCTTTACGTTGCAGCAGGTATACGCTCTTACGAACTGCGCCGACAAGATATATTTCTCGACAGAATCCAGCCTCTGCGTTGTAACCTCAAAGGATTCAAATGTTCTTTCGATATGCAACGACGGAGCAAAAGCAACAAGTATCCTCGAGATCGTTGACTGTATATTCTATACGACCCAGAACGGACAGCTTAAGTTTTATAACCCAAAACTTTCTCAGATGCCCGGTTTCGAATCTCCCGGACAGAATGTTAAATTCACGTACGTTGCCGCATACAACAACAGAGTTTACGTCAGAACACAGAACTACTACACGGGAGCTGTCGACTGGATATGCACCGTTTGGACTCCCGGAACACAGATGTTCCACCCCATTTTCTTCGGTTCTACCGGAATCAACACCGATGCCCTCTACGTTACCGGCTCGGCAATTTACGACGGAAACCTCAACAGAAGGACAGTTTCGTAATCAATCACTCGATTATCACACAAGGAGATACTAATGTCAAAACCCGTCATAGCCATCGTGGGAAGACCTAACGTTGGAAAAAGCACGCTGTTCAACAAGCTGGTCGGCGAACGCATTTCCATAGTAGAAGATACCCCGGGCGTTACAAGAGACAGAATATACCACGAAATAGAATGGTCGGGCAGAACCCTTATGCTTATAGATACGGGTGGTATTGAGCCGAAAACAGATGACCAGATCCTCAAATATATGCGTCTCCAGGCTGAAATCGCTATCGAGACCGCCGACGTAATCATTTTTATGACCGATGTAAAAACGGGCCTTACAGCCGACGACAGGGATATTGCCCGAATGCTTTTAAAGAGCAACAAGCCCATCGTTTTGTGCGTAAACAAGGTCGACAAGATCGGTGATCTTCCCTACGAGTTTTACGAGTTCTACGAGCTTGGCTTTATCGGTGATCCTATCCCCGTTTCTTCCGTACACGGCACGGGTTCGGGCGATCTTCTCGACAAAGTTCTTGAATATTTACCCGATGAATCCGAAGAAGAATCCGAAGACGATGACGCAATCAGCGTTGCCGTGATCGGAAAACCAAACGCGGGAAAGAGTTCGATCATAAACAAAATTCTGGGTGAGGACAGACTTATCGTTTCCAATATCCCCGGCACGACGCGCGATGCTATCAACACCCGGGTTGAGAACAAACACGGAAATTACGTATTTGTCGATACAGCCGGAATAAGAAGAAAGAGCCGCGTTGACGACAGGATCGAAAAATACTCGGTTCTCCGCTCAAAAATGGCTGTTGAAAACGCAAATGTTTGCGTTTTGATGATAGACGCATCCGAAGGCATCACCGAACAGGATGAGCATATTGCCGGACTCGCTCACGAAGCGGGCAAACCAACTATAATTGTAGTAAACAAATGGGATCTTATCGAAAAAGATAATAATACCGTTAATGAGTTCACGCAAAAGATACAGACTTCCCTTGCATATATGCCCTATGCCCCCATTCTCTTTATATCGGCAAAAACGGGTCAAAGAATCAACAAGCTTTTTGAATTCATCAATTACGTTTACGAACAGTCGGTTTTGCGTATTTCAACAGGTATGCTAAACGACGTTTTGAACGACGCCGTAACGAAGGTTCAGCCTCCCTCGGACAAAGGACGACGCCTGAAGATCTATTATATGACTCAGGTCGGCATAGCGCCCCCTACCTTCGTTATTTTCTGCAACGACGCCGAATTGTTCCACTTTTCATATCAGAGATATATCGAAAACAAGATCAGAGAGGTGTTCGGCTTCAAAGGCACCCCGATCAAAATAATAATCCGTCAGAAAGGTGATAATACAGACTGACTATGAATATCTTTACTATTTTAATGAATGGGATCGTCAATTATTTCTTCGGAACACCCATATACCAAAAAGATACAGATCTTCAGATAGGTTATGACACCCCTTTATTATATCTGATCCCCGCGCTTATTTTGGTATTTCTTGTCGGATACTTGCTCGGAAGTATAAACTTCGCAACTTTTATATCCAAGAAAAAGTATAACGACGATATCCGAGAGCACGGAAGCGGAAACGCCGGCATGACGAATATGATGCGTACATACGGCTCAAAAGCCGCCGCGCTGACTCTCGTGGGCGACTTTTTAAAAACGGTGATATCCGTTATGTTCGGTTATTTACTTTGCGGAATTACCGGAGCATACGTTGCGGGTGTTGCGGCAGTTATCG